>DATFTC010000371.1:0-71545 GCA_035262305.1 Myxococcaceae bacterium | reverse complement strand
GGAAAGGTGGAATCATGTACAAGACGTTCTTGATCGCAGCCGTGACATCAGCCTCGCTTGCCCACGCCGCGCCGTCGGCTCTCAATACGCGCGAGGAGCAGAAACCCATGCAAGTGGCGCAAACGGGTGGGACCGCGCCGGCCAATGCCGAGAAGAGCAAGTCCAAGAAAGCGGCCGCCCCTAAGGAGGAGAAGACTGCGTCCGGATTGGTTTACACCGAGCTGAAGGCGGGCACTGGGCCATCGCCCGGACCGAGGGACCGGGTAAAGGTGAACTACCGAGGGACGCTTGACGACGGCAAGGAGTTCGACAGCTCGTACAAGCGGGGGCAGCCGGCGGAATTCGGGCTGAACCAGGTCATCCCTTGCTGGACGGAGGGAGTTCAGAAGATGAAGGTGGGCGGCAAGGCGAAGCTCGTCTGCCCGTCCTCGATCGCCTACGGCGACCGAGGGCATCCCCCGGTTATTCCCCCGGGCGCCACATTGACCTTCGAGATCGAGCTGCTCTCGATCCAGCAGTAGCTCCTTGCCGGCCCCGGAGCACGTTCAGCCGGGAGCGACGGCGATCGCCCCTGGGGAATTCGACGAGCTGCGCCGATATCTCATCGAGCAGTCCGTTCGTTGCATTCGATCGCCGATCGATCGCTTTCGCCATCCGTGGCTCGCGCCAATGCCGCCGAGCGAAGCAACGGAAGCATACTTTCGAAGGCGTCGAGGCGAGCAGCGGAAGGTCGGCGCCGGGTTGGAAGAGCCGCTTGCGCGGCCGAGCACCGGAGACAATTTTGTCGCCGGCGACTACAGCCTCGGCTTGTTCCACCACGACGCGAGCGAATCGGCGATCGAGCTGTTGCGGCACGGCGCAATTCGCGAGGCAGCCATCGGCAGCCTGCTCTGCCTGCTCGACTGCGCGGAACCCTCCGGCCGCGTCCATCGAGCCGAGCTTGGCCATAAGAGCCGAGAGGCGGAGCCCTCGAAACCGGTGATCGCGCAGTACGCGCTGCGGGCGATGCACAGCCTCGGCGCCGATGGTCCCTCGTGGCTCGAGCACAACCGCGTGCTCGAGCGAGTCATCCGCTTCGTCCGCTTCCTCGAAGACGAGTACGTTGGCCTCCACGGACTTTTCCTCACTCATTCCTCGCTCCAAAGCGGATTCGATTCCGATCTGCTCACGGCGGGGTTTCCGGACAAATCCGTCGAGGGTCCGGATACCAATGCGTTCATGGTTCTCGAGTACCGCGCACTCGGCGAGTTGGTCGCGGCGCTGCAAGGCACCGCCGATTCTTCGGAGTGGGTCGAGAAGGCCGACGCGCTCGCCGAACGCATGGAGCGCCTGCTCTGGTACGAGGACGATCGCGGCGGGCGATATGTGGCGCTGCGCTGGGTTCACGGCGTCGGGAGCCTCGAGGGAGAAATCGTCAGGAGCGTCGACCCGGACGGCACGCTCAAGCCGAGCCGCAGCTGGATCTGCTTCTTGCCGCTCTATGCCGGCGTCCCGTCCAAAGAGCACGCGCTTCGAATCGTCTCTCGGGTCCTCGATCCGGCGTCGTACTGGGGCCCGCGGGGGATACGAACCGCGCCCGCCGACGATCCCCTGTTCCAGCAGGCGAGGCGGGCGTTGCTTTTCGATCGCAAGAAGGACGCGCGGGGACCGGTTTCAAATTGGTCCGGACCTGTTTGGATCCTGCCGAACTACTACCTCGCCACCGCGCTCGCGGCCTATGGCTTCAAAGCGGAGGCCCGCGAGCTGGCGATCAAGACCGCGCGGCTACTCGCCGGCGGGCTTGCGCGGCATGGCGCCTTGCACGAATGCTACGACGATTCGGGGCGCGGGCTTTGGCCTCTCAAAGGCACTTTCATCTCGTGGAACGTGCTCGCTCTGACCTTGCTGCGGCAACACTGCCCGGAAGCGACCGCGAGCTGGTAACAGTTTTTCGAAAGGAGCGAGATAGCCAAGCAGCACCAGAAACCAGGTTCTCTGCGACGCCCCTGAAGTCTGTTTACGGTGACAGCGCTTTCTCCGTCGCCCGCAGCAGCGGAGCGGCGCTCACCGGTGAACCGGTGGCGTTTGTCATCCACACGTCTGGGGTCACCGAGCCATATTTGGCCATTCGCTCGAATTCGGGGCCGAGCACGCCGGCTTTTTTCACCTGCTCTTCGATCTGAAAGGCGATCAAATGCCCGAGCGGGTAGTCCGGGAGGTAGAGCGGATAGGAAACCATGTGCGAATAGATTCCGAGCAGCGGAGTATCCTTCCCGCCGAGGACCGGCTCGTAGAATTTGTTCCAGTTCTCCTTGGCGATCTGCACCACCGCATCGCGCAGTTGGGCGGGCGTCGCGCTCGGATGATCGTACATCCAATGCCAAACCGCGATGTCGACGAGGGCGACGCCGGCGATCTCCCAGGTTTGCCAGAAATCATTGAGCACGCGAAGGCGCTCGGATTCGGCGTCCGGTTTGGCCAGCCCGAGCAGCTCTAGATCCCGCGCTTGAAACACGAAAGCGAGCGCTTCGGTGAACGCATTGTTGGGGACGCCGGAAAGCAGCGTGTGATCCACTTCGTAGAGTGAAAATACCTGCTCCACGTTGTGACCGAGCTCGTGGATGGCGACGTTGTAGCCCTTGTAATTCATCCCGTCCTTTTCAATTCGGGTGCGCAAGTGAGGGAAGTCTCCGCGGCGGGCGGCGGGCATCGCGTGCCCCGCGCCGCGCGACGGATCGACGACGATATGCGAGGCCACGAACTCCGCCTTCTGCTTCGAAAAACCGAGCTTCTGCAGGATGTGTGGGATGTCCTTCGCGAACGCTTCGGCGTTCGGGTAGCGCTTGCGAGTGATTGCATCCAGCTCTTTTTCGGGGTGCTTCGAGCGCGGTTGGAAACCGTCGTACCAAAGGTCCTGCACTTGCAGCTGGCGCCCGAGGCGCTTTTCGATCAGCCCCCCGACTCTGAGCACCAGAGGGGAGCTGAGAACCTCAGTCAGTAAGGAAATGACCCGCGCCTCCGGAATCTCGCGCCCCTCGAAGCTTCGCGCGATTGTCGTGGGCGCGATGGGCGAATAGGGATCCGCCTTCTTCGCGGTTTGGAAATTCGAGAGAAGCTTCGCATAGCGCGTGTTCGGCTCCGGCGCATTGCTCGCATTTGGCACGCGATTCGGCGCTCCCTCTTCCACCTCGGCCACCGGCGCGATGGCGACCGAATTCACCACCGGATCCCAGTCCAAACGCGGATTGTCGATCACCCCAGCCGGGATGGTCTGCGTCACGATTCGCTCCATCACGCGCAGAATTTGCCTTTGCTTCTCCAATCCCTGCGGATCCGCGTAGTCGGCCTTGAGCTCGTCGCGCAGGTTCCAATGGCTGATCAAACGCAGGCCGCGCGGAAAGAGCCGCTGGCCGTCGGTCAGCAGGTGATGCATCCAGATGTTGTACTGGGCGATGTAAAGCTCGGCCTCCGATGCCGACTTCGATATCTCCTGCTGTATCGGCGGCGGGATTCGACGGGAGAATCGACCGGCGAGGCGGACCTCCGCCCACTGCCGGCGGCTGTAATCCTTGCCGCGAGCGAGGCGCTCCTCCAGAGAGACGAGCGGAAAATTGAGCAGAACCTCGAAGGCGATCTTCGATTGAAAGAGGTCCTCGGTGACGTGCGCGGACGGATCGAGGCCGGACATCAGCGGATCGACGGGGAGCAGCGGCCCCAGATCCAGGTCGCTTGGCCGGCGCAGCTCGCGTCCGATCTCCAGGAAATGTCCGTCCAGCTGCTCGAAGGTGCCTTCCAACCTTTCGAACGTCGCGTCGAGCAACTTCGGATCGTCGATAAAGTGGCCTTTGATGAACTCGGCGGCATCTCCATCGGTCGATCGCCAGAGCGCGAGGACCTGGTCGACGCCGCGATTGATTCGTTCGCGTTGCGAGTCGCCGTGCTGCGCGATCAGCTCTTGCTTTAGAGAAGCGCTCTGTCGTTCATCCATGGGCGTTCCACCTTGGGGCGCCTGAGCCTGGCGCGATGCGGACGCGCACCCCAGAATCGCTGCCATCAGCAGCGGTAGAATCGGCGCCTGATTCACGCGAAGCACGTGCTCATTTCTCGCCCGAAATGCAGAAGGCCCGACCCTTCGCAGGATCGGACCTTCAGTGCAACAATTCTTCCCCTCGGCTAGATGGGTCTGACGTTCTGGGCTTGCAGTCCCTTGGGCCCCTTGGTCGTCTCGAATTGAACCTTTTGGCCCTCGGTCAGAGTGCGGAAACCGTCCGCTTGAATTGCCGTGTGGTGGCAGAAGACATCGCCCCCGCCGCCATCCTGGGTAATAAACCCGTAGCCCTTTGCATCATTGAACCACTTCACCGTACCAGTTGCCATTTCTCACTTCTTCTTTCGTGTTATGGAGCGAGAGGAAATCCATCGCTCCCTCTGTCGCGTTAGCGCAGAGCGCTTATGGATAATGCGACCTAACCGAAATGTCCACCGGCAATGAGGTCGCGCGGACCCAGCCTCTCTACCAACCGCACTTCTGTCCCGCGTTCTGCTGCTTTAGCCATGCACTGAGCGGTTGGTAGTACTCGAGCAATGCTCCGGCATCGAGCTCGCGTTCGCCGGTCATCACGGCCAAAGCCTCCGGCCAGGGCTTGCTCGCCCCGAGCTGGAGCATTGACCAGAGTCTCTTCCCCGCCTCCTTGCTTCCGTAGATCGAGCACTCGTGGAGCGGACCTTTGTAGCCCGCCGCTTTGCACAGCCCGCGGTGAAACTGGAATTGAAGGATGCGGGCGAGGAAATAGCGGGTGTACGGAACGTTTGCCGGAATGTGGAATTTCGCGCCCGGATCGAAGTCGTCTTCGCTGCGAGGAATCGGCGACTCCACGCCCTGGTACTTGCGGCGCAGCGCCCACCAGGCGGCGCTGTAACTTGCCGGGGGCGTCTTGGCCGAGAACACGTCCCACCGCCACTGATCGATCATCTTGCCGAACGGGAGAAACGCCACCTTCTCCAACGCGCTCTTCATCTGTTCGTTGATCAGCCCCTTGTCGCTCTTGGGCACCGCGTTGAGCAAGCCAAGTTGCTTGAGATAGCCAGGCGTGATCGACAGCGTGAGCGCATCGCCGATTGCTTCGTGGAAGCCGTCGTTTGCTCCGGCTTGGTAGAGGACGGGCAATTTGTAGTAGGCGTGGAAGTAGTAGTCGTGCCCGAGCTCGTGGTGGATGGTGATCAGGTCCTCCTCGCGAATCTTGATGCACATCTTGATGCGCAGGTCGTCGCTGTAGCTCACATCCCAAGCGCTCGCGTGGCACACCACCTCGCGGTCCTTGGGCTTGGTGAGCATCGACCGCTCCCAGAAGGATTTCGGCAGCGGGTCCAGACCGAGCGACCTGAAAAAGGCCTCCCCGAGCTTCACCAACTTCACCGGATCGTACTTCTGCCGTTTCAACCCGGCGTCCACGTCGAGGCTGGCCTCGCTGAGGTACGGGACCACCAGCGGATAGATGTTGTTCCACTCCTGAGCCCACATGTTGCCAAGCAGATGCGCGGGTATTGGTCCATCGCGGGGGACCTTCCCTCGGTACGCCTGCGCAAGCTTCGAGCGAACGTAGCAGTGGAGGTCTTGGTAAAGCGGTTTGAGCTGATTCCAGAGGCGATCGGTGTCCTTTTCGAAATCCGCCGCGCTCATGTCGTAACCACTTCGCCAGAGCTCTCCGGTGTTGGGGAAGCCGATCGCTTTTGCGCCCTCGTTGGACAGCTCGACAAACCGGGCGTACAGCGGTCGCATCGGGCGCGCGATGCTGTGCCATCCTGCCCAAGCGTCGAGCAGCTCGTCGTACTTGCGGCTCTTTGCCATCACGTCGGTGAGCTGCTCGAGGTCGCGGCACTTGCCCTTGCCGTCCGGTCCGCACCACTTTCCCTTGCCGTACATTCCCTCGAGCTTGGCGACGATCGCCGCCAGCTCGGCGCGCTTGGCCGGATCGTCGGGCGCTGGCGGCGGCGAGGTCGAGGTGCGAAGCAGGTACAGCGTGCGAGCGGTGTCCGGATCCAGCTTCAGCCCGGAGAATCGAAGCGACTGCTTGATCGACTTGCCGATGTAACCCATCAACTCGTCGCTCGCGGATGCAGAATTGCGCTCCGTGTCATCGGTGATGTAGGTCGCCTTGATCCAGTCTGCGGTCTGGGATTTCACAACCAGCGGCTTCAACTCGTCGTTGAGTTTCTGCGCAAACGCCTTCGCTTCTTCCGGCGATGAAGCCTGAGCATTGGCTTTTGGCGCGGCACAAAGAAAGAGGGCAAGAGGGCACAGGGCCAATTCGCTTCTTCGAAATGCCTTGAGCTTCATGCGCGCGCACCGTAGGCGGAACCAACTGCCGGCCCCAAGCAAAAAACGTACAGCGGCCTGGACGGGTGGGTGTCAGCGTTCGAGGTGGTCGGTTTGCCAAGCCGCGTCCGCCGGTTTACATCCCGCGCAGCTCGCGGAGAAAAGCGCGTGACCGAATCAACCATCGATGTTGCCGGAACTGATCAGGGTGACGTCCGCGCGCCAGGGCGAGAGCCTGTGGAGCGCCGCGGTTGGCGACACTTTGTCAAGTCTGTGGTGCGCGCCGCGGCGTGGGCTCTGTGCATCGCCCTGATGTACGAGCTCCTGGTCGCTGTTCACTATCCGCTCCGCGATGCCGATTCGAATCTCTACGAGATGATTGCGGCTTCGTTGGAACGGCGCCCCTGGGTGGAATGGCTCGCCCCGATGTGGCCTCCCGGGAAACCAAAGTCCGGACTCTTCGTCGAGCACCTACCCTTCTTCTTCTGGCCCACCGCCGCGCTGGGTCGAATGGGATTCGCGCGCGCAGCGCTGCTGGCGAACCTGCTCTACTTCCTGGCCGGACTGTACCTGCTCTTTCTGATCGCTCGTCGGCTGGTTCGAGCCGAGGGAGCTTGGTTGGCCGTTGCGCTTTACGCGATCTCGCCACTGGGGATTCAGTACCTGGCCCGCGCCAATCACGAAAACGCCTGGGCGGTGGGTTTCCTCGGAGCGCTGTACTGCATGCGCGATCCGCTGCGTCGAGCGCGCTCGATTGGATTCGTCGCGTTTGCCGCCTTCGCATTTCTGATCAAGGGGGTGCTCGCGCTCGCGCTTTTTCCCGTGCTCGGCCTCTGGTGGTGGTGGTCCTCCAGGCGCAGAGGAGATCTTCTCTGGTTTGCAGCGGCTCTGGCGGCAATCGGATTGCTCAGCCTCGGGTATGAGTGGGCTTACCGCCGACTGACCGGGGAGAGCTTCTTCGCCAATTACGTGTTGGCTCAGATGACCTACGTGCATCGCGACGAGGGCATCGGCTTGGTTCGAAAGCTGATCAACCCGGTGTATTACGCGGCCAACATCCTCTGGTTTGCGCTGCCAAGCTCGCTTTTGGCGATCTACGCCGCCTACCGGACGCGGCGTTCCAAACGCCCTCCCACCGACGCTCAAGCGCTCGCTTACCTTGGCTGCGGCAGCCACGTCGCCCTGGCGCTGCCGATCTCCCGCCGCGCGGCGCGCTACATCTTCCCCGCTTATGCGCTCATTCATCTTCCCGCGGCGCAGTTCATCTGCGACCAAGCACCGGCGCTCGGCGATTGGCTGCTTCGAAACGAGGAGTATCTGCCTTACGCGCTGATGTTGTTGCTGATGCTGGTGCTGGTGGCGCGCGTCGCCGTCGATCTCCACCTCTACCATTTCGTCCAGGTCTTCTAGCGAGATGCGGATCCTCGAGCTGCTCGCTTCACCCGTGTGGACCGGGCCGGCTGAGCCGATGGCCACGGTTGCTCGCGAGCTGGTTCGGCGCGGCCACTTCGTCGAGATGGCCGTGGACACGATGCGCGCGGGAGATCTGGCGACCCGGCTTCGAACGATGGGGTTTGCGGTTCACGACGAGCTTGGATTGTCGACCAAGAGCTTTCCGCTGCGCATGGCGATCGACGTTCATCGACTCACGCAGGTTGCCCGCGGCTTCGAGCTCTTCCACGCCAATTTCTCGCACGACCATCTTCTGTCGCTCATTGCAGCCCGCCGCTCGAGGGCGCGTCCGCGCGTCGTGCGGACCGTTCACTCGGAACGCTCGCTGCACCACCGACTGCTGCAAAGAGAAATCCATCGCCGGACGGATGGACTGATCGCCGTCTGCGAGTCGCATGCCCGCGAGCTTCGGGATCGCTTCCACCTAAACCCGCGCCGAGTCATCGCCATCCGCGGCGCAGTGGACACCAACTCCTTCGCCCCGGACGGACCGGATCTCCGAAGCGAGCTGCGCATCCCGGCCGACGCTCCCGTCGCGGGGATCATCTCTCGAATAAAGCCGGAGCGGCGGCACGCCGACTTGATCCATGCCTTTCGGAACGTGCTTCAGCAATTGCCGGAGGCCCGGTTGGTGATCGTCGGCCGCGGCGAGGGTCAGCCCGGACTGGTTCGGCAGGTCGCGCGCCTGAAGATGAACCCCAGCGTCGTCTTCGCCGGTTATCGGACCGGTGCGCAGCTTTGCGCGGCGTATCGAGCGCTGGATGTAAAAGTCATCCTCGCGGAGGGAAACGACGGAACGTGCCGGGCGATGCTGGAGGCGATGTCTTGCGCTCGTCCGGTGCTTGCCTACAAATTCGGCGCGCCGGCCGAGGCGATCATCCCCGAAGTCAACGGGGTGCTGGTCGATCCTGGAGAGATCGGCGCACTCGGCGGCGCGCTGCTGCGGCTGCTCTCCGATCGCCATCGCTGCGCGCAGATGGGAGCAGCGGCGCGGGCGCGCGTCGCACACGTTTTCACCCCGTCCACTCGCGTTGATGCAGTGGAGCACTTCCTGCAAGAGATCTTGAGCCTTCCGCCCGCCTGACCGAGGTGTGTGCCCCTGCGTTGTCCAGCGCCGCGGTTCAAAGCCATTGGCGCCAAACGCGCTTTCTGACACGCTGTCGGCAGTGGCCATCCGCAAGCGCAGACAGTCCGCGGGCCGAGTCGTACCGCTCAACGAGCTCAAGTATTCGGAGTTCGCCCGCCTCGCGCGGCGCGGAAACCTCGTTCCGGTGTACCGCGAGGTCCGCGGGGACACCGAGACGCCCGTCTCGGCGTTTCTCAAGCTGCCCGCCCCTTCGCACGCCTTTCTTCTCGAATCGGTGGAGGGCGGAGAGCGATGGGGGCGGTATTCATTTCTGGGCGACCGGCCGCGGCTGCTCCTGCGGCAGCAAGGCGTCACCACCGCGATCGAGGAGAGGGGACGGCGCACGATCGTCGAAGAAGGAGCGCCGCTGCAGACGCTGCGCCAGATCCTCGCGCAGCACAAGCTGGCCAAAGCTTCCGACCTGCCGCGCTTCGTCGGCGGCCTGGTGGGCTATCTCTCGTATGGATCCATCCGCTGGTTCGAGCCGCGCGTCCCGCAGCGACACGGACCGGATCCGGAGTTCCCCGATGCCGAATGGATGCTGACCGACCGGCTGATCGTCTTCGACAACCTGACCCACCGAATCAAGTTGCTCGCTTGCGCCGACCTCGCTCGGCATCGATCGGCGAAGGCTTCATTCCTTGCCGCGATGGAGCAGATCGAGCAGCTTTCGCGCGCGCTGGCACGACCGGTCCCGCCTGCTCCAGCGCCGGTGCGGCCGCGGCGGATACAGGACGTCTCCGGACGCGAGTCGTTTCTTCAGGGCGTGGAAAGGATCCGCGAGTACATCAAGGCGGGCGACTGTTTTCAGGCAGTGATGTCTCGCCGCCTCACTGCAGATTACGCCGGAGACCCCTTTGAGCTGTACCGATTGCTTCGCGGTACGTCCCCCGCGCCCTACCTGTTCTATGTGAGATTTGGGGAGCGGGTCCTGGCCGGCGCATCCCCCGAGCTGCTGGTGCGATGCGAGGGGGGAACGGTGACCGTTCGGCCCATTGCCGGAACGCGCCCTCGCGGGCTAAATCGCGAGGAGGATGCGCGGCTCGAAGCAATCTTGCGCGCCGACGCCAAGGAACGAGCCGAACACGTAATGTTGGTCGATCTGGGACGAAACGACGTTGGACGGGTGGCGGTGCCGGGCTCGGTCCATGTAGATCAACGCGAGGTGATCGAGCGGTACTCGCACGTGATGCATCTGGTTTCCGAAGTTTCGGGAAAGCTGCGGCCGGAGCTGGACTCACTGGATGCATTGGCCTCGACCTTTCCGGCAGGCACGTTGACGGGTGCGCCCAAGGTGCGGGCGATGGAAATCATCGACGAGCTGGAGCCGGTATCGCGCGGGCCCTACGGCGGAGCGGTGGGCTACATCGGGCACGACGGCGCGATCGACATGGCGATCGCCATTCGCTCGGTGGCGCTCGCCGGCCACAAGCTGCGCTTTCAGGCGGGCGCCGGAATCGTCCACGACAGCGACCCGGTTCGGGAGCTGGACGAGACTTCGGATAAATTGAGGGCTGCTTTGGTAGCCTTTGGAGCCGCAGAGCCATCGTCCGGCGGAGCGTCAAAGTCTCGCGCCTAGAGGTGGCTCAGGTGATCCTCGTCATCGACAACTACGACTCCTTCACCTTCAACTTGGTTCAGTATCTGTGGGAGCTGGGCGCGGCGGTCGAAGTCTTCCGCAACGATCGGATCGACGTGGAGGGAATACGAGCCCGGCGTCCCGATGCGCTCGTTCTTTCCCCCGGGCCATGCACGCCGAGCGAGGCGGGGGTGTGCGTGCCGGCCATTCGCGAGCTTTCCGGGGAGATTCCAATTCTCGGCGTTTGCCTGGGGCATCAGGCGATCGGCCAAGCCTTCGGGGGACGCGTGGTGCGGGCCAAACGGGTGATGCACGGCAAGACCTCGCAGATCGCTCACGATGGGAGCGGGGTTTTCAGCGGCGTCGCTGCTCCGCTGGAGGCCGGCCGCTACCACTCCCTGGTCGTCGAGCGGGAGTCCTTGCCCAGCGACCTGCGCGTCACCGCAGTGTCTGAGGACGACGGTGAAATCATGGCGCTCGCGCACACCTCCCATCCCACCGTAGGAGTGCAGTTCCATCCCGAATCCATCCTCACTCCGGAAGGAAAGAAGCTGCTCGCCAACTTCCTGGAAGGGCGGCGATGCTGAAGGAAGCCATCGCTCGACTGGTTTTGCGGCAGGATCTCGGCCGCGCCGAGATTTCCGGCGCGTTCGAAGAGATTTTCGCCGGCCACTCGACCCCCGCTCAAATCGCCGGATTTCTCGTCGCGCTGCGGATGAAAGGAGAAACGCCCGAGGAGATCGCCGGCGCAGCGGAAGCAATGCGCCGAAACGCCACTCGGGTGCGGGTTCCTGCCGGGCGGGTCATCCTGGATACCTGCGGAACCGGCGGCGACGGCTCGCACACCTTCAACATCTCCACCGCGGTCGCGTTTGTCGCAGCTGCAGCGGGAGCAACGGTCGCCAAGCACGGCAACCGCTCGGTGTCGTCCAGCTGCGGCAGCGCGGACGTGCTCTCGGCCGCTGGCGTGAATATCCAGGCGCCAGTGGCTCTGGTGGAGCGATGCTTGGAAGAGATCGGCATTGGATTTCTGTTCGCTCCAAGCCTGCACGAGGTGATGAAGCACGTGATCGGCCCTCGGCGCGAGCTCGGTGTCAGGTCGGTGTTCAATCTGCTGGGGCCGCTTGCGAATCCGGCGGGGGCGACCCACCAACTGCTCGGCGTCTACGATGCTGCCCTGGTCGCGGTGGTGGGCCGAACGCTGGTCGCGCTGGGGACGACGCGCGCGCTGGTGGTGCATGGCGAAGGCGGCCTCGATGAGATTTCCCCCTGCGGCACGACCCGCGCCGCGCTGATTGAGAATGGCGCAATGGTGGAAATGGAGATTCGCCCCGAAGAGCTCGGCGTCCCATTGGTTCGCGTCGAACACCTTCGCGGCGGCGAGCCGGAGCAGAATGCAGAGGTGCTGCGCGCCCTGCTCAATGGCGCCGAAGGGCCGCTTCGCCACGCGGTCGTCCTCAACGCTGCCGCAGCCCTCTGGATCTCCGGCGCCGCCTCGGATTTACGCAGCGGCGGAGAAATGGCGAAGGAAATTCTCGACAGCGGCAAGGCTTTGACGAAGCTGCGCGAGTTGATCGCGCTGACCACCGAACAAGGAAAGCCGCCGTGAGGTGGCGCCCTCCGGGGGGTGTCCTCGGCGAGCTCGTCGCGTCGGCCCGCGCAGACAGCGCAGCGCGACGCCGCCGCCGACCGGAGCTGGCGCCGCAAGCGGGTCTGAGCGGTTCCCCCGGTCGCTTTCGGCGTGCGCTCTCGGACCACAGCTCGCCCGGCTTTCCGTTGATCTGCGAGGTGAAGAGGGCATCTCCTTCGGCGGGGCGGATTCGCGCCGAGGTCGACGCCGCCGCGGTCGCGCGGGACTACGCGCGCGCGGGTGCCCGATGCCTGAGCGTGCTGACCGAGGGGCGCCGTTTCGGGGGCTCACTCGAAGACCTTCGCGCCGCGCGGAATGCGGTGGCACTTCCGATTCTGCGAAAAGACTTCATCGTGGATCGCTACATGGTGTGCGAAGCCGCCGAATATGGCGCCGACTGCGTCTTGCTGATCGCCGCGGCCGTCGACCCTACCGCGCTGGTGGAGTTGGCCGAAACGGCGGAGAATCTTGGTTTGGACGTGTTGCTCGAGCTGATCTACCCGCGCGACCTTGAAGCCCTCGAACTGCGCGACTGGCCGCTGGTCGGAATCAACGCGCGCGATCTTGAGACGCTGGCGATGGATCAGTCGCGGTTCAGTGCGCTCGCGCCGTTGGCGAGGAAGCCCGGACGGATCCTCGTGGCGGAAAGCGGCATCGAGACGGCGGAGGACATCGAGCGCGTCAAAAGGGATGGAGCCGACGCCGCACTGGTCGGCGAGGCGCTGATGAGGAGGGAGGATCCCGGCTCGCTGATTCGAGCGCTTGTCGCCGCGAGTGGGACGAAAACGTCGTGAAGGCGATCAGGCAGCACTCGGAGACGGAGCGATGGACCTCGCCCGAGCGGTTGATGGCCGCTCCGCGACTGTTCTACCGCTCGATTCTCGAATTCCTCCGCGATCTGCCCGGCACCGCCCAGCGCTTCTGGGTTCTGGTGATCCTCACCGGAGTGGCATCCGGTGTCGGCGCCGCGCTGCTCCTCGGTCTGCTCAACCTGGTGCAGAAGATTGCTTGGCCGCCAGGAGAAACATTTCTCACTTCGGTGACGGCGGCGACCCCCCTTCGCCGAGTGCTCGTGATGGCCATCGCCGGCGCGCTGGTCTCGGCAGTCTCCTTGCTGATGCGCGAGCCGCTGCGCGGGCATGGCACCGCTGGCGTGATCGAGGCCATCTGGGCGAAGGCCGGCGAGATTCCCTTCTTTCGAACGCTGGCGCGCGGCGTGCTTTCGATCATCGTGGTCGGGATGGGCGCGCCGCTGGGGCGCGAGGGCGCGCTTCTGCAGACCGGTTCCGCCGCCGCCTCGCTGATGGGCGGCAAGCTCAAGATCTCGCAGGATCAGCGCCGCCTGCTGGTCGCCTGCGGCGCTGCTTCGGGAGTCGCCGCCGCATACAACGTTCCAATTGGGGCGGCGCTCTTCGGACTCGAGGTATTTCTGGGAAGCTTCGCGCTCGAGCTGTTTGGACCGATCGTCGTGTCTTGCGTCGTGGCAACGGCGTTGTCGCGAATCCTGATCTCCGATCACCCAAGTTATGTGGTCCCCGACCTCAAGCTCCTCGCACCGAAGGAGATTCTATTCAGCGTCGCCTTCGGTCCGATCCTGGGGATCGCCTCGGCATCCTTCATTCGGACGATCAACGGGGTTTCCGACGCATTCGAGCGCGCGCCGCGTCGCCTCGCGCCTTTTCTGCCCGTGCTGGGAATGGGGGCTGTCGGCGTCGGGGCGATCTGGCTTCCGCAATTGCTCGGCAACGGATACGACCCGGTCAACCTCGCTCTGCATGACAAGCTTCCCCTCTGGATGCTGTTCGCTTTGCCGATCGCGAAGCTGCTTGCCACTTCGCTCGCCGCCGGCTCCGGGGTTCCGGGGGGCCTGTTCACCCCATCGCTCTTTTACGGTGGCCTGCTGGGCGGCGCGCTCGGCGCATCGGTCCAGTACGTCTGGCCTGGCTCCGCGCCAGCCGGTGCGTATGCGCTGCTTGGAATGGCTGGGGTGCTCGCCGGAACGACGCACGCATCCATCTCCGCGGTGCTGATCATTTTCGAGCTGACCGGCGACTACAACGTGATCTTGCCGCTGATGCTGACGTCCGTCCTGTCGACCACCGTCAGCAGGCGCCTGTCGCCGGAGTCGCTCTACACCTCGGTCCTCAAGCGCCGCAACGTCTTGCTTCCCGAGTCCCCCAGGCCGCAGTGGCTTCGCAGCACCACGGTGAAGTCGCTGATGGTCGCCGACGCAGTTCGAGTGCCGCCCTCCGCCCGGTTTGATCAGATCATCGTCTGGCTCCTGGAGCTTCCCGCCGGAAGCGACTTGTACGTCACCACGGCGGACGGGAAGCTCCTGGGTGTGATCATCCTCGACTCGTTGAAGGGGCACCTGCCCGATTCTTCACTGCTGGGAATGACCGTGGCGGCGGACGTGATGGAGACGAGCATCCAACCGGTATCCCCCGACACGAGCTTGGCGCAGGTGGCGGCTCGCTTCGCCGACACCTCGCTCGAGCGCCTCCCGGTGGTCGATGCCGAGAACAGCTTGCTGGGAACAGTGTCCAAGGGCGACGTCATCAAGCGCGGCAAGTTCTGAAGGCGGCGCGGTCGCTCGCAGCGCATCCCAAAACAGCTAAGCTCAACTTTAAATGTATTAGCTGGATAAAGCGCAATTCTCGTATTGCTCGCTCAAGCCGCAATACATTTGTCACATGTTATTTCTGCCTTCACGACTTAGCCTCTCAATCGCGCAGGGCGGCCTACAAAGACAAACATCGCTCGCCGATGACAGTATTTTGTTTGGTGTAACATTCGCACTGCATCGTGCTCGGATACGAGGTCCTCAAAAAGCTCGCGGACGGATCCGCCGCTGAAGCCTTCCTTGCCCGCCGAGAAGGAACGCAGGACCGCGTCATTCTGGAGATTCTGCGCCCGGAGCTGGCCTCCGACTCGGCGGTGATCGAGCGGTTCATGCAGGAAGCACGGGCGCTCAAGACGCTCGAGCACCCGAACGTCACCCGGAGGATGACCACCGGTCGGACCTCCGATGGACGGCTGTTCGTGGTCACCGAACCCGTCGAAGGCGAGAGCTTGAGCGCGACGCTCTGGTCGCAAGGCTCGCTGCAGCCACAGGACGTCGTTCGGCTGGCAATCCGGCTGTGCGACGCCCTGGAGTACCTGCATCAAAGCGGCGTGGTCCACGGCGGGGTAAGGCCGGACAACGTGTATTTGAGCGGGGGCCTCAGAGCGCACAATCCAAAGCTGCTGGCCTACGGGCTGGCCCTGTTTCGCGGTCGCAAAGCCGGGCTCGTCGAGGGACCCATCACTCAACCCGAATACCTCGCTCCGGAGTGTCTCTGCGCTAATCCGATCGACGCGCGTTCAGACATCTACGGGATGGGAATCCTGATCTACGAGGCATTGACGGGATTCCCTCCCTTCATCGGCTCCGACGCGCACGAGGTTCTGCGCAAGCAGCTGACCGAGTTGCCCACTTTGCCGGCCTCGTGCGAACAACTGACGCCGATCGTCCAGCGCTGCCTGCAACCCGATCGAGAGTATCGTTACCAGAGCGCGCTGGAGCTGAAGGAAGCGCTCGAGCGCGAGTTGCATGGCGAGCCGGATACAACGCTCCATGCCGTCGAATCCAGCAACGAACCGGAGAAGGCGGGAGACATCCTCAGCAGCTACGAGCTGGTCCAGCTCATCGGCGAGGGGGCCATGGGGCGTGTCTTCTCGGCCCGGCACGTGCGACTGAGAAAGAAGGTGGCGGTGAAGCTGCTTCGCCCGGCGAAGGCGCGCGACCATTCGGCCGTCGAGCGCTTCTTCCACGAGGCGCGCACTGCCAATCAGATCAACCACGCCAACATCGTTCAAATCTTCGATTTCATCGAGGAGCAGGTCAGCCCGGCCGAACGGCGCGTCTACTTCGTGATGGAGCTCTTGGAGGGAATCAGCCTCGGCGATTTGCTTCGATACGAATCGCTGACCATCGAGCGGACTCTGCACGTTGTGCGGCAGCTGTGCGATGCACTGGAGGCTGCTCATGCACTGGGCGTCGTTCATCGGGATATCAAGCCGGACAACATTTTTCTGATTACGCGAAGCGGCACCAGAGACTTCGTCAAGGTGCTCGATTTCGGCGTCGCCAAGCTGACCGCGTCCCGCGGTGAGCTTCCGGTGTACAAAACGATGAAGGGTGCGATCCTCGGCACGCCGGCGTTCATGTCGCCCGAGCAGGCCGCCGGTCTGGAAACCGACCATCGCACCGATATCTATGCGGTCGGCAACGTGCTCTACCAAGCCCTTTCGGGCCGGTTGCCCTTTCAGGCCAACACCTACGGTCAGCTTCTGGTCGGCATCGTCAGTCATCCACCTCCGCCGCTTGGCGAAGTCACCGCCGGCGGCGAGCCGATTCCGGATGACCTGCGGGAGATCGTGATGAGTTGCCTGGCGAAGGAAGCTGAACAGCGGCCACAAAGTATGGGCGAGCTTCGCGAGCTGATAACGCCCGGATCGCCCCGCGGGCGCACACGCGAAACGCCGCCAACGCCGATTCCCCGGCGCCATGCCTCTGCGCAAAAGCACGATCGAAAGGCGACGTATGCGGCGGCAGCCATGACCGCTCTTGCAGCCTTCGGAGCAGCGTGGATCTCCCGCAAGGAAGCGCCGCCGTCGCCAATGCCGCGGAGCGCTGTCGCGCCGCAGCCACCGGCCAATGCAGGGGTCAAAGGCGATAATCTCGCGGACACGCATTCGATGGAATCTGCCCCCCCGGCGTCGGTTCTCCTCGAGGTGAATTCGGTGCCGCCCGGTGCTTGGGTCGTGCGGACAGACTCCGGAGAAATGCTCGGAAGAACGCCGCTCGCCACACGCCTTCCGCGTCATCGAGGAGAGCTCACGCTGCGGCTTGAGTTGCTTGGGCACGTTCCGGCGTTCCAGAGAATTGCGCTCGATGCCGACGCGCGCGCCAATGTGAGACTGCGGCCGATCGAGTCAATCCCGAGAGCTCGGCCGCGCGCCCGGTAGACGCATCGATTAGCAAGCCGGGATACGCTCGACCATCGCTTCGGACGCGGAATGCTTCGAGCGCGGAACAACTCGCACTCGCGAGCGCCCGTGCCCTGCTGAAGAGCTCTCGCTCTTTGAATTTCTCCGAGGTGCTGCTAGGTAGCGCAGTTCGCCCGGCGCTCCCCGGGACTCCCGGAGGCATGATGAAGTCACCGAACAGACGCACCGCTTTTTTGCTCGGCTTGATCGCCGCAGTCTACAGCGGGCGCTCGCTCGGGGCGGACAAAGTCACGGCGATCATCCACGGAACGCTGGTTCATCCCGAGAAGGGCGCGTCGTTGGAGCCAGACGTGACGATCATCGTCGCAGGTGATCGCATTCAAGCCGTTGGCCCATCGAAATCAACGCCGGCCCCCAAGGGGGCGACGGTACTCAATGCCCAGGGGAAATGGATCCTGCCCGGGCTAATCGATTCGCACGTGCATTTCTTCCAATCCGGCAATCCGTTCACCCGACCGGATGCCATCGACGCGACCAAGATCGTGCCTTATGACAAAGAAGTTCAACGGAACAAGGCGCGACTTCCGGCGACCTTCAAGGTTTGGTTGGCGAGCGGAGTTACCTCGGTGGCTGACGTAGGCGGCCCGTTCTGGAACTTCGAGGTGAGGGATGCGGCAAGAAAGAGCTCGGCGGCTCCCCGCGTGGCGATTGCGGGACCGCTGACTTCGATGATCGATCGGCCCCAGCTCGACCTGGGGGATCCGCCGATAATCAAGATCAGCTCGCCGGAAGCAGCGCGACAGCTCGCCCAGAAGGAGTTGTCGTACAAGCCAGATTTCCTCAAGGTCTGGTTCATTCACCGCCAAGGAGATGACCTGGCCGCGCAGGAAGCAATCGTCAAAGCGACGGGCGATGCCGCCCATGCTGCGGGCATTCGGCTCGCCGTCCATGCGACGGAGCTCGACGTGGCGAAAGCGGCGCTCCGCGCGGGCGCCGACATCCTGGTCCACTCGGTTCTCGACAAGCCGATCGATGCGGAATTCCTCGAGCTGGCCAAGACTCGGAAGGCCATCTACGTCCCAACGCTCTTTGTTCGAGACGGGTACTCCTTGCTGATATTTGGCGAGTGGAAACCGACCGAACCAGAGCAGCGGCTCGGAGATCCGCAAATCCTCGCGCACATGAACGATCTTGAGAAGGTTCCGAAGGAACAGCTGCCGGCCAGGCTGCAGGAGCTCAGAAAACGTGGCCGCCCGCAGACGAAGGTCTTCGGTATGGACAACCTTCGCCCGGTTTGGGACGCAGGGATTCCGGTGGCGATGGGAACGGACGCCGGAAATGCTGGAACGCTGCACGGGCCGTCGATCTTTCGCGAGATGCAGCTGATGCGGGACGCGGGACTGACGATGCCGGAGATTCTCCTCTCCGCCACGGTGAACGGAGCCAAGGTGATGGGAATGGAGCGCGACCTTGGATCGGTGGCCCCCGGCAAGCTGGCGGACCTCGTCGTGCTCGATGCGGACCCACTCGCCAGCGTCGACAATCTGAGCAGAGTTCACTGGACGATAAAAGGGGGTGCCGTTTTCGAACCCGCGAAGCTGATGCAGTCTATTCGCTGATCCTGAGGACGAATAATGATTCACAAGATTCTCGTCTCACTTGCATTGCTCGGAATTTGTACGCCGGCGTACGCGGCAAATTATCCAGAGCCCGAAAAGGGCGATTTCATCGTTCGCAATTTTCGTTTCAAGAGCGGGGAGACGCTTCCCGAGCTGAAGCTGCACTACGCAACCCTGGGAACGCCGAAGCGCGACAAGGGCGGCGTCGTCCGCAACGCGGTGCTGGTGCTTCACGGCACCGGCGGCTCGAGCGCGCAGTTTCTCACCGACACTTTTGCCGGCGTTCTGTTCGGCCCGGGCCAGCTTTTGGATGCATCGCGCTACTACATCATCCTGCCGGACGGCATCGGCCACGGCCAGTCCAGCAAGCCGAGCGACGGGCTACGCGCGCACTTTCCGCAGTACGAATACGAGGACATGATCGCCGCTGCCCACCAGCTGCTGATCGATCAGCTCGGCGTCAACCATCTGAGGCTGGTGATGGGAACGTCGATGGGCGGAATGCACACCTGGCTCTGGGGCGAGATGTACCCGGAGATGATGGATGCGCTGATGCCGTTGGCCAGCCTCCCAGTCCAGATCGCCGGGCGCAACCGAATGATGCGGCGGATGATCATGGATTCGATCCGGAACGATCCGGAGTGGAAAGAGGGCAACTATCAGGCGCAGCCTCGCGGCCTCACCTCCGCCGCCTACACACTGATGATCATGAGCAGCAACGCGCTCGATTGGCAGAAGCAAGCCCCGACGCGCGATGAGGCGGACAAGTTCTTCGAGAAGTGGATCAGCACCCGAGTGGCGAAGATGGATGCCAATGATCTGCTCTACCAGGTGAACGCGTCGCGAAACTATGACCCTTCGCCCAAGCTGGAGACGATCCGCGCCCGGCTGTTGGCGATCAATTCGGCGGACGACGTGATCAACCCGCCCGAGCTTGGAATCCTGGAGAAGGAGATCAAACGGGTGAAGCAGGGTCGCGCGATCGTTCTGCCGATCACCGACAAAACGCGCGGGCACGGAACGCACTCGATTCCAGAGATCTGGAAGCAACACCTCGCCGAGCTGCTTAAGTCTTCGGAGTCCGCGAGCTGAGGGTCGATTGCTTCGCGCCGGCTTCGCCGCGCGGATTGGGTAGTTCGCGACCGGTGTGCTACGCATGAGCCGAAGTGAAGCTACGAGTCAAAATCTGCGGGGTTCGCCGACCGATGGACGTCGACGCCTGTGTGACGGCCGGCGTCGACGCGATCGGCTTCAATCTCTGGCCCAGCAGTCCGAGATACGTCGTGCCGCGCGCGGCCGCCGAGCTGGTGGCTCAGGTCCCGCCGTCGATCCTCACCGTCGGCGTCTTCGTGAACGCCGCGCCCGACGAGGTGGAGCGCGCGATCGAGCTCGCCCGCTTTCAAGCCATTCAGCTGCACGGCGATGAGGATCCGACGCACTATTCTCACCTGCCCGTGGAGATCATCCAGGTGGTCCGCATCACCAGCTCGGGAGCCCTGCCCGAGCAGCCGGCGGATGCGTGCGTCAAGCGGGTGTTGCTGGACGCCCACGTCGCCGGATATGGAGGCTCGGGGCGCAAATTCGATTGGGCGCTCATCCCGCTCGCTAAAGAGCGGCTCCGGCGCGAGGTGCTGGTCGGCGGCGGGTTGACGGCCAACAACGTGCTCGAGGCGATCAGAATCGGTCGACCTTGGGGAGTCGACGTGGCCAGCGGCGTCGAAGCGTCTCCAGGGACGAAGGACCCTCAAAAGATCCAGGCTTTCGTCGCCGCGGTCCGGTCCGCAGAAGGAGATCAACTGGGATGAGCGCAACGGAAACCAGCTCGGCCGTTCCTGCCGTTCCCGGGCGGTTTGGCCCCTACGGCGGCAGGTACGTTCCGGAGACGCTGGTCTCCGCCCTCGACGAGCTTGCCGCTGCATGGGAGCGCGCGCGCAGCGACAAGGCTTATCTCGATGCGCTGGCGAATGACTTGCGGGAATTCGCCGGCCGGCCGACGCCGATCACTTTCGCCCAAAATCTGACTCGGCAATTCGGCGGCGCGGACGTCTTTTTGAAGCGCGAAGACTTGCTTCACACCGGCGCGCACAAGCTGAACAACACGCTGGGACAAGTTCGCCTGGCGATGAAGATGGGCAAGCCGCGGATCATCGCGGAGACCGGCGCGGGACAGCACGGCGTGGCGACCGCGGTCGCTTGCGCGCGCCTCGGGCTTCGCTGTGAAGTCTACATGGGCTCCGAGGACGTGCGGCGTCAGGCACCCAACGTCCAGCGGATGCAGCTGTTCGGCGCGACAGTGCATCCGGTCGAGAGCGGGACTCGAACGCTAAAGGACGCGATGAACGAAGCCATTCGCGATTGGGTGACGAACGTCCGCACCACGTTCTACGCGATTGGAAGCGTGGCTGGCCCGCATCCCTACCCTACCCTGGTGCGGGAACTGCAAAGCGTGATCGGCCGGGAAGCCCGCGAGCAAATGCGAGCTCGAATTAGAAGACTCCCGGACGCAGTGATCGCCTGCGTCGGCGGGGGATCGAATGCAATGGGCATTTTCACCGCCTTTCTCGAGGACTCCGATGTTCGACTGATCGCGGTGGAAGCAGGTGGCTTGGGGCTGGGGTCCGGCAAGCACGGCGCGTCCCTCACCGCGGGAAGATTTGGCGTCCTGCACGGGTCTGCTTCGTTTGTTTTGCAGACGGAAGACGGCCAGATCGCCGAGGCGCATTCGGTCAGCGCCGGCCTTGACTATCCGGGTGTCGGCCCAGAGCTCGCGCACCTGCGCGACTGCGGACGGCTGGACGTTCGAACTGCGACCGACGACGAAGCTCTCGAAGCGTTTGCGGAGCTTTGCCGCGTCGAGGGAATCCTTCCCGCTCTCGAGCCTTCACACGCGCTGGCGCGAGCCAGGGATGTCGCGCGAGAGCTCGGCAAGGGAAAGAGGCTCCTGGTCAATCTGTCGGGCCGAGGAGACAAGGACCTTGCGCACGCGCTGCACGAGATCTCAGTGCGGGAAAGCGCGTCGGGGAAGCGACCTTGAGTCGAATCGCACCGGCATTCGCACGAGCCAAAGCGGAGAGCAGACCGGCACTGATCGCGTATGTCTGCGGGGGAGATCCATCGCTCGAAGCCTCTGCGCGCGTCGTCCCGCGCCTCTCCGAGGCGGGCGCAGATCTGATCGAGGTTGGAATTCCCTTCTCCGATCCAATTGCGGACGGCCCTACCATTCAGGCGGCGGCGCAGCGTGCGCTCGAAGGTGGCACCACGCCTGGGAGCGTGATCGACCTCGTCTCGAGCCTGCGGCAGCAGGGACTGGAAACCCCGCTGTTGCTGATGACCTATCTGAATCCCATTCTCTCGCTCGGCTTGGAGAGCTTCTTCCGCCGCGCCGCGCAAGCTGAGGTGGACGGCATCCTCGTCCCGGACCTTCCCTTGGGCGAGGAAGCTCCGGTCAAGCTCGCGGCGAGCCGGCACCAGCTGGACCTCGTGCTCTTCGCCAGCCCGACCACGAGCCCCGATCGCATGGCGAAGATCGCTCGCGAAACGCAGGGCTTCCTCTACTTCCTCAGCGTCACCGGCGTCACCGGTGCGCGCGGCGCGCTTCCACCGGAGCTTCCAGCTCAACTCGCCGCGGCAAGAGCGGCCTCGCGAGCTCCGGTGGCCGTCGGCTTTGGCATCTCCACCCCCGAGCAGGCGCGAGCGCTCGCGCCTCACACCGACGCGATCGTCGTGGGCAGCGCGCTGGTTGCTGAGTTGCATCGCGCCGGCGGAGATCCGGGCGGCCCCGCGGAGCTTGTTCGCCGTCTGGCCACAGCGCTTCGAGGCTCGGCCTGACGATGACGGCGCCGGCCTTTCAACTCTCCGGCGTTTCGAAATCCTACCGGGGGACGCTGGCGCTCGCGCCGACCGACCTCACGGTGCCCGCCGGACAAACGACCGTCCTGATTGGACAGAGCGGCAGCGGCAAGTCGACGCTGTTGCGCTTGATGATTGGTCTGGTGCGGCCGGATACGGGCCGTGTGCTCTTCCAGGGCACCGAGCTCACGGAAGCGAACGTGCTTAGCTTGCGCCGCCGGATGGGCTACGGCATTCAGGGCGGCGGGCTGTTTCCCCACCTCACTGCCGCCCAGAACATCTGTCTGATGGCGAGTTACTTGGGCTGGCCACAGTCGCGCATCCAGGCGCAGCTCTCCGAGCTGGTGCACCTGACTCAATTCCCCGAGAGCGGGCTCAACCGCTACCCTTCGCAGCTGTCCGGCGGCCAAGCACAGCGCGTCAGCTTGATGCGAGCATTGATGCTCGGCCCGGATGTCATTCTGCTCGATGAGCCGCTGGGCGCATTGGATCCGGTGACGCGCTACGACCTGCAAACGGATCTGAAGACGGTCTTCCAGAAGCTCGGCAAAACGGTCGTGCTCGTCACCCACGACATCGGCGAGGCAGCCTATCTCGGACAATGCCTGGTCATTCTACGCGGCGGCCGCATCCTCCAGTCGGGTACCCTCGAACAGTTGATCCGCTCTCCCGCCGATCCCTTTGTCACCCGCTTCGTTCAAGCTCAGCGAAGTCCGAGGGACGAGCTTCGAGCGGCGCCATCATGAATTGGGTTTGCTTGCTGTCGCTTCTCGCCGGGTCGACGCTGGCTCGCGCGGAGGAGAAGCGAGCGGTGGTCCATGTCGGGTCGAAGAGCTTCACCGAGTCCGTCATCCTCGGGGAGCTGGTGACGCAGCTGGTGAGCTCTGCGGGCGTGCGCGCGGTTCATCGGCAGCAGCTCGGCGGTACGAAGATACTTTGGGCTGCGCTGCTGAGCGGCGAAATCGACGTCTATCCTGAGTACACCGGGACTATCGCTCAGGAGATGTTTGCCGGCGCAGGGCTGCGCGGCGAGGAGGCAATTCGCAAGGCGCTCGCGGACCGGGGCATCGCGATGACCGGGTCGCTGGGATTCAACAACACTTATGCCATCGGGATGCGCGAGGAGCGCGCCGAGCGCCTGGGCATCAAGAAGATCTCCGATCTTGCGCAGCATCCGGAGCTAAAGCTCGGCTTTAGCAACGAGTTCATCGATCGCACCGATGGATGGCCGCTGCTGCGGGATCGCTATGGTCTGCCTCAGCGGGAGGTCAGAGGCATAGACCACGACTTGGCGTACCGCGCGCTGGAAAGCGAAGCCATCGACGCGACCGACCTCTACTCGACCGACGCGGACATTCTCTATTACCACCTGCGAGCGCTGGATGACGACCGGCGCGCCTTCCCCGAGTACAACGCGGTGCTGCTCTATCGCGCCGGCCTGGCAACGAAGGCTCCTGAGGCGATCTCTTCGTTCTCGCGCCTGGTGGGCAGGATCGACGCGAAGGATATGATCGCGATGAACGCGCGGGCCAAGCTCGATCGAGCACCGGAGACCCGCGTCGCCGCCGATTTCCTCTCGCAGAAACTGGGCATTGCCACTGCGGTCCGCGAACCGAGCGCCGTCGATCGCCTCCTGTTGCACCTTCGCGAGCATTTGTTCCTGGTCTCGCTTTCGCTGCTCGCGGCGATCGCGGTTGCCCTGCCCCTCGGCATCCTCTGCGCGCGATGGCCGCGCGCGGGACAGGTGATACTCGGCGTGGTCGGCATCATCCAGACGATTCCGTCGCTCGCGCTGCTGGTATTCATGATTCCCTTGCTGGGAATCGGCGCAAAGCCGTCGATCGTGGCGCTTTTCTTGTACAGCCTTTTGCCGATCGTCCGGAACACCGCATCTGGGTTACAGGGGATCTCGATCGACGTGCGGGAGTCCGCCGAAGCCCTCGGCTTGCCTGACGGAGCGCGCCTGCGCCGGATCGAGCTGCCGATGGCCTCGCCGTCGATTCTGGCGGGCATCCAAACGTCGGCGGTGATCAACGTGGGTACCGCCACGTTGGGCGCGCTGATCGGGGCCGGCGGATTCGGACAGCCGATTCTGACCGGGATCCGCTTGAATGACGTTGGCCTGATACTCCAGGGGGCCGTGCCCGCGGCTTTGCTCGCGCTGCTCGTCCAGGGGCTTTTCGAGATCCTCGCGCGCGTGCTCGTCCCGAGGGGTCTGCGACTGCCGAGCGCTTAGAAACGGCGCGCCAGCCTCTCCAGCGCTTCCAGGTACGAGTCGACGCCCTTGCCCATGATCTGACCCTCGACGACCTCCGCGAGCACGCTGTTTCGTCGCCAGGGCTCGCGCGCGTGGATGTTTGAGAGGTGAACCTCGTACGTTCGCACCTGGACGGCCTCGATCGCGTCCCGCAGAGCGTAGGAGTAATGGGTCAGCGCGCCGGGGTTGATGATCAGCCCTTGCATCCAGCGCCTTTGCGCGTGGAGTTTGTCGATCAGCGCTCCGTCGTGGTTGCTCTGAAAAATCCGCAGCTCGACGTCAAGCTCCCGCGCCCTTTTGCGCAGCTGCGAATTCAATTGGGCGAGCTTGGTAGTGCCGTAGATCTCCGGCTTTCGCTCTCCGAGCAGGTTCAAGTTTGGGCCGTGAAGGACGAGGATCTTCACCGAAGTCCATCCGAGAACTCGTCGAGCGCGCGATCCACCGCCAGCCCGAGCAGCTCGTCGGAGATTCCGTGCTCGATGTCGGCCTTGCCAATGCCGGTGAGCACCACGAACTTGACCGCGCCTGAGCGCGCTTTCTTGTCCCGCCGAGCGGCGGCGATCATCGCCTCGCGCGGCGGCCGGGGCAGGGGCGGCGGAGCGGGAAAGCGCGACAGCAGAGCCAGAGCGCGCGCCGCATCCGATGCGGAGCAATGCCCCAGCTGCGCCGAGATTTCGAGGGCCACGCGCATTCCGATCACGATCGCTTCGCCGTGGGTGAGCGGCCCGTAACCCGTCACCGCCTCCAGCGCATGGCCGAGCGTGTGGCCGAAGTTCAAGATCGCCCTGCGGCCGCTCTCCCGTTCGTCCTCAGAGACGATGGCCGCCTTGATCCGGGCTGCTCTTTCCACCACCTCCGACATGCGCGCCTCGCTGGCGAGCCCATTTCCGATCACATCGAGGTCTCGTTCGAGCGAGTCGACGAAGTGCTCATCCGCGACCAGCGCCGCCTTGGCGACCTCAGCCAGGCCGCTCCAACGGTCGCGACGAGAGAGCGACTTGAGAACGGTCGGATCGCAGATCACCGCCCGCGGGGAGTAGAAGGCGCCGACCAGGTTCTTTCCCAGGGGGTGATCGACCGCGACCTTGCCGCCGATCGACGAGTCGACCTGCGCGAGCAGAGTGGTCGGCACGTGCACCAGCGGCATCCCGCGGTGATACGTCGCCGCGACGAAGCCGGCGAGGTCGCCGATAACTCCGCCGCCGAGCGCGACCACGACCTCGTGTCGACCAAAGCCTTCTTCGATCAGACGACTGTAAAGCGCTTCCGCTCCCCGCAGGCTCTTCGTCGCCTCGCCGGGAGCTACGGAAAGGGTCACCACGGTAAATTCGGCTGCCTTGAGGCTCTCGGTCGCAAAAGCGCCCCAGTGCTTGAGCACCGTGGCGTCCGAGATGAGCGCGATGCGGCCCTCGATCCCCAGGCCGCGCAGCGTCTGGCCGAGAATGCTGAGCTGGGCAGGCGCAATCAACACATCGTAGCTGCCGTCGCGGGTGGAAACGCGCACCCGCCTTGGACTCGATCCTGCGCCGGGCGGGGCTGTCGGTCGCGAGGTCAAGCCTCACCCTCCGGAGCAGCGGCTCCTCGTTGCTCCGTCAACGCGGGCTGGCTCGAGGGCAAAGGCCCCTTCACGGATTGAATCAAGCCGGCAGCCGCCGCCGCGACTGCCTCCGCGTCGAGCCCGGAAGTGTCCAGCTCCAGATCGGCCCGGGCATAATATCGCTCCCGAGCAGCAGACAGCCTTCGAAGCGCCGCCACCGGATCTCCACCCGCGAGCAACGGCCGCGCCTCGACCGGTTTATCGCTGGAGCGAATCCTGCGGATCGATTCCTCGGGTGCCGCCTTGAGCGCGAGCGTGATTCCGGTGCGGCGCATCAGTCGCCAGGCCGGTTCGTTCTGGACCGCCCCCCCGCCGAGTGCGATCACCGTCGGAGAGCCAGCGGCGGCTTCCGCCAGCGTCTTCGCTTCCAGCTCCCGGAACGCGTGCTCGCCGCTCTTCTCGAAGATCTGAGAAATCGCGGCCCCCGCTCGCGCCTCGATGCGCCCATCGAGATCGACGAATGGGCAGCTCAATCGGCGCGACAGCGCGAGGCCGACCGAAGTCTTTCCGGAGCCCATGGGTCCGGTCAGAAACACGTGCCCTACGCCGGTGCGGCCCACCAAGCGCAGGCGGGCGACGGGCAGCCGCAGCGACGCCATGGTGTCCCCTCCGAGCGCCTCCAGCAGCGCATCCGCCAAAGTCAGCGCAACGATCGACTCGGCGATCACTCCGGCGGCAGGTACGGCACAGGTGTCGCTCCGCTCGACGTGCGCAGGCGTGGGAACGAGATTGGAGACATTGACGGACGGGAGCGCCGCAGGAACGGTCGCCAGCGGCTTCATCGCCAAGCGACACACCACCGGCTCGGCGTTGGTGATGCCACCCTCCAAGCCACCCGCGCGGTTCGACCCTCGCGCGAGCCCTGTCGCCGCAAGCTCGATCGAGTCATGGGTCTCGCTCCCATACCGATACGCTCCCGCCCAGCCGTCGCCGATCTCCACCCCCTTGATCGCGGGAATGGACATCAGCGCGCGGGCGAGTCGCCCGTCGAGTTTTCGATCCCAATGGACGTGAGAGCCCAGGCCAAAGGGCATGTTGGTCGCCAGGACCTCGATAACTCCGCCGATGGTATCGCGGCGTCGGCGGGCCTCGTCGATCGACTCCACGAAGCGCCGCGAGGACTCCGGATCCAGCGCGCGGGTCTCCGACTCATCGGCGAGCAACGCGAGCCCTTCAGCATCCTCGCGATGCAACTGAACAGCCACACCCTGAGGCGGAAGGCCCTCGGCGGTGCCGATCGAGCGCACCCAGGAGCCGACCTGAATCCCGACGTCGCGCAGAAACGCCCGCGCGACTGCACCCAGCGCCACCCGCATTGCGGTCTCCCGCGCAGAGGCCCGTTCGAGGACATTGCGCAGATCGCCCAGCTGACCGTATTTGAGCCCGCCGGCGAGATCCGCGTGCCCAGGCCGAGGAACGCTGACGGGCCTGGGGTCCGGCCCTCCCGGGGCGACCTGCATTCGGCTCGTCCAGCTTGCGAAGTCGCGGTTGCGAATCAGCAGGGAAATGGGCGAGCCGAGCGTCTTTCCGAAGCGGACGCCGGAAATGATTTCGGCAGCGTCCTGCTCGATCTTCATTCGGCCGCCGCGTCCGTAGCCGCGCTGGCGCCGGGCCAGGTCGCGATCGATGTCTGCGCTCTCCAGCGGCAAGCCAGCAGGCATTCCCTCGAGGATGCCGACCAATCCAGGGCCGTGGCTTTCCCCGGCAGTGAGGTACCTCAACCGAGTCACCGAGCCTCCTTGGAAAGTTCGGCGTGAACGCGTTCAGCAAAGTCGGCCTGCGGTGACCTGGACGTCCAAAGTCGGAACTGCTCGAGAGCTTGATAAACCAGCATCCACAGGCCGTCTATCGCCACAGCTCCTGCCGCGCGTGCCCGTTTGAGCAGCCGCGTTTCGAGAGGTCGATACACCATGTCCATCACTGCGTGGCGCTTCGACAGCTCGAAGCTCGCCGGAAGCGGGTCGTCCGTCTCCGCACCGAGCCCGACCGTCGTCGCATTGACGATCACGTCCACCGGCCCGACGGCGAACGACGAGGGCAGCAGGGGAAGCGCCGCGACCGAGCAGCCCGGTGCCTCATTGCCGGCGGAGGTGCCTTCCCTTGCCAGGCCGCAGCGGATGAGATCGCGCGAGAGCCGTGATGCCCGGTCCTTGCTGCGGTTGAGCAGAGTGAGACTTCGCGCGCCGAATTTCGCCGCGGTGAAAGCGGCCGCCCGGGCGGCGCCGCCCGATCCCAGGATCAACATCCTCGCTCCGGCCAGCTTGGCTTGAGCCTGCTCAAGAGCAGACTGAAAACCCTGTCCGTCGGTGTTGTGTCCGATCGTGTGGTGGCTCTCATTGCGAGCCAGGCAATTTACCGCGCCGATGAGCGAAGCGGATGGGGCCAAACCGTCAAGCAGTGGAATCACCATCTCCTTGTGAGGTACCGTGACCGAGATTCCGGTGTATTCGCCGGAACGGAAGCTTTCCACCCTCTGCGGCAAGTCCTGCGGGGGCGTCGGCACCGCTCGATAGTCTGCGACAACGCCGAGCTCGTCGAAGAGCATGCGGAACAGCCGGGGCGAGAGCGAATGCTCCACCGGATCTCCAATCACCGCGAAGTTGAGTCGCGCAGGCACTTGCGCAGTTACTTATCACGCGCGTGGGCACCGCGTTCCACTCCGCTCACCGAAACCGCGCGGTCGGAGAGCTGCGACAGCAACTCGAAGAAACCGGGAAAGGAGATGTCCGCCCACTCCGCGCCATCGATCACGGTCTCCCCGTCTGCGGCGAGGCCGGCGATGGCGAAGCTCATCGCGATGCGATGGTCGCTCATCGAATCGATGCGCGCTCCGCGCAACCGCGACGGCCCATGAATCTCCAATCCGTCGTCGAGCTCCCGCACAACCGCGCCCATGGCGCTCAGGCCGCGCGCCATCTGGGCAATGCGATCGGATTCCTTGTAGCGCAGCTCGGCGGCGCCGCGGATCCTGCTCAGGCCCTGGGCTTGCGTTGCCAGCACGCTCAAGATCGGAAGCTCGTCGAGTAAGGCAGGGATCTCCGCGGCAAGCACCTCGGTGCATTTGAGCTTTGAGCTTTTGCGCACCGCCATCGAGGCAACCGGGTCCCCGGCGGAGTCCGCCTCCGGGGTCAGCTCGATCTCGGCGCCCATTCGCCGCAATACGTTTAGAAAGCCGACCCGGGTCGGGTTCACGTCGACGCTGCGGACTTCTACCTGTCCTTGGACCATCAGCGCCGCGGCGATGAAAAAGGCGGCCGAGGAGGGATCGCCGGGCACGTGCAGGTTCTCGGGTGGCGTGAGCTCGCCGCCCTGCCCCTCGATCGAGATGCCGCCGTCGGGCAAGGTTTGAACTGAAGCGCCAAAGGCGCGCAGCATGCGCTCGCTGTGATCGCGCGACAGGTGCGGCTCGCGAATGACTGTTTGGCCATCCGCCCAAAGACCGGCGAGGAGCAGGCAGCTCTTGACCTGAGCGCTGGCGATCGCCAGCTCATGTCTCTTTCCGACCAGCCTCCTGCCAGGCTGGAACCGGAGGGGAGCAGTCTCCTCACCGCGCGCGTTTAGCGAGCCTTCTGCTTCCGCGCCCATCAACCGAAGAGGATCGAGGACTCGCTTCATCGGCCGACGGCGAAGACTCTCGTCTCCGTCCAGCGCTCCACCGACGCCCGAGCCGGCGACCGCTCCGCAAAGAAGGCGAATTGTCGTTCCGCTGTTCCCGCAATCGAGCGTTCCATTGGGTGCCTTCAGGCCGGACAAACCGCCGCCCGTCACAGTGGCCGCGGACTGATCCAGCTGCACTTGCGCGCCCAAGGACCGAAGGCACGCGGCGGTCGATCGAACGTCCGCTCCCGGCGCCAGGTTCGTCAGCTCACACCGCCCTCTGGCGAGCGCGGCGAGGATCAACGCCCGATGGGAGATCGACTTGTCTCCCGGAGCGACCACCGTCCCGCAAAAACGGCTCGCCCGGATGACGCGCGCCGTCGCGCCTAGGCGAGCGTCCGCCCCACTGCCGCTGCGATCGCTTTGACGCCTCGTATCAGCTCCTCGAATTCCCTGAAGTCCAACGATTGGTGTCCATCTGAAAGCGCCTTCGCCGGTTGCGGATGAACTTCGATGATCAGCCCGTCGGCGCCCGCGGCTACTGCCGCTCGAGCAACGGACGCGATTCCGTGACGCAGCCCGATCCCGTGCGATGGATCCGCGATCACCGGCAGGTGGGTGAGCTGCTTGAGGACGGGAATCGCATTCACATCGAAGGTGTTCCGGGTCATCGTCTCGAACGTGCGTATTCCTCTCTCGCAGAGAATCACCTCGCGGTTGCCGCGCGATACGATGTACTCCGCCGCCATCAACAACTCGGTCAACGTGGCGCTCATCCCGCGCTTGAGCAGCACGGGCTTGCGAAGCGCTCCCACCGCTTCCAGGAGCGAAAAGTTCTGCATGTTGCGCGCGCCAACCTGCAGGAGGTCCGCCGTTTCCGCGACCGCTTCGAGGGTTTCGGTGTCCTTCACTTCCGTCACTACCGGCAGGCCGGTCTTCTCGCGCGCCTCCGCCAACAGCGACAGACCTTCTCCCTTCAAACCTTGGAAGTCGTAGGGCGACGTCCTTGGCTTGAAAGCGCCTCCCCGGAGCATCTTGGCGCCAGCGGCCTTCACCGCCTCCGCCGCAGACAGAATTTGCTCGCGCGACTCGACCGAGCACGGGCCTGCAATGACCACTACTTCCTTGCCGCCGACGCGCGTTCCGCTCACGTCGACTACGGTGTCGTGAGCCTTCATCTCTCGAGAGACGAGCTTGAACGGCTTGGAGACGCGAATCGCGTCGGCCACGCCGTCCATCATCTTGAACGGCTCGGGGTCGATCGGCCCCTTGTTGCCGGTGATGCCGATCGCCGTTTGCATCGCGCCGGGGATCGGGTGGGGAACGAACCCGAGCGAGCGAATGTAGGCCTCGACCGCCTTTTGCTGCTCGGCAGTGGCGTCTGGCTTGAGAAGGACGAGCATGGCTTGTTTCCGGAGCGACGATAGCAGCCTGCGGGCCGCGTGCGAACATCACAACGGCAGCACGCCCTCAACCATCTCCATCATCTGGACTCGCCGACGGGTGATCGGGCTCGTGCCGTCGATGAGGCGCGCGGTCTCCGCCAGCACTTCCGTCAATGGGAAGCGGAACACCGCGGGGTCGCCGGTTTGCTTCCCTCCCGGGGTGACGGGGTTCCAAGCAACCATTTCATCCGTGGCGCCGTCCGCCATCGCCTGGACTGCTGCGAACGCGAGACGCCCGGCCACCATTCTGTCCTGATAGGAGGGACTCCCGCCGCGAACCAAGTGCCCGAGCACGGTTCCGCGTATTTCGACTTCCGGCATTGACGGCCCGAGCCGCTTTTCCAGTCGCCGAACGAGCTCGAGGCAGGGAATCTCAACGCCCTCGGCCTTGATCACCAGCACCCGACGCTTGTCGCGCTGTGACAGAGCGCCGCGGATCAGGTCGCCGAGCGCGTCGATCAGCTGCTCTTGTTCGCGCCCCTGCTCGCGGAAGAGAACGGCGTCCGCTCCGGCGGCGACGGCGCTGGCCATCGCCAGGTAACCGCACTGCCTGCCCATCACCTCGACAACAAACGCCCGCCGATGCGCGCGGGCGGTGTCGGAGATGCGGTCGCACGATTGGACGATGGTATTGAGCGCGGTGTCAACGCCGATCGCCGTCGACGTGCACCCGATGTCGTTGTCGATCGACGCCGGGATGCCGATCACCTGCGTGGGCGCGCACTCGGCCGACAGAGCATGCGCTCCCGCCAGAGACCCGTTTCCGCCGATGACGATCAACCCATCGATTCCCGTCAAGTGGCGAATCGCCTCCGCACGGCCGCCCCGGTCCCGGAAGCGCGCTGACCTCGCGGAACCGAGCACCGTGCCGCCCATGCTTCCCATCGCATCTACCTCCGGCGTCGGTACACAACGTGCGCCGGAAGCTGACCGAGTGAGCTCGCGGAAGCGGCCGTCGATCAGACCCTCGAACCCTTCCTCCGCTCCCAAGACGCGAAACCCCTTTGCTGAAGCCACCTTCACTACCGCGCGTATCGCTGCATTCATCCCAGGTGAATCGCCGCCCGAGGTCAGCACCGCGAGTGTCTTCATGCTTCCTCCGCCAGGTGATGGTGTCGCTTCAGCTCCCGGAGTTACCGAGGGCCGCAAGCGTAGCGGAAAAGGGGGCCGTAGAGCTGGGTTACCGGGGTTCGACCGGCTTCAGATCGAGGCGCGAACCTCGTGCAAGACGTCCTTCAGCCTCATGCTGGCGAGGACCTCCCGCAAGTCTGCGTCGCCGCCGTGCGCCTCAGCCACTGCGCGCCTGGTCTGGAGCAGGGCGCGGCCGAACGCATATCCCAGGAAGAGGACGAACCCCCCCGGAAGGATCAGGATGACCGCCGCCCAGAATGTTCGCAACCAGCCAGACACGGTGCCTCCACGGCCTTTTGGATGCAGACAACGTGCCCACGTTTCTTCGCGGACCGTTCTCAGTCATTATGGAGCCTTGAGCAGCGCTCAGTGGTTGCCCCCCTTGAGCTTTCCGGCCCGGTGCCACAGCGGTCTGGCATTTTTGCCGCGGTGAAGAGGCGCAGCGTCAGTTAAGGTCCTTTCCGATGAGCACCCAACAGCGGCCGGCGTCCGAAGCGTTCACCAGCGTCGACGACGCCACCGCGCGACTGGAGCAAGTGGGCTATCTGACATCTCCAGAAATCGCCACCGCCGCATTTTTGGCCGACCGGATGGAAAAGCCGGTACTGGTGGAGGGACCGGCGGGCGTCGGCAAGACGGAGTTCGGGCGGGCCCTGGGCAGGGCGCTGGGACGCGAGCTGATCCGCCTGCAGTGTTACGAGGGCTTGGATGAGGCCAAGGCGCTTTACGAGTGGGAGTACGCCAAGCAGCTGCTCTACACCCAACTGCTGAAGGACAAGATTGGAGAGATGATCGCGGGAACGAGCTCGCTGTCCGAGGCCGCCGAGCGCATCGCCTCGGGCGATGCGGTGTTCTTCTCGGAGCGATTTTTGCTGCCGCGGCCGATCCTGCGAGCGCAGCTGACGGACCGACCGGCCCTCCTGTTGATCGACGAAGTAGACAAGGCGGATCCGGAATTCGAAGCCTTTCTGCTCGAGGTGCTGGCGGACAACGCGGTGACCATCCCCGAGCTCGGCACGTTCCGGGCGAAGTTCATTCCAAGAGTGGTGCTCACCTCGAACAACGCGCGCGAGCTGTCGGACCCCCTCAAGCGCCGCTGCCTGCACCTGTACATCGATTTTCCCACCCGCGAACGAGAGCTTCGGATCGTTCGAGCCCGCCTGCCGGACATCTCGGAGAAGCTGGCACAGCAAGTGGTGAGCGCGATCGAAAAGATCCGGCAGCTGGAGCTCAAGAAGCCCCCGTCGATCAGCGAGACGCTCGACTGGGCGCAGAGCTTGGCCCTGTTGAACGCGGATGTCCTTTCGGCGGAGCTGGTTGAATCGACGCTAAACCTCGTGCTCAAGCACGAGGGCGACATCGAAAAGGCCAAAGGGCACCTGACTCACATCGCGCAGGCGTGAACGGAAGCGGGCGAGATGTCTTGTCATCTAAGTTGACGGCCGAGAGCCTATCAAATCCCGGCTTCTCCCCGCGGGCGACGAAGGAGCTCGATTTCCTAGCCGCCCACCTCGGCCGCGCAGCCGCCGATAAAATTCTTCACTTGGCTCGGCAGGCATTTGACGCCGAAGCGGTGATCGCCGCCTTTGGCCGCATTGCGGAACCGCTGGCATCCGCGCGTCCAGATCGCCTGATCGATTCGCTCGCCGCATTGTTCGAGGCGAGCGACTTTCTGCCGCGCCTTCTCGCCGCCCGACCTGCCCTGCTCGCGTGGCTGGGTGGCTCGAGCACACTGGCGCGCGAAAAAAGCTTCGAACAGTACGAACGCGAGGCGCGGGCGTCGGTGCGCCGAGTTGGCGCTGACAAAGGGCAACTCTATCGACGCCTGCGCCGATACAAGTACCGTGAGCTGCTCCGGCTGATGCACAGGGACGTCGTGCTGCGCGCCCCCATGGACGCTCTGGGGCGCGAGATGAGCCACCTGGCAACCGCCACCCTGCGCGCGGCGCTGGTCCGTCTCGAGCAGAACCTAGTCGAACGCTACGGTCGGCCGGAGCCGGCCGGGTTCTGCGTCCTGGGCCTTGGAAAGCTCGGAGGGGAGGACCTCAACTTCAGCTCGGACATCGACCTCGTCTACCTCTACCGCGGCGAGGGACAGACCGGCGGCGGTCTCGAGGGATCGCTGCCCAACATTCAGTTTTATACCAAGCTGGCCGAGATGCTGACTCAGGCGCTTAGCGCCAGCGAATCAGAAGGCTTTGGTTTCCGCGTCGACTTGAATCTTCGGCCGCAGGGTCGCAGCGGCGCGATCACCCTGTCCCTCGCGGCGATGAGCTCCTACTACGAGACGTTCGGGCGGCCGTGGGAGCGGGCAGCGCTTCTCAAGATACGGGTAATCGCTGGCGACGAGGCGCTCGGAAGAGAGCTGCTCGAATCGCTTGCGCCCTTCATCTGGCGCCGAAGCCTTGACCTCGCGGTGGTCAACGAGCTGCGAGATCTCAAGACGCAGATCGATCTTCGCGGGAAGGCGAGCTCCGACGACGTGAAACTCGGACCGGGGGGAATCCGCGAAATCGAATTCTTCGCCAATGCGCTTCAGCTGCTGCACGGAGGTAGGCAGCACTCTTTGAGGGAACGGCATACCGTCCGCGCGTTGCGGAAGATCGAGACCGAAGGCTTGATCTCGCTCGCCGACGCCGATGCCCTCGAGGAGGCGTACTCGTTCCTGCGGCGGGTTGAGAACCGCCTCCAGATGGTCGAAGAACGGCAGACGCACGCGCTACCGGCGGGCGAGCGCGAGCGGTACCGCCTCGCCCATTCGCTCGGTTTCAACGACTGGTCGGCTTTCGAAATGGAGCTGGCCCGTCACCGCGCGTTTGTCCAGGAAGCATTCTCGAAGCTCTTGGGCCGAACGGTGCGCGAGGAACTGCCCGAGGAGCCCAGGCTGGCGCTGGCGCTGGATCCAGACGCCGCCCAGGAAGAGCGGCTGCGCGCGCTGGATGCTTTGGGCTTCTCGCTCCCCGACCGCGCTCTGGCTCTGCTGGAGCGGCTTTCGAGGGTGCGCGAGTCGTCCTTCGACTCCGGCACTGCGGGTCCCTCCCTTCAAGCGGTGAAGCTTCTTTCCGACGTGGTCCGAACGCCCGATGCGGACCAGGCGCTGCTCCATTTTTCCGATTTCATCGGGCACGTGCAGGCACCGCAGAGCTACCTTGGTTTTTTCGCGCAGGTGCCTCAAGCGCAGCGCCGGCTCCTCAATCTCTTCGGGCAAAGCGATTTCCTCTCGCGCTATTTCCTCGGGCATCCGGAGCTCTTGGATCTGCTCGTGCAGACCGGCTCGGCGGAGATTCACAAGGAAGCCCCGCGCATTCGCCAAGAGCTGTCGATGCGCATTCGCCGTTATGCCGAAGCGGAAGAGCGCCTTTCCGCGATGCGTCGGTTCAAGAACGAAGAGGTGCTTCGAATCGGCGTGAATGACATCTCCGGCGACCTTTCAGTCGAGCAAGTGGCCTTCCAGCTCGCCTCAATTGCGGAGGCCGTTCTGGACGAGGCGCTTGGGCTCGCCGGCGAAGAGCTCCGGGCGCGATACGGAGAGCCTCGCTCGGCGACGGGCGTGGAGACTCTGGCGGTGATCGGAATGGGAAAGCTCGGCGGCCAAGAGCTGGGGTACCAGTCGGATCTCGACTTGATCTTTGTCTACAGCGGCGCCAGCGACGGGGAGACGACCGGCGGATCGCGAGGCCAGCTTTCCCATCACGAGTACTTCACCAAGTGGGTTCAGCGGCTCTTGCATTTCGTGCAGATGAAGCTTCGCGAGGGAGATCTGTATACCATTGACGCGCGCCTGCGCCCCTCGGGCAACAAGGGCACGTTGGTGGTGAGCCAGCAGGCATTCCGGGAGCATCAAGAGAAACGCGCGCAGCTCTGGGAGCGTCAGGCGCTGATCAAAGCGCGGGGCGTCGCTGGCGATATGGCGCTGTTCCAGCGCCTTCGCTCCGAGCTGATCGAACCTTTCGTCTACGAGCGCCCCTTGCCGCAGAGCGCGGCAGCGGAAATCGACCGGGTGCGATCGCGGATGGAGCGGGAGATCGCTCGCGAGGATGAAGCGCAGCTCAATCCCAAGACGGGCCATGGCGGCCTGGTGGACGTGGAATTCACCACTCAATACCTGCAGCTGCTGCACGGGGCGAAAAGCCGTTCCGTCCGGGAGCCGAACACGCTGGCCGCGCTGTCGGCTTTGGTCTCCGAACGCCGCCTAAGTCGCGCCGACGCCGAGGTCCTGCGCCAGGCATACTTGTTTTATCGACGCGCGGAGAACCGGCTTCGACTGGTGCACGGGTTTTCGCTCGAGCATCTGCCGACGTCCGGTCGGCCGCTTTCGCTGCTGGCGCGACGCCTAGGCTACCTGGGGACCGATCCCGGACCGCAGCTGCTGTCGGACTATCGGAGCTACACGGAGCGAGTTCGCGAGGTGTATGCTCGGATTCTACAAACGCGAGCGGACAACTTCCCAAGGTAACCTTCACCGACGTGGCGACCCACGAAGCCCCGACCATCTTGATCGTCGACGACGATCGCTCCGTTCAGCGGCTGCTCGCAGACGCGCTGGCGCAGCAAGGTTTCTCGGTCGCCGTGGAGCGCGACGGGGAATGGGCGGTCGACACCTTCAACAAGCGGCAGGTCGATGCCATTGTGTTGGACCTGCTGCTGCCGGCGATCAACGGCTACGAAGTCGCCCGCATCATCCGCTCCACTCCTCGCGGGCAGAACACTCCGATCGTGATGATCTCCGGGGTCTACAAGAGCGAGATCCACCAGCGCGAGGCGGTCGAGAAACACGGCGCGGTCGCCTTTATCGAAAAGCCGATCCGCCTTTCGCTGCTGTTCGAGGCGCTGCAGTCCGCACTGGGCGAGCGCTACCCGCATTCTCCGGTGCCGAGCACCGTCCAGCCGAGCGCAGCCGGCCAGGGGCCGGAGCAACTGGCTGACCCGCAGGCTCAGGAAGAAGCCGGAATGGTGGAGCGCCACAGCGAGGAATCCCCGGCCGACCTTGAAATCCGCGGCGATTTCCAAGAGCGGCCATTCCCCGAGGTGCTGGCGGAGATCTTTCGCTGGAAGGGAACCGGCGCACTGCTGCTCCGGCGCGACAAGGTAAAAAAGATCGCTTACTTCCGAGATGGTCAGCCGCTGTCGATCAAGAGCAACCTGCTTTCAGAGTGCTTGGGCCGGGTGATGGTGCGCGAGCGGATCATCTCGGAAGCCGAATACGAAGAGTCGTTACGTCGGATGAAAGCGACCCACCGCCGGCAGGGGGCGATCTTGATCGAGATGGGCAGCATCAGCCCTCACAACCTCGTCTACGCCCTCAACCTGCAGCTGCGGATGAAGCTCTTTGAGGTATTCGCGTGGGACCACGGGGAGTATCGATTCAATCCTCGGATCGCCCCTCCGGCGGAAACGGTCAACCTCGAGATGTCCACCGCCGCGGTCATCTACGAGGGCGTCCGGCGGCACTTCGATATCGGGCGACTTCGCCAGGTGCTGGCCGACGCAGATGACCTCTATCTGCACCGCTCGAACAATCCAACCTACCCGCTGTTCGATGCGAGCCTGGGCGAGGAAGAACAGCTGCTGCTTCAGTCGATCGACGGTCAAAGGACTGTCGCGAACCTGCGCGCGATGGAGCTGCTGCCACCGCTGGACACGGATCGCTTGATCTACGCAATGAAGTGCGCCGGTTTGATCGAGCTAAAGGGAGCCTCGCGGACAGAGGCGCCGCAGGCGAGCGCCGCGACCCTGGCGCCGGCGATGATCCCGCGGGAGAGCAGCGCCGCGGAGCCGGAGCGACCCGGGGAGCCGCCCGATGCCTCCGGCGATGCCGAGCTGATCGCGGAGGCGCCGGATCCCGCCGCCGAGCTGCAGGGGCGCGTCGGCGAGATCGGCCTTGCGGAGGCGAAATTTCAGCTCGGGGAAGAGCTGCTCCGGGAGCGCCAGTACGAGGCGGCGCACCAGATGTTCCTGGAGGCGGTGAAAATCTATGACCAGGCGGCGCAGTTTCACGCCTACCTCGGTTGGAGCAGGTTTCAGATGCAGCCGGATGATCCCGCCTCGGCGGCGGCTGCCCTCGACGCCATCCAGAAAGCGATCAGCCTCAACCCGATGGTGGACAAGAGCTATCTTTTCTCGGGCTACATCTATAAAGCGCTGGGAAGGATGGGTGAGGCTGAAACCCACTTCGAAAAGGCCGTCCAGTGCAATCCGGATTGCACCGAGGCGCTCCGCGAGCTGAAGACGTTGTCCCAGGGGAGCGGCTAAGCACGCACAGCACACTTTGACTTGGGACAAGCCACGCGACTAAAAGCGCCAGTTCCCGCTCACCACAAGGGTGTCCTCATGAGCTCAACTTCGTCCGAGGTCCTCCGAGCCGACAAAATCTGGCTGGACGGCAAGCTGGTGAAATGGGACGAGGGCCAGGTGCACATCATGACGCACGCCCTGCACTACGGGCTGGGCGTCTTCGAGGGAATCCGCGCGTACAAAACCAAGGATGGAAGGCTTGCCGTTTTTCGCCTGAAGGAGCACATCCGCCGGCTCTTCGACTCCGCTCACATCTGCATGCTCAAGCTTCCCTATTCGGAGGATGGGTTTGCCGAAGCGTGCCTCGACCTTCTCCGGGCACAGAAGGACCGCTTCGCTCAAACCGGAGCGTACCTTCGACCGATCGTCTTCATGGGCGATGGGGCGATGGGTCTCGGCGCAGTCAATCCGACCAGGGTGGCGATCACCGCTTGGGACTGGGGAGCGTACCTCGGCGAAAAAGGCCTGCGCGAGGGAATCCGCGCCAAGGTCAGCTCATTCACCCGCATGCACGTCAACGTGAACATGGTCCGTGGGAAGATCACCGGCCAGTACGTGAACTCGATCCTCGCAAAGCGGGAAGCGGTCCTCGCCGGCTACGACGAGGCGATCCTCCTCGACATTTCTGGTTTCGTCGCCGAGGCCTCTGGCGAGAACCTCTTTTGCGTGGGGCGCAATGGGACCATCCGGACGCCCCCGCTTTCGTCGCCCATCCTGGCCGGCATTACGCGCGATTCGGTGATCCGAATCCTTCGCGACAGCGGTCGGCAGGTCTCGGAGGTGACGTTCACCCGGGACGCCTTGTACATCTCCGACGAGATCTTCTTCACCGGGACGGCGGCGGAAATCACGCCGGTGCGAGAGGTCGACAACCGCCAGATCGGGAATGCCAAGCCGGGAGCGATCACCAAGCTGGTACAAGAGGTCTACTTCAAGAGCGTCCGCGGCCATGAACCGAAGTACGCCGAGTGGCTGACGTACGTGTGATTCAACTCCGTTGAACTGAAGACCGTGCATCGCGCGGCTCCAGCGCGTTGGCTGCGCCTAGGGCGCCGCCGCGAGCACGCAAATGCCGACCCCGGGGAAAGCAGGCAGGCGCAGAGCGTGATTCCTTGACCCTCGGCCAACGGAATTCCTACAATCCGCGCCCCGTTCACCGTATGAGAGCGATTCGGCTGCTCGGATGGTGCGGTGGAGTCGGGCGGACGTGAAGGAACGCTACCAGGGAATCGATGACAAGAACGAAGATCTACGGGACTACCTGGCTACCTACCGCGAGAAGGGGCAGGCCTTTCTGGAGCGGTACGAAATGTCGTGGATCTACCACGACAGCGCGCTCGAGGGGGTGGTCTACAGTCCCCAAGAGCTGAACGCTGCGCTGCGCGGCGAGATGACCAAGCCGGCAGAAGCATCGTTGATGCCGCTGATTCTCGAGATCCGAAATCACAAGGCAGCGGTGGATTACATTCGCGAGGAAGCGCGCAGCAGCGGCAAGAAGGTCGCCCAAATAACGCTGACGCAGATTAAGCGGATTCAAGACCTGATCTCCGGCAACACACCCGAGGCGCAAGCCGCGCGCGCGCTGACCGAGCGTCGAGAGAAAACCGAAAAGGAGCTGGCGAAAGAGAAGGAGAAGAGCGGGTATCGCAAGGACATGCCGCTGCACCGCACCTATTTTCACGAGATTGCCCAGCCGGCGAAGATCCAGCCTCTGCTGGAAAAGCTGGTGGACTTCACCGCCAGCGCTGAGTTTCGAGAGCTTCACCCGATCGAGCAATCCGCCGTTGTGCAGCATCAGTTCCTGCACATTTTTCCGTTCACCGAGCACTCGGGGAAGGTCGGGCGAATGTGCTCGAATCTGGTCCTGCTTCGACACCACTACCTTCCCTGCGTGATCCACTCGATCGACCGCCAACGGTATTACGAGGCATTGCGGGGATCGGCCGCCAATTTCCGCGTTCTCCTCGTGGAGGCGATGGAGAACTCGTTGGACAACGCTCTCAAGTACTTTAGGGATCAGGCTCGTCGATACCGGGCGATCAACTGACTTGCTGATCGGAGCACATGTCTCGATCGCGGGCGGCGTGAGCCGGGCTTTTGAGCGCGCCCAGGGCTTTCGAGCGAAGAGCCTGCAAATCTTCACCAAGACCGCCCGGGGGTGGTTCGGAGCGCCGCTCGCAGAGGAGGAGAGGAGTGCCTTTCGACACGAGGCGCGCCGAACCGGCCTGCCGGCGATCGCCCACGGCAGCTACCTGGCGAATCTGGCGACGGAAGATGTCCACCTGCGGGCGAAGTCCATTGCCTGTATCAGCGACGAGCTCACCCGATGCGAGACGCTGGGCGTTCCATACCTTGTGATTCACCCGGGCGGCCACTCCGACGAGCGGAAAGGACTGCGCTTGATCGCGAGTGCACTCGACGAGATTCACGCCCATACCGCGGGATTTCGCGCCCGCATCGCGCTCGAGGTCACCGCTGGACAAGGCAATTGCCTGGGATGGAGGTTTGAGCACATCGCCCAAATCCTAACCCGCGCGAGGCGCGGCGACCGACTGGGCGTTTGCTTAGATACCTGCCACCTGTTCGCGGCTGGATATGACATTTCAACGCCGAAGGGATACGAGTCGGTGATGACTCAGCTCGACCGGGTCATCGGGCTCAAACGGGTGACCTCATTTCACCTCAACGATTGCAAGAAACCGCTGGGTTGTCGCGTAGATCGGCACGAGGAAATCGGCAAAGGAACACTCGGGCTGGCGCCGTTTCGCTGCCTGGTAAGGGACCCGCGGTTTCGCGCTTGTGTGGGCGTGCTTGAAACGCCCTTTCCCGAGCGCTACGGAAAGGCCATCCGGCTGCTCGAATCCTTGGCCGGATAAGCGCCATGGCACCAACATCGAATGGAAGGGTAGGCATCGAGGTCGACCGGGCCGCGCCGAGCCCCGCTGCGGCTCTAAGCGAGCTGTCCGCGCGCAGCAAGCTGGTGAGGCTGCTCAAGCTCCTCAAGGGGCGGCGGTCGGCCTTGGTGCTGACCCACGACAACCCCGATCCGGACTCGATCGCATCCGCGGTCGCGCTGGCGCACCTGCTTGAGCTGCGCGCGGGAATTCACTCACGGGTCGCCTACGGTGGAATCATCGGCCGGGCGGAGAACCTCGCGTTCGTGAAGGTGCTGCATCTTCCCCTCTCGCCAATCTCGCAGGTCGTCTTCGAAGAGCACGATCTGGTCGCCTTGGTGGATACGCAGCCTTCGGTGGGAAATCACGCTCTCTCGCCGCGAAACCCGGTCGATCTGGTGATCGATCATCACCCGCTGCGAGACGACTCGCTGTCCGTTCCTTTCGCCGATGTCGGAGGCGATTACGGCGCCACGTCCACCATGCTGACGGAGTACGTCCGCGCCGCTCGAATCGAGCCCGCCGTCGAGGTCGCGACGGCGCTTTTCTACGGCATCAAAGCGGACACGCGCGACTTGGGGCGACAAACCACGCAATCCGACGTCGACAGCTATTTGTGGTTATTCCCGCGCTGCGACAAACGCCTGTTGGCGCAAATCGAGCATCCCGAGCTGCCTGCTCGCTACTTCCGGTTGTATCACACGGCGATCGAGCGAGCGAAGCTGTTCGGGACGGCCGTGGTCACCGACCTGCGCGAAGTCTATTCGCCGGACATGGTGGCGGAAGTCGCTGAGAGAATGCTGTTTCTGGAAGGGATGAAGTGGTCACTCGCCTACGGAACGTACGGAAACCAACTTTACTTTTCCTTGCGCACCAACGATCGGCGGATGAATGCCGGCCGGTTGATCCGCGAGATCTGCGAGCATCGAGGGGGTTCGGCGGGCGGGCACGGCAGCATGGCCGGCGCTCGAGTGCCGTTGGCCGGAAGCGCCGCGAGGCGCAGCCGACTGAAGCGGCAATTGGTGCGCAACTTCCTCGAAAGCTTCGGGGTCCAGAATGAAACGCCGACGCCGCTTCTGAGCTTGGACGAAGCGGAGCCATGATCTACTGGGATTACAACTCCAGCACCCCCATACGCCCCGAGGTCGCATCCGAGCTGGCGACGAGCCTCGCCGACGCGATGCCGGGCAATGCGTCAAGCGTGCACCGAAGCGGGCGCTATTGGCGGGACCGGCTGGAAAAAGCGCGGCTGAAGCTTGCCAAGCTTCTCGGGTGTGAGCCGCGAGAGATTTGCTTCACGTCGTCCGGCTCCGAGGCGGACGCGCTGGCTCTCAAGGGCGCCTTTCTCGGACGGCGAGACAAGGCGCGGACCCGGATCGTGGCATCTCAAATCGAGCACCCGGCCGCCCTCGGAGCATTGAAGCAGCTGGAGGTGCTCGGCGCGAAAGTGACTCGGGTTGCTCCAGGACCGGATGGCCGCGTAGCACCCGAACGCCTGATCGCGGAGCTGACCGAGGAAGTCACCCTCTGCTCTCTGATGTGGGCGAACAACGAGACAGGCGTTCTTCAGCCGATATCGCAGGTGGGGCGGGCATGCCGCGAGCGCGGAATCGTCTTTCACACCGACGCGGTACAGGCGGCGGGAAAAGTGCCGATTCACCTGAGGGAAATTGAAGCCGAGCTCGTTTCGATCTCGGCGCACAAATTCTACGGCCCCAGCGGAATCGGGGCGCTGTTCATTCGCCGCGGCGTCAATGTGGAAGCTCTCACGCCCGGACATCAAGAGCTGGGCCGGCGCGGCGGCACCCCGAGTGTGCCCTACGCCGAGGCGCTGGCAAACGCCCTGGAGCTGGCCTGCGCCGATTTGTCCGAGGAAGGCGCTCGGCTGAGCGACCTGCGCGATCGCTTTGAACGGGAGCTGCAATCGCGAATCACCGGGGTGCGTTTGCACGGCGCTTTGGCGCCTCGCGTCCCCAATACCAGCAGCGTCGAGTTCATCGGAGCGGACGGTGAGGCACTCCTGATTGCCCTGGATTTGCAGGGGATCTGCGTCTCCTCGGGCGCCGCCTGCGCTTCCGGCTCGCTGTCCCCATCGCACGTGCTCCGAGCGATGGGCCTGAGCGCGGCCGAAGCGCACAGCTCGCTGCGCTTCTCGCTCGGCGCCGGCTCCTCGTCGGCGGAGGTCGATCGAGTGCTGGACGCCCTCGCAGAGCACGTCCCCAGAGCTCGCCAGGCGGCCATGGTGACATGAGCTTTCACCCCTTCGTCTGGCCAGCCCCGAACAGCTCCCTGACGACCGCGGCGATCGCGAGCGGATTGCCGACGCGCTCGTCGTAGTTCGGCGCCGAACTGATGACCTTCGAACCTGGGGCACGGCGTTTTGCCAAAGTCTGAGCAGAGACGTCGCGGCCTCTCAAGTTGCCTTGACCTCGGCCGGCTGGATCCTTATGCTTGCCCCGGCAATTTAGCAAAAATCTGAGAAAGAATCGTTAGTTATAGAAGTGGTAGAATCTAGGCCTGTCCCCTGCGGGGCGCGCGATGAGCAGCAGAAATTCGAACCGATATGTCCATAACGGGGGCCGCTTTGGAGGCCATGAGCAAGCCCTCCCCAGTGGGGAGAGGGAAGCCTACGGTCGCCCAACTTTGGTCCCCACCTGCTTGACGGGGTTCAATGGACGTTGCTCACACGGCCTCTGTGCGGGGGACTTTTCTTTTTGATGCGCGGATGACAACAGCGCGTTGAGACTACAGTGGGCGAAGGAGTGAACTCGAAAACAGTGTTGAGAGAAGAGCTGAGTGCCAAGCGGCGAGCGATGAGCTCGGAAATGATCGACGCGCGAGGTTTGAAGGTGCAGTCCCGTTTTCTTGCCACGCCCTATTATTCGACAGCCAAAGTGGTCGCCTTGTATGCGCCGATTCGCGGCGAGGTGCCGACCAACGACATCCTCGCGGCGGCACTGGCCGATGGAAAGACGGTTTGCTATCCGCTTTCGCACGTGCATGGCCGCATTTTGTCTTTCCGATCGATCACCGCGGACAGCGAGCTGGAACCCGGGCGATTGGGAGTGCGCGAGCCGCAAAACAGCTCCGAGCTGGTTTCGGTGGATCAGATCGACGTCTTCGTCGTTCCGGGCTTGGGTTTTAGCCGGGACGGCAAGCGCCTCGGACGCGGCGGCGGCTACTATGATGCAACGCTGAAGGCGGGCACCGACCGCAGTCGGCGGGTCGGCTTGGCGTTCCAGGAACAAGTCCTCGAAGACCTTCCGGTGACGAACGAGGATGTGCCGATGGATCTGGTGGTCACTGAGATGGAAACCTTCAAGGGACTCTGCCGGGATCCGCAGTTTTTCGACTCGTGAAAGTCCTTTTCATGGGAGACGTGGTGGGCAAGCCCGGCCTGCTCGCTATTCGCACGCTGCTGCCTAGGCTAATCACCCAGCATCGGGCGGACCTGGTCATTGCCAACGCGGAGAACTCCGAGGGCGGAGCTGGGGTATCTCCGGAGAGCGCCGAAGCGCTGTTGGCGTGCGAGGTGGACCTGCTCACTTCCGGCAATCACATCTGGGGCAAGCGGCAAATCATCCCCTGGATGGAAAGCCACCCGGACCGGTTGCTGCGGCCAGCAAACTACCCCCGCGGAGCGCCCGGAAAAGGGCACACCATCGTGCAAACGTCCGATGGACGCAGGCTCGGGGTCGTCAATCTCGAGGGCCGGGTATTCATGAAGAACCTGGACGATCCCTTCGCGTTGGCTGCCGAGCTGGTGGCGGAGCTGAAGAAGAAGACGCCCTGCATTCTGGTGGACATGCATTGCGAGGCCACCAGCGAGAAGAACGCGATGGGAGCGTACTTGGATGGCAAGGTCTCTGCGGTGGTGGGGACGCACACTCACGTGCAGACGGCAGACGAGCGCCTGCTGCCGGGCGGTACCGCTTTCATCACCGACGTGGGGATGGTCGGCCCTCTAGACTCCGTGATCGGCATCCGCAAGGAGTTGTCGATCGAGCGATTCCTGACTCAGCGGCCCGCGCCGTTCGAGGTCGCAAAAAACCTGGTCTATCTGCAGGGCGTGGTGATCGAGATCGACGACGCCAGCGGCCAGGCGCTGCGCATCGAACGGGTTCGCGAGCACTTACCTGGTACTTAGGACGCGGCCTCGAAGTAAGCTTCCACCGATGAGCCCAGCAGACCTCGGAAGCGCCACACCGGACGAGCAGTACCAGGAGGTCACGCGCGGCAGCGTGGACCTGCACTCTCCCGAGGAGCTTCGAGCGAAGCTGAAGCGCTCCTACGACACCGGAAAGCCCCTGCTGGTAAAGACCGGCTTCGATCCCAGCCGTCCTGACCTTCACCTCGGCCACTCGCTTCTGCTGACCCGCATGCGGCGATTTCAGCAGTTTGGCCACGAAGTGGTGTTTTTGATCGGCGATTTTACCGGAATGATCGGCGACCCGAGCGGGAAGAACGTCACCCGCCCGGCTTTAAGCCGAGAAGAGATCGCCGCGAACGCTGAGACGTACCGGGAACAGGTCGACAAGATCCTCGATCCGCAAGCGACGCGCGTTCGTTTCAACTCCGAGTGGCTGGAGCCGCTCGGCGCGGAAGGCCTGGTTCGGCTGAGCTCGCGCTATCCCCTCGCCCGGATGCTCGAGCGGGAGGATTTCAAGAAGCGCTTTCGCGAAGGTCGCTCGATCGCGATCCACGAGCTTCTCTATCCGCTGCTTCAGGGCTACGACTCGGTGGCGCTCAAGGCGGATGTGGAGCTGGGCTCGACGGATCAGCTCTTCAACCTGCTCATCGGCCGTCACTTGATGAAGGAATACGGCCTCGAGCCGCAGGTGATCATGACCGGTCCGATCCTGGAGGGCCTGGATGCCCGAGCCGTGGACGGGAAGATCGTCGGCGAGAAGATGTCGAAAAGCCTCGACAATTACGTGGGGATCAGCGAGCCGGCCGACCAAATCTACGGCAAGCTGATGTCGATCAGCGACGAGCTGATGTGGCGGTACTACGAGCTGCTGTCCAGCCTGCCGCTGAAAGCGCTGCAGGCGCTTCGCGCCGCAGTGGAAAAAGGGGAAGCGCATCCGAAGGATGCCAAATCAGCGTTCGCCCGGGAAATCGCTGCCCGCTTCTGCGGCGAAGATGCTGCCGAAAAGGCCGCAGCGGACTTCGACCGACGCTTCGCGAGGAAGGAAATTCGCGCGGAGGAGTTGCCGCTGATCGAGGTACCGCTGGGAGGGGAGACCCGAATTTTTCTGTCGCAGGCGATCGCAAGAGCGAAGTTGGCCAGCTCGAGCACCGAGGCGCGCCGGCTGATCGCTCAAGGGGGGGTGAAGCTGAACCAAGAAAAAGTCTCGGATCCCCGGACGCAGATCGGCCCTGGGGATTACCTGCTGCAGGTCGGCAAGTTGCGAGCGGCGCGGGTGCGGGTGAACTGAGCAGGATCGGCGCCGGCGGGCCGCTCTCTCAGTGCATTCGAATCTCGGGCGCGATGGCCCACGGCCGGAGCGTTTCCCACTCGGAGAGCGCCTCACGCAGCGTTTGATGGAGGCTGCGATCTCCCGCGAGCATGCGAAGCATGGGAAACTCCCCCTCGCTGAGCGCCTCGAGCAGACCTTTGCGGCGCGGGAAGCGGCGCAAGTAGACTTTCGCGCCTTTGGCGATATGGCTCTTCTCGCGCGCGATCTCGACAGCGGTGTCCAGTCCGCCCAAGGCATCCACCAGCTTTCGCTCCTTGGCTTGAGCGCCTGTCCACACGCGCCCGTGCGCGATTGGCTCCACCACCTCGTAGGTGAGACCTCGACCCTCGGCCACGCGGCGGACGAAATCGTCGTAGACGTCGGTCATCCACGCCTTGACTCGTCTGGCTTGGGCCGAGTCGAAGGACTTGAAGCCGCTCATCAGATCCGCGTTCTCGCCCACCTTGACGCGATCGACGTTCGCTCCCGCCCAGCTGAGCAGGCCGCTGAAGTTGAACTTGCCGAACACAACCCCGATCGACCCGGTAATCGTGGATGGTTGAGCCACGATCGAATCGGAAGCCATGCTGATCCAGTAGCCGCCGGAAGCAGCCACATCGCCCATGGAAACGATGACCGGCTTCTTCTGTCTCGCCGCCCTGACTGCACGCCACACGAAATCGGATCCGACCGCTGAACCGCCGGGGCTGTTGACCCGAAGGATGATCGCCTTCACTCGGGAATCCTCGGTCGCCTCGTGGATTGTTCGAGCGAGCCTGGGGCCCAGGATTCCGCCCTCGTTCAATGGGCTGGCATTCGATTTTGCAGAAGAGGTGATCACGCCCAGGCCGTAAATGAGGGCAATCTGCTCGCCTTCCTGCGGCTCTTCCGCGGCGCTGACGTAGCGCCGAGCGCCGATTCGCTCCCGCTTCTCGGGGTCGAGGCCGGCCGCTTTGCGCATCTCCACTTCCACGTCCTCTGCATAGCCGAGCGCATCGACAAGCTTGGCCCGCAGGCCTTCATGGGCGGTGAGTCCCCCCTTGTCGAATAGGGCGCGGAGAGAATCCACGGATTGGGCGCGCCGGCTTGCAACTTCATTCACAAATCGAGAGTAGAAGTCGTTGAGCATCGACTCCAGCCACTCCCGCATTGGCTTCGACATCTCGCGATTGACGAAGGGCTCGGCTGCGCTCTTGTACTCCTTGAACATGAAGAACTGAGGCTCGATGTGCAACTTGTCGAGCGTTCCACGCCAGAAAGTGACCTCCGCGTCGATCCCATTGAGCAGCAATCCGGATTCCGGCGAGAGAACGATTCGGTCGGCTGCGGTGGCGAGCAAGTAATCCTTCGTTCCCACGAAATCTCCGACCAGCACCGCCTGAACTGGCTTTTTGCCATCGCGCAGTCGCCCGATCAGCCCCCGCGCCTCCTCCACCGACGCAAAGCCGCTGCTGATGTTGCCGATCTCCAAGAGCACCCCTGCGATTCGGTCGTCCTTCACCGCCGCTTCGACGAGGCGGCGCAGCTCGTAGAGTGAGACGAACGGGGTTCCTGAAGCGGTCAAGAACGACAGAAAGCTTTCCGAGGGCGCTTCTTCGAGGTCCCCCTCAAAACGCGCGACCAAGATCGAACCGCGTTTCACCTCCGGACCGGTGAAGAAAGTAAAGGCCAAACCCACGACGAAGAAGCAGCCGATGACCAGCAGGCCACCGGCGACGAGTATCCCCACAATCCAGCGGCGGGTCTTATTGGAACGTTCCATGAGAAATCTCCCGCCGATCTTTCTAGCACCGAAGACAGGTGATGAAAGCACTTGCGTGCCGAACGGAATCGGCGTCAGCTTGTCGCTGGACGAGCGGGTTTATGGTCGCCGAGGCGCGGCCTTTTTTCTCAGCCCGACAACGTATACTTCTGAACTGCCGCCGCGAGTGGCTTCCGGTCGAACGACCTTGACCTCCTCGTACTCGAGCCGGACCCGTTCGCGAAATTCTTCGAAATCGGCACCCATGAAGAGCTTTGCCACCAAGCTTGAGCCCTCGCGGCCGTGAGCAGACGCAATCTCAAGTGCCCGGGACGCAAGCGCGATGCTGCGCGCCTCGTCCGTTGACTTGATGCCGCTCGTCTTCGGCGCCAGGTCGGAAATCACCGCGTCGAATTCGCCGTCCTCGAATGAGCGCACCTTGGCGAGAAAGTCCTCCGCCAAGACGTCTGCGATCGCCGTGCGCACCTGCGGCTGAGCGATCGGCTTGAGCGGGACGAGGTCAATTCCCAGCGCCATGCCGGTCGGGCCGACTGCATCTGCGATCACCTGTAGAAAACCGCCGGGCGCAGCACCGAGGTCCAAAACGCGAGCGCCAGCCCTCAGGATGCCGAAGCGCCTTGCGATCTCTTCGAGCTTGAACGCCGACCGCGCGCGAAAGCCCAGCTGCTTCGCTCGTCGGAAGTAGTGATCCTTCGGTCGGTAAGGCTTGCCCATTCGCATCGCCGTCACTAGCATCCGCCCGTCGTTCCGGGAAGCCGCGCAGCGCGTGAGCACCGGGGACGGAGGTTGCTTGCGCAAGCTGATCGTCGCCTTGATTGTCTTCTTTCTGTCCGCAACCGGAGCGGTGATCTCTTTCGAAAAAATGTCGCATCTTCGCTCCGAGGCCGGTTGGCTGTTGGCGAGGGCGGATGCCCACGGTTTGGACTATGCAGCTTCGCTGGAGGGCGGTTTCGTGGATACCGAGTTAGCGACCTTCGACCAGCGGCGCACACTGCTCGAGCGCGCTCATCGCTGGCAGCGACTGGAGATCGCCTGCGTGCTACTCGCTGCCGCAGCAGCTTTCTGCGGATACGGCGTGTACCTGCTGCGGCGCGCGCGGCAGCACACGCTGGAAGGTGGAATGGTTCGCCGCTGAGGTTAGCGCGGCTCCCACCGGACGACAGTTTTGGCGCACAGTAGCGCACCGATCGCTTCACGCCGATGCAGCGTTGCGTTCGATCGCTTACTCGGCAAGGGACGCGCACGCTTGCTTGAAGCCGGGTGTGTCCAGCGGCCCTTTCTAGCCTGGGCGCTTTTTCGGATATATTTGCGACATGGCCGGCTGCGCGCGCTGTGGTCGCACCCTGGAGGTCGTGGGCAATCAGGTGGGCCGTCGAGATACGTGCCCGGGTTGCGGAGCGGATCTCCATTCCTGCCGGAACTGCCGCCACTTTGATTTGGCAGCGGCGAAGCAGTGCAAGGAACCGTTCGCGGAGGTTCCCTCGGACAAGGACGACGCGAACTTTTGCGAGTTCTTCCAGATCGGCGAGGGTGGGGTGTCCGCTCAGGCCAGCCACGACGCGCTGCTCGACGCCGCCGAATCCCTTTTTCGCAAGAAGTAGCGCTGGCGAAAAGCTGCGGCCCTTCCGCGGGAATCTCTAGAGGCCGGCGAGCTTAGAGATGATCTCTTTCATGATCTCCGACGTGCCGCCCCCGATGGTGATCAGCCGGATGTCGCGCCAGGCGCGAGCGATGTGCGTCTCTTCGATGTAGCCCATCCCTCCGTACAGCTGTTGGCAGTCATAGGCGACGCGCTGGGCCAGATCGCCGGCAAACAGCTTGGCCATCGAGATCTCTTTCACCGGATTCTGCTTTCGATTGAAGAGGTCGACCGCGTGGTAGGTCAGCCGCTTGGCGGCTTCGATCGCCGCAATGTGCTCGACCAATTTGTGCCGCCACACCTGAAAGCCGATGATTGGACGACCGAAGGCTTCCCGCTCGCGGCCATAGCGAATCGCCTCCTCGATCATCCGCTCCATGCCGGAGACCGCCATCAGCGCCGCCACCAAACGTTCGCCCTGGAAGTTGCTCATCACGTGATAGAAGCCCTCGTTCTCTTCTCCGAGGAGGTAGCGGGTCGGAATTCGGCAGTCCTCGAAGAACAGAATCGCAGTGTCGGACGAGAGGTTGCCGATCTTGTCCAGCTTTTTCGAGACTGAGAAACCCCTCACATCCGTCGGGAAGGTCACCAACGAGATGCCCCCGTACCCCTCGCCACCGGTTCTCACTGCGAGCGTGATGAAGTCGGCGCGGGTTCCATTGGTGATCCACATCTTGGAGCCGTTGATCACGTAGTCGGAGCCGTCTCGCCGCGCCGTCGTCTTCAACCGCGCCACGTCGGAGCCGCAGCTCGGCTCGCTGATCCCCAGAGCGGCGATCTTCTCGCCCAAGATCGCAGGGTGGAGGAACTGTTCCTTTTGCTCGTCGGTTCCGATTTCGTTGATGATCGGCGTCGCGATTTGGCTTTGCACCAGGAGCGCCATGTTCACTCCGGCATTCTGGCTGTAGCTCAGCTCCTCGCAGAAGACCGTCACGTACCAATAATCCAGGCCGCTGCCACCCCACTTGGGATCGTGATTGATTCCGAAAAAACCCAGCTCTCCACATTTCTTGAATACTTCGCGCGGAAAGATTCCCGCCCGATCCCACTCGAGAGCGTGGGGGGCGAGCTCCTTCTCGGCGAACGCGCGCACCGTCCTTCGAAATGCTTCGTGTTCTTCAGTGAAGGGGTTGAGCATGTCCGCTCCTGCCGCGGGCGGTTGACTGAACAGTCAATACCAGGCGCGCGGAGAGGCGACAAGTCGAAGCGTCGATCAAGGGCAACGCGAGAATCACTCGTTCGGCCATTGCGCGCTCACCCGGTCCGCCAGCTCGTCGATCTCCTGCGCGGAAAAACCGGCCTCTCGGAGGATCTCACGGCTGTGTTGTCCGAGGGAAGGCGCGGAACGGATGCGAACGGCGCCGAAATCGAGCGGCGTGCGCAAGTGCCGACTGGCCTTTTCGGGCTTGTCCGCGGCCTCCACGAAAACGCGGCGCGCGCGCAGTTGAGGGTCGTCGAGCAGTTGGAGGCCTTCGAGCACCGGCTCGACGCACGCATCCGCACCGTCGAACACCTTGAGCCAATGAGCGAGAGGTTTGCTGGCGAAGATGCGGGCCAACTCGGCGCGAACGGCTCGGTCGCCATCTGAGGCGTCGTAGGCTTGTTGCAAAAGCTCCGGCCGGCCAAGTCGCTCGCACACTTGGGAGAAGAATTTCGGCTCGAGCGCACCGACGGACAGATAGCGTCCATCGGCGGTCTGGTAGACGTTGTAAGAGGCGTATCCTCCGTTCAACGGCTCGCGGCCCCGAGCGAGGGCGCTTGTGGAACGCGCCAAGAGCGCGGCGGCGAGAGGCATGTGCAGAAACGCGAGCGCGCCCTCCATCATCGAGACGTCGACGAAGCGGCCGCGACCCGTCTGATGTCGCTCGTGCAGGGCGGCCAGGATTCCCACCAGCGCGAAGAGGCTACCGCCCCCTACGTCGGCGATTTGCACGCCGGGCATCGCAGGCGGTCCGCCGGGCTCACCGCCGTAAGCGAGCACCCCCGCTCTGGCGATGTAGTTGATGTCGTGGCCGGCCTTCAGTCGATCCGGACCCGTTTGGCCGTAGCCAGAGATGGCGCAGTAGATGAGGCGCGGGTTTTGCGAGCTCAGAATGTCGAACGACAACCCGAGGCGCTCCATCACACCTGGGCGGAAGCTTTCGATCAGCACGTCGTAATGCGCGACCAGCCTGCGAAAGGCCTCCGCCCCCGCTGGATTTTTGAGATTCAGCGACAAGGAGCGCTTGTTTCGATTCAACGCGCAAAAGAAGGCGCTGTCCTCGCCGAGAAGCGGTGGCAGACTGCGCGCTGCGTCGCCGCCCGTAGGATCTTCTACTTTGTCCACGCTCGCGCCGAGATCCGCCAGGACCAGCGATGCGTAGGGTCCAGGCAGGAGCCTGGACAGGTCCAGCACCTTGATTCCGCTTAAGGGTAGGCCAGCCGCCGGATTCAGGAGAGGAGCTTTCCAAGCTTCATCGCCAGCCCCATGTCCATCGGCTTGAACTTCAGCTTGCCCTGCATCGCCGCCATCTGGGCATTGAGCTGCTTTTGACGGATCTTTACGAAGTCCTGGTCGCTGACGGTGATCGTCATCTTCGGGGTTCCCTCGGCGCCGTTCGTCACCCAATCGGAGGGCTTGGTCAGATCCATCGTCCAGGTCCCCCCCTGATCGCCAGTGATGTTGAAGTGGATGACCGCGTTGATGTCCTTCGCCAGCTCGGGTCGAGTCTTCAGCAAGTTGGGAATCTCATTTTCCAAAATGTTCTTCACGCTCGTGTCCGCCATCTGCTGTCCTCTCTGGGAAACGTGCAGCTACTGACTGGTAAATCAGCTCGGGCGGGACCGTAGCGACGTACGCGTCGTGGCGTCAAGCTCCACCGTGCACCTACGGCGGTCCTCGCGTCTTTGTTTTTTGCGACCTCGAGAGCGAAGATTGGACCAAGCTGAGCAGGGCGCTCAACTCGAAGGGCTTCGCCAGGTAGCCCAGCGCACCGAGCTCGCGCGCTCTTCCGCCGATGTTCCGGTCTGCGCTCAAGACGATCACCGGGATCTGCGACCAGTCGACCCGCCGGCGCATCTTTTCGGCAAACTCCCAACCATCCATTACCGGCATCATCAGATCGAGCAGGATGAGATTCGGCGACACTGTTTCGAGGATCTCGAGGGCTTCTTGGCCGTTTCTGGCCTGCCGGATGGCGAATCCCTCCGACTCGAGGATTTCGGAAAGGGCCTCCAGGATATCCGGGTCGTCGTCGACCACCAGGATTGAAGGCGGCGGGTGTCCGTTCGTCGGGTTCAGTGCTCTACTCCCAATCCGCGATTGCAACTTCTGAGCAAAACCGAGACCAAGGCAAGAAATTTGTTCGAGAGCGCCGTCCCAGCCTGCCGCCGAGCGGTTGAAGCGTCACGCAATAAACAGAGGGCCTGTCGAGCCTGAGCCCGCAAAAAGATGATATGCAGCCATCGTCACCATGCTCCCGTCCGAACTTTCTGAATCAAACTGCGCCGGACGCACGCGAGCGATTGCTCAGGGGAAGCTGGGCGAAGGATTCCATCTTGGTCTGCGAGTCTCCGTAGAAACGCACGGGCGCGCGGTCGGGGACCAGCTCGGGCGCCACGTTTCTGTTCGCGATTCCGCTTAGGCGCGTTGTCGAACCGGCCTCGCACCAGGCGTCTATTCGGCCTCAATTGAATCACACACTGGCGCTCTTGTCGCTACCCGGCTATGCTTTGCGCGTTAGGAGAGCATCACCATGTTTGGCCTCAGATTTCCTGAACTGCTGATCATACTCGTTGCGCTCGTTCTACTGTTTGGCGCGGCGAAGCTTCCACAGCTGGGTAGCTCCATCGGTCAAGCCATTCGGAATTTCAAGCGCGGATTCGCTGAAGCCAGCGAGGACGCTCCGAATGGAAATGACAAAAAAGACCTGGGGACGCTCGCGAGCGGCGGCGCGCCAGATGCGAAAGCGGCCGCGGGCAAGGTTGGCTCTCGGGACGCCTAGCGAGATCGACTCTACGAAAGAGGCTTGTTAGGCGACCGGTTCGTCGTAGAGGCTGTCCAGCAGCGCTTTGTATTTCTGGGTGGTGAACTTCCGCTTCACCTTGAGCGTGGGAGTAAGCTCGCCGGATTCTTGGGTGAAGTCCCGATCGACGATGGCGAACTTCTTCAGCGTGCTGTAGGGCGGCTCCTGCGCGTTGATCTGATCGACCATTTGCTGAACGGCCGCCCGAATTTCGGGGCGGCGGCTCATCTCTGCGTAGGTCGCCACTGACACGCCCTTCTCCGTCAAGAGCTTGCGTCCAACTTCCTCGTTGACGGAGATGAGAACGCTCAGGTACTTCCGCCGGTCGCCGTGGACCATCGCCTGGCTGACCAGCGGGAAAGTCTTCAGCAGGTTCTCCAGGTTCTGCGGTGCAACGTTCTTGCCGCCGGCGGTGACGATGATGTCCTTCTTGCGGTCGGTAATCCGCAAGTAGCCGTCCGCATCCAGCTCCCCGATGTCCCCGGTGTGGAACCAACCGTCGCCCTCGAGCACCTCCGCCGTGGCGGCGGGGTTTTTGAAGTAGCCCTTCATCACCCCCGGTCCTCGAACCAGGATTTCACCATCCGGCGCGATCTTCAGCTCGGTTCCCGGCACCGCCGGGCCGACGGTGCCGATCTTGATCTTCTCCGGCCGGTTCACCGTGGTGGCCGCGGAGGTTTCGGTCAAGCCGTAGCCCTCGAGGACCCTGAAGCCCAGCAAGTCGAAGAAGAGCGCGATCTTCCGAGAGAGAGGCGCGCCTCCGGAGACGAAGAGGCGCATCTTGCCGCCCAGCTTCTGATTGAGCGTGTCGGCGACCTTGCTGAAGACCAGCCGCCGCGCAAGAGCGAACCCCAACGAGCTGTACTCGCGGTTTTGGGCCTTGGCCTCGCCGTACTCGTCGAACAGCCTAAACGCCCAGCGAAACAATTTGCCTTTTAGGCCCGGCGTCGTGCTGCCGTTGGCCAGCACGTTGTTGTAGACCTTTTCGAAGACGCGCGGGACCGAGGGAAGAATGGTCGGCCGACTCTCGATCAGGTTTGGCAGCAGCTTGTCGACCGACTCGGCAAAGATCATCCGGAATCCGAGCCCCAGCCAAGCCGCCTTGACAACCTGCGCGAATGAATGTGCGAGCGGCAGGAACAGCATCACCGAATCGTCCTTCTCCATCAGGTGGCATTGGGAGACCGCTCGGGCCTCGTAACTCCAATTGCCGTGAGTCAGGATCACGCCCTTGGGGTCCCCCGTCGTACCCGAGGTGTAGATGAAGCACGCCGCATCGTCGGAGTTAATCTGCGCGACGCGGGCTTCAAAGCCTCCGTCGGAGACCGCGTCCCGACGTTCCCCCGCTCGAACGAGATCGCCCAGCGTGGTTTCGCGCGGCGAGACAGGCGTCCCGTCGAAGATGACCGCGCGACGCACCGACGGGCAGTCGTTTAGGCGTTCGCGCAGCCGCGAGAGCCTACCGGGCTGTTTGCCGTCCGCCTCATCGCCGTCTACGAAGACGACGACCGATTCGGAGTGGTTCAGAATGTATCGGCACTCGTCCGGCGTGTTCGACGCGTAAATAGGAACCGTGATCGCTCGGGCCGCCGAGATCGCCAGATCGCAAATCACCCACTGCAGGCTGGTGGCGGCAAAAATCGCCACCCGGTCGCCCGGCTTGAGGCCATCAGCCACCAAGCCATCGGAGAGCTTTTTCACCTGCTCGGTGATCGCAGCCCAACTCACGTCCTCCCAACGCCCGGCCTTCTTTTGAGTCGCCGCCGCCCGTGGATTCTCTCTCCCCTGTCGCAGCAATCGCTCGACGAGGTTATCGCCCGTCCGGGCGGTTTCCATCACCTGCTTCTCCGCTCTCACCTGCGTTCCTCCTCGAGCAGCGCCCTCAAGTCCCCATTGCGGACGCGGCGGCGCCACTCCGCGGTAAGGTTGTTGCTCGGCGAGTTGATGCGACGGACCGTTGCCCGCCGCGCGCGTTTGGGCCAGCAGCCATTCGCCAGCTGAGATTTGATTGCCTCTAGATACGGCCGCCCGAGCGCGCCTGCTCGAGCGAATCGCACCGCCACCGCCAAGCTCTTGCGGCTTCGCTGCATCGCCGCGGGCTTACCACGCCGTTTTAGCGAGCGGCAACCGGCAATAGACCACGAGCTCCAGAGAGCGGTGACAATCAGGCCGCGTCGGCCGCCACTTCGGTCTCCTGGTCCTGATTGAACGCGGAGAGATAACGCGCGAGAAACGTCTTCGTCTTCAGCTCGACTTGCCGGACTCGCTCGCGAGAGACACCCCAGCGCTGCCCAAGCTCCTCCAAAGTCCTCGGCTTGTCCTGCGTGAGGCGTTCCTGAAGGATCGCCCACCCGAGATCTCCGATGCGTTTGCGAACGCGCGCCAGCGCCTCTTGCACTTCGGTATCCTTCTCCTGCGCAATGTACTGCTCCTGTGGACCGGCGTCCGGGTCCTCGAGCCGCTCGATGTACGTCGACTCCGACTCGTCGTCGATCGCCGCATCGAGCGAGAAGTCCACCATGCTCTGCCGCTCCGCTTCGCCTCCGCGCACCTGGCTTCGGTTGTCCTTCAGATAGCGCGTGATGTACGCCCGGATCCACCAGACCGCATATGTCGCAAATCGGACGTTCTTCTTCGAATCGAAGTGCTCGATCGCCTTCATCAGGCCGACGTTGCCCTCCTGAATCAGGTCGTCTAGGCGTGCACCACGGTTAGCGAATTTTTTCGCGATCGCCACCACGAACGCCAAATTCGAAACCGCCAGAATACGCCGCGCCTCTTCGTCGCCCTTCTTCGCTCGCCGCGAGAGCTCATATTCTTGCTCGCGCGTCAACTGCGGATGGTCGCCCAGCCGGCGGAGGTACTGTGAGAGTCCCTCGTCATATTCAATTCTTGCCGCCATTTGGTTTAGACCTCCTTGACCAACTATCTGTGCTCTTAGACGCGTACCGACGCGTCGCGTTTCGCATTCGCACCCGATTTTCCAGTCGGGGCGCGAAAGGACTTGCACTGAACAAACGGACCAATTGGCAAGTCATTGCGCTGCGTAAGCACCAGCCCGGCAGACCTGAATCAGCGCAGGAAATTCAACTGCTTAAGGAAGAAATATCTTCCCGGGGTTGAGAATTCCTGCTGGATCGAAGAAGTGCATCAAACGGCGCTGGAGATCGAGCAGCTTCTGCGGCTGCTCGATCGGAAGGTACGCACGCTTGGAGAAGCCTACTCCATGCTCGCCAGTAATCGTTCCTCCTAATCGCACCGTGAAGCGCAGCATCTGCTCGATTGCTTCCTCGACGATCGCGCGTTGGTCGGGACGCTCGAAAAGGATGTTGGCGTGCAGGTTTCCATCGCCGGCGTGGCCGTAGGTCGCGATCGTCAGTCCGAGCCGATCACCGAGCTCTTTGAGGTGACCGATCGTCTCTGCAATCCTTGAACGGGGCACCGCGATGTCTTCCGAAAGCTTGAACGGCTTTAGGGCGCGAAGAGCGGTCGACAGCACTCGGCGCGCGGACCAGAGCTTTTCGCGCTGCGACTCGTCCTGCGCGACCAGTATTTCGATCGAGTGATGCGCTTCGCAGATGCTTCCCAGAGAAGCGAGCTCGGCGAACAGACCGGCCTCCTCGTTTCCGTCCACTTCGGCGATCAGTGCGGCGCCCGCTCCCGGCGGAAAGGCAAATCCCCTGCCGTCGACGGCGCGAATGGAAACGTCGTCTAACAATTCGAGCGTTCGGGGAAGGATGCCCCCGCTGAGCACCGCCGAGACCGCGCGGGCGGCGTCGATTACCGAGCGAAACAGCACCAAGGCCGTCTTCACCAGCTTCGGTAGAGGCAGCAGCTGAACGGTTATTTCCGTCGCGACGCCGAGGGTCCCCTCCGAGCCGACGAAAAGCCCAACCAAGTCGTATCCCGCAACGCCTTTGATGGTTCTGCGGCCCACCCGCAGCAGCTCGCCGTCAGGCATCACCCATTCCAGTCCGATCACGTAATCCCGTGTCACTCCGTACTTGAGCGCTCGCGGACCTCCGGCGTTCTCGGCGACGTTGCCGCCCATGGTGCAGAACTCCAGCGAATTGGGATCCGGCGGATAGAACAAGCCGCGGGCTTCCACCGCCTTGATCAGGTCGCCGGTGATCACGCCTGGCTCGAGCACCGCGATCAGATCTTCCGTGGAAATCGACTTGATCCGATTCATTCGCTCGAGGCTCATCGCCACACCGCCCTGCAGCGGCAGCGACCCGCCGCTCTTGCCGCTTCGCGCGCCGCAGGGGGTTACCGGCACCCTGAGCGATTGGCAGGTGCGCAGTACGTGCGAGACCTGCGCCGAGTCCATGGGAAAAACCACGAGGTGCGGCAGGAACTCGCCGGAATCGGACTCGTCGCGTCCGTAGGCGGCAAGTTGGTCGGCATCCGCGGAGACCTGGGCAGGCGGGAGCCCAACCTCAAGCTGACGCCGTAGCTGCGCCAGCCCTCTGCTATCCCAGCGCCGCGCAATTTCCTCGCTCATCCCAGGGCCTCCATCGGACCCCCAGGCGAGACGCCGATCTCCGATCCCGCTCGCGCGAGCTCGGGGGCGCAGGCGATCCAATCGAAGGCGCCTGCGACCACTGCCGCTTCGCTTTTTAGCGCACTCATCGCCGGCGCCGTCCGATGCGGGTCCAAAGCTCGCGGCGCAGAGCTTTATCGCGCACGAGCAACCCCTCGTAGGCTTCCGTATGCGCGCGGGCGCGCCGCTGCCCGTGGCCGCGAAGCCTGAGGCACGCCTGGTCCGCCTCGATGATGCAAGCGGTGGCCGGGCTGTTCAGAGCTTGTGCGAGCGAAGAGGCGACTTGCCGGACCAGCTCCTCCTGCAAGATGAGGCGATGAGCGAAGCAATCAAGCAGCGCCGAGAGGCGGCCGAAGCCAACGACGCTCTTGAACGGAACGTAGGCGATGTGCGCCGTTCCTTCATAAGGCAGCAGGTGATGGGGGCACATCGAGTGAAAGCGTAAGTCCGTCAACACCACCAGCTCTCCGGAAGATCCAGAGGGCGCCGGATACAGCTCTCCAAGAGCATTGAGCGGCGTTTTCTCGTAGCCGTCCAAAAATTCACCGGCCCACACTTCGGCGACGCGGCGAGGGGTGAGGCGGAGGTTTGCGTCGGTGAGATCAACGCCAGCCGCAGAAAGAAAGTCGCGGACAGCGCGCTCCATGCCCGCTCGGTCCGGAAGATGCGCTGGCGCTTGAGCTCTCAGCCCTCGCGGTAAGTGACGCAGTACTCGGGTGTTTCCCACAGGCGCAGCTCCTTGAGTCCGTCGAGTTGCGGCTTCAGTCTTTGCCACATCCAGGCAACCATGTTCTCCGCGGTAGGGTTCTCCATCAGATCGTTGAGGTTGTGGTGATCGCATTGGACCAAAACGAGCTCCCAAACTTTGCTTCGAATCTCCTCGAAGTCGCGAATCATTCCATCGCGAGGATTCGGAACGCCCTCCAACGCGACCCGGAGTCGATAGTTATGCCCGTGAAGCCGAGAGCACGGACCGTTGTAAAAGGGCAAGAGGTGAGCAGCGCTGAAATTGAAGTCCACCGAGAGTTCCATTGGCATCGTCGAATCATCCTTTGGGCGTCTTCAGCCCGGCCGGAAGATACCCGAAGACGAAGACCGAAGCTCGCCGGGGTGGCTGCAGCGCTCCGCGGCAAGCCGAGCAAACGCGGTGGACGGCTTGGCTTTCGCCGCAGAGCAAAGCTAAGAAGCGAGCGTGCTCAAAATTTGTCCACGATGCCGGCGGACCTTCTCGGGCGGGACAAGGTGCCTTCGCTGCACGCCTGAGGTGGCGCTTTTGGACGTTGCGGATCCCTCGGTCCGCCGCGTCTTCCTCAAGTCCGACGGCGAGCTTCGATCGACAATCCGCACCTACTACGGCGCGCGGAGCGCAATGCTGATGCTCTTCGTCGGCATCCTTTTCGGGCTCGCCGTTGGGCTGATTTTGCTCAGGGCAGCGTCAATGCTCTCCGGCTGGCAGCGCTGGTCGCTGGGCGCCGGAGCAGGTGTGGCGGCCGCCGCCATCCCGGTTGCCACGGCGTTTATCGGCGCCGCTGTAGTACACCGATTTTCGAAATCCTGCCGAAAGAGGCCATTGCGCGCGAGCGAGATTCGCATCGTCAGGCGCGCGCCGCCAATTGGCCACCGCTGAGGTTTGACCCTCATTGATCGAACGGCGATGATCCTCGCGATGGCTCAGACATCGAGTCCGCCGGCCAAGAAACCCCCCGCGATCCAATCTTCGGGAAGCACAAAGCGAGCCCCGATCGCCAGCGCCCCGGAAGGTCCTCCAGCAGAAAGCGGCGCGCTGCCGCAATGGCCCGCCGGGATACCGCCCTTCAATATCGCCCTGAAAATGGTCCGCGGTTACGTCGAGCCTCCCCCGGACCTGCGAGAAGCGACAGCGGATTTCATGAGCTCGCTGACATTCGCCGAGAGCGCCGCTCTGCATGATTTGCAACCCACCGGAGACTTTGAAACGCTTTGCTCGATCGTAGCCTCGCGGTGGCGGCTGATGAGTGCTGTGAAGCTGCGCCCGGAGGGGAATGAAACTCCCGACGCGGCAGCGCTGGAGGAGTTGCTGACAGAGGTGGACGGAACTCTGGCTCGATTGCGCACCCTCGCGGAAAACGAAGACCCCGACATCCGCGAAGCGTGCGATTCGGCGAAAAGCGCGCTCGCCAAAGACGTTCAGCGGCTGCTGCCCACCTCGACGGCCTCAGGGCCGGCCACTTTCTCGCCCGCGGATGATCTCAATCAACTGCGCACTGCGCTGGCCGCAGCGGCGAAGTCCGAGGGCCAAGCGGGCAAGAGACTAAGCTCGGTCACCAAGAGCAAGAAGACGATGGCGATTATGGCCGCCGGAATCATTTCGATGGCCAGCGGTACTTACACCCTCGTCAAGGCGCTGCACTACGACCAGCCGCCGCCGGTGCCTGCACTCTCCGAGCTCCCGGCGGACACCGAAGTGGTCGGCGATCCCGTGTCCGGCACGGTCATCGTTCGCAGCACCAACGGCAAGCCGATCGATCGCGAAGCGTTTCAGAAGTTCAAAGCTCGCGCCGGAGACAGTGGCGCCAGCGTCCGCATGCTCGGACCCAATCAGGCTCTGGTGACGAGCACCTCGAGCGACAAGCACAACTAGTCGCAGGTGGCGTCGTTGAAGGTGTTGAAGGGCGTCCCCGCCGGCGCAGCGGTGTCGGTCGTCCCGCATCCCGCGGTGGATACCAGGCCATCCTTGGAGCTGATTACCCACGTATCGACCCCGACCGATTCGTTGTCAATATTGCCGGCCGCCATCCCCCGAATTGCACAATTGGGGCAAGAACCGACCAGGCCGGCCGGATTGCCGGGATCAGGGACGGCGCCGGAGTAGACAAACGTCCCGTCGATCGGGGTCGGGGCCAACGCCAGGCCCGGAAATCGAAACTGATCGACGGTGACGCAGCTGTCATTTGGGGTGCTGGTCGGGTTGAGACCGGCGCGAATTTCGTAGCTGCAGCTGGCTGAAAACATGTATTGATAACGATTTCCTCGGCCAGGTGAAAATCCGCTGTCCGCCAACGCCTCAAAATAGTTTCCACGCTCGGCGAAAACAGACGCCTCGGCGTTGTACCACGACTTCAGCTGTGCTTTTGCTTCAGCCTGTCTGGCGCGGGCTTGGTACTGGATGAAGACTGGGACTGCAACACTGGATAGAACTCCGATGATCGTGAGAACGATCACCAGCTCGATAATTGTAAATCCGCGGCGTTTCTTCGAGACCATCAGTGAATTGTATCACTCAAGACCTTGCCCCAAGGCGCGTGCTACAAACCTAAAGTGCGCCATCTCCGCACGGACGGCAGACCCGGGATCCCAGCTGCGAGAGGCGCCTACTTGACCGCAGCAGAAACCAGCTTGAATTCCGGCGAGCCGGCTTTGCCGAGCAAATCGAAAAGCGCCGACTCCACCGTGGTCACCACCGCACCCACTTCGCGGCACAAGGCTATCCCGACCTGACGGTCTTCCTCCGTGCGCGAAAGCGTCGCGTCGACCATCAAGTACGGCTGGAGCCCCTGCTGCGCCAAGTCGCGCGCGGTTTGGAAGACGCAAACGTGGGCTTCCATCCCGGCGATCAGGATCTGATTGCATTTGAGCGCGGAGAGGACCTCCGGCAGCGCGCAGCTGAAGCTCAGCTTCTCCACCCGGCGAGCCTTTTCGAGCAGACCGATCAATGCCGGGATGGTCGGGCCCAGGCCCTTCGGATACTGCTCGGTGTAGACGATCGGCAGGCCCAGCGCCTCGGCGCCCTGGATTGCCGCCCGCGTCCGCTGGACCATGCGCTCCAGCGCGCCCGGGTCCATCGCCGCGCAAAGCTTCTCCTGGACGTCGACTATCAGCAGGCCGGCCTGGGATTTGAGCAAATGATATTTGTCGGCCGAGGCGGGCATCGAGATGTCCCTTCAAACAGCGTAACCCATCGCACCCGCTTTCATCGGCGCGTCGGGATCGAGCATCACGTTGACGCAGGCGACCGTTTGTCGCTCCAGAGCGCGTTCGAGAGCGGGTCGGATCTGCGCGGGTTCCGTCACCAGCTCGCCGTAGCCTCCGAAGACCTGCACGAGCTGCTCGTAGCGCGTGGGGGCGAGCAATGTTGCCGGCGATTTTTCCTCGCCGAACATCTGGACCTGCGGAATGCGAATCTGACCCCAGGCCGCGTCGTTGCCCACCACGCACACCATCGGCAGCTTGAAGCGAACTGCAGTTTCAAAATCCATCCCGTTGAGGCCGAACGAGCCATCGCCCTGTACAACCCAAATCGGGCGATCGGGGTGGAGGAGCTTGGCGGCGATGGCAAACGGCGCTCCCACCCCCAAGCATCCCAGCGGACCGGGATCGAGCCATCGCCCGGGCCTTCGCAGCTCGATGACTTTCGCAGCGAGCGCGACCCAATTGCCCCCGTCAGCAACGAACATCGGGTCCTGACCGGCGCTGTAGGCCACCTGCGACATCTCACGAGCGAGGCGGTAGTGATGGATCGGCACCGAGTCGCTTCGGATCCACTGCTCCATCTCCTTTGCCTTCGCTTTCTCCGCCTCCCGCAGCCCGGAAAGGTAGGCCGCGCGTACGGCTTTGGGCGCGGCATCCGCGAAAGCTCTCATCGCGCTCGATGCGTTGGCCACGATCCCAACCTCGACGGGGCGATTTCGGCCGATCTCGATCGGATCCACGTCCACCTGTACGATCTTCGATTGCGAACCGAAGGTCGGCTCGGCTCCGTAGTTGAGCCGAAAGTCGAACGGGGTGCCGATCACGAAGACAACGTCCGCCGAGGAAAGCGCTTCCTTGCGGGCGTGCTGGAAAAACAACGGATGCTCCACGGGCAGGCAGCCTCGGCCAGCTCCGTTGAGAAAGACGGGCAATTGCGCCGTCTCACAGAATCGGCGCAGCTCATCCCAGGCGCTGTCCCAATAGATGGACGACCCCGCAATCACCGCCGGCCGCTGCGCCGATTTAAGCAGCGCCATCGCTTCATCGACCTTGCGGGGATCCGGGGCCAGCACCGCATCGGTGCGATACTTCTCCGGCAGAGCAGCGCTCCCCTCCTCGACGCCGTTGCACAGCACGTCCCAAGCCAACTCGAGGAAGACCGGACCCGGCCGCCCCGACAAAGCTACCCGCGCCGCTTTCGACAAATACAGGGGCACCAGCTCCGGGCTGGGAATTCGATCGCTCCACTTGGAAATGCGATGAAAAAGATCGACCTGCTCCATCTCCTGGAGGCTTCCGCGACTTTGATTGAAGGTGGGCGCCGCCCCTCCCAAAAGCAGGAGCGGCGAGCTGGCCGCATAGGCGTTGGCGACACCGGTCAACGCGTCGGTAACTCCCGGGCCGGCGGTGACCACCGCGACCCCAAGCCCCCGAGTGAGCCGCGCGTAGGCATCTGCCGCGTGAGCTGCCGCTTGTTCGTGCCGCAGGTCGATGACTTGAATGCCTTCTTCCACGCAGCCGGCGTAGACCGGCGCGACGTGCAAACCGCAGAGGGTAAAGATGTGGCGGACGCCCTCTTTCTTGAGCATCTTTGCGACCAGTCGTCCGCCCGTCGTCATTGCCATGTAGGTTTAACGCCGTGCACCCGCTTTTAGAAGTCCTGTGGCGAAAAGGCGCTTCCCTCGGCGGCGTGCTGGCGCGCTCGGCATATGCCAAGGGGCTGGCGGTCACCAGCTTGGATGGATCAACTCGCCCGATTCCGATCACCGCCACGCCGGTGATCGTCGAGCAGCGGGAGATCGACCGGCGCGCCGAGCTTTCGGAGCGGCTTTCGTCGGCGGCGGTCAAGATGGCGCGCAGTGTGCTCGCCGGATCCGACCGGGATCTCCTTCTCGGCGCCCTCTCGCCGCTGGAGCGCAGCTTTGCGGAGCAGACGTATGCCACAGCCAACCTCTTTGCGACCACGCGGGTGGACTACTTTCTGCGAGGTGAATCCAGCCAGGTGTTTGCGCTGGAAATCAACGCGACGATTCCGGCGATGCAGGGGTACTCGGACATCGCCGCCGAGGCGTTCATCCAATGGATCGGCAGCGAGACCGGGCTTACCGAAGCGGCGGTCGCCGATCTCATTCGCCGAAATGGCTCGAACGCGCGGGCTCTCTACGAGGCGCTCAAGCATGGATTCGCCCTCGAGCGAGGGCGAGAGCCAGCTCGGATCGGCCTGCTCTGCCGCCGCAACGATGCGCAGATCACCGAGCTTTTCCATCTGGCCCGCCGCTTTCGCGCGCTGGGCACCGAAGCGGATGTGCTGTTTCCGGATGAGCTGCTGGGCGACGAGGAAGTCATCGCGCGCGGCAAACGCTACGACCTGATTTATCGGCACCTGTTTGTCCGCAGGCTCGAAGAGATTTACGCCCCCTACGTGGTGGAGCTGTTCAACGAGGTGCCCGGCCGCAAGGCGGTGGTCCTCAATCCTCCCGCGTCGCAAGTGGAGGTGAAGACCACGTTCGCCTTGTTGTCGCAGGCCTTGCAAGAGCCGCAGCTGGCCCGGCGTGCCGGACTGGACGGCGAAGAGCTGCAAGCGATTGGCGAGGCCGTTCCGTGGACCCGGCTTTTTCGGCACGGAGCCGCCAGCGATGCCGGAGGGCAGCCGATCGACGACCTGGTGAAGCTCGTCGCCGCGAAACCCGAGCGCTTCGTGCTCAAGCGCGCCTGGGACTACGGAGGCAAAGCCGTCTTCATCGGCGCGTCTGCGGCCGACCCTGCGTTTGCCGAGCGCACCCGAGCCGCTTTCGCTCGCGTCCTGACCTGGAGCGAGCTGTGCGAACGCGCCGCGGTCGACCGCGTCGGCGGCGGGTTCGTCGTCCAAGCGGCGATCGAGTCATCGCCGCGGAGCCATTTGCTCTGCACCGTAGAGGGCGCAACCGCTGCTGAGCTGTACGTCGACTTCTCGGCCTACGCCTCGGTTGGACTGTCGCAGCCGCCCAAATGGGGCGGCGTGTGCCGCGGATCCCCCTCGCAGATCGTCAACATCGTCGGCGGCGGCGGCGTGTTGCCGCTGATCACCGCCGAGGTCGCAGATGAGCTCCTGGCCGCCATCCAACCGCTCCCACCAAGCGAAAAGCTTTCTCGCGCGCTATAAAGCAGGCCAGCAACAAAAAGGAGCCTACGCATGTCTTGGCAGACCCCGCTGCAGAGCAACGCCTCTTTGGACCAGATCGTCGTCGAGCAGTCGCAGCGCACGTTCATGGCGCGAGTGTATCGATGGATGTTCTTGGGCCTTGGGGTTACCGGCGCAGTGGCGCTCTACACCGCGTCGAGCCCTGCCCTGCTGCAGATCGTGTTGCCACATCTCACGCTCCTGATAATTGCCGAGCTGGTGCTGGTCTTAGGGCTCTCCTTCGCCGCTCCCAAGGTCAGCGGACCGGTGGCGGGCGGTCTGTTCCTACTCTACGCGGCGATGAACGGATTGACGTTCTCCACGATCTTTCTCGCGTTCGAGCTGGGCTCGATCGGCACGGCATTCCTGCTCACCGCGGGCACGTTCGGCGCGATGAGCGCCTACGCCACCTTGACGAAGAAAGACCTCAGCGGTTGGTCGAGCTTTCTGTTCATGGGTCTGTTCGGCGTGGTGATCGCCGGAGTGGTCCAGCTGTTCTGGCACAGCCCGGGTTTCTCGTTCGTCTGGTCCTGCGCCTGCGTGATTGTCTTCGCCGGCCTGACCGCCTACGACACGCAGAAGCTTCGCCGAGTGCACGCCACAGCGGGTTACAGCAGCGCGGCCAGCCTGAGCATCACCGGGGCTCTGATGCTGTATCTGGATTTCGTGAACTTGTTCCTCGCCCTGCTGCGCCTGTTCGGCCGGCGCAGATAGCCCGACTGGGCCCGCGCCCTTCGCGCTCCACGCAGCTCGCGCGTCAACTCATTTCGTGCCCGGCATTCGAAGGCGCTCGACGGGGCGGCCGGCGACGATGTGCTCGTCGACGATTTCGCGAACGTCCTCCGGCTTCACTCGCGCGTACCAAACGCCCTCGGGATAAACCACCACGGTGATCCCGAATGCGCATTGATCCAAACACCCAGCGGCGTTCGCTCTGACCTCTGCGCGAAGGCCGCGTTTGTCGATCTCCTCCTTGAACAACTCGCGAACCCGTTCCGAGCCCTTTTCTGCGCAGCAGCCTTTGGGGTGACCTTCTGGACGGCGGTTGGTGCAGACGAAGATGTGGCTGCGGAACGGGGCTGGCATCTCTTCTCTCTTAAGTGCGTTTCTGCCCGGACGCAAACGCGCTCCGCCGGTCGCTACGGCACCGTTGTGCAAAAAAATTGGAGTCTCGGACACGTACTTTCAGAAAAGTATCGTGAGTTGGGCGGCGCTGCCGAGCTTGACCTGCGGCAAAGGGTGCTCGGCTCCGCCTTCGTCTGCAACGACGCCGGCCAAAGCTCCCCAATTCGGGGCTTTTGCGCGGAGATTGGCCTCGTACCGCAGTACATCTTGACGAGGAGCGTCAGCGGAGCGAAAAGGTCACAATTACGCAAAGTGTTGGGGTCGTACTTTGAATTTGACACTAGAGCTTGTGGAGTTACCCTTGACACCATCTTGTCACATCGGGTACACAGACGCCTCCGCAAGAGGGGGATACCGCACAGTCGTCCCGGAGAAAGGCATCGAGAAACCAGGGTTGTCAGTCCCGCGACCGCTGGGCCCGACCCGCTGAAGTCCCACCCCGGAACGGAGAGTTCCGCTCGGGATCGAAGGGCATAGTTTTTTCTTTCAAACGCACCATCAGTAAACTGGAGAGCTGGCCATGGAAAAAGAGTTGCTTGCCAAGTCTTCCATCGCTTCCAAGGAGCGCAAGTCTTCGCGGCGGGGCAAGGCTGCACCTGCGGGGCTGGTCGTCCCCCGCTATTTCACCACTCCGGGAGTAGATCCGGCGGATGAGCTGGCCTGGGAGCAGCGGACCGCGAACATCAGCGGAGAAGACGGTCGAACCGTCTTCGAACAAAAGGAAGTCGAGGTCCCCAAATCGTGGTCGATGCTCGCCACCAATGTGGTGGCGTCGAAGTACTTTCGCGGCACGCCGGGCACCCCAGAGCGCGAGAAGAGCGTCCGGCGGCTGGTGGCGCGAGTCGTCGATACCCTCACCCGCTGGGGGAGCGAGGGCGGTTACTTCGCCAGCGAAATGGATCGCGAATCCTTCCACGCCGAGCTCAGCCACCTGCTGCTGCGGCAGAAGGCCGCCTTCAACTCTCCGGTGTGGTTCAACGTCGGGGTCGAGCCACAGCCCCAGTGCTCGGCCTGCTTCATCAACTCGGTCGAAGATTCGATGGAGTCCATCCTCACCCTGGCGAAGACGGAGGGGATGCTGTTCAAGTACGGCTCGGGAACCGGAAGCAATTTGTCGACCCTGCGCTCGTCGCGCGAGCTGCTCGCCGGCGGCGGCACCGCTTCCGGTCCCGTTTCGTTCATGAAGGGGTTTGACGCCTTCGCCGGGGTCATCAAGAGCGGCGGCAAGACGCGCCGGGCGGCCAAGATGGTCATCCTCAACGCAGACCATCCCGACATCCTCCAGTTCATTCGGTGCAAGGCGTCGGAGGAGAAGAAAGCCTGGGCGATGATCGACGCCGGCTACGACGCTTCCTTCAACGGCGAGGCCTATTCGTCGATCTTCTTCCAAAACTCCAACAACTCGGTGCGCGTCATCGACGAATTCATGAATGCCGTGGTGGCGGACGAGGCCTGGACGACCAAGTCGGTGAAGGACGGCCGGGCGATGGAGACTTTCCGCGCGCGCGGGCTGATGCGCGAGATCGCCGAGGCCGCGCACCTGTGTGGGGATCCTGGACTGCAATTCGACACCACCATCAACGACTGGCACACCTGCCTGAACACCGCGCGGATCAACGCTTCGAATCCGTGCTCGGAATACATGTTCCTCGACGACACCGCCTGCAATTTGGCCTCGCTGAACCTGATGCATTTTCGAACCATCGACGGCGATTTCGACGTGGCGTCGTTCAAGCACGCCGTGGATGTCGTGCTGCTGGCCCAGGAAATCATCGTCGGATTTTCGCGCTACCCAACCCAGAAGATCACCGAGAACTCCTACGCCTATCGGCCGCTCGGCCTCGGCTATGCAAACCTCGGCGCCCTCTTGATGGCGTCCGGCTTGCCCTACGACTCGGACGCCGGACGAAATTATGCCGCGGCGATCACCTCGCTGATGTGCGGCGAGGCGTACCTGCAATCGGCGAAGATGGCGGAGCGAATGGGTCCCTTCTCGGGATACGCCAAAAATGCCGAGCCCATGCTCCGGGTGATTCGCAAGCACCGCAAGGCGGCTCATCAGATACCGGCGGAAGGCGCGAGCTCCGAGCTGCATTCGGCGTCGCGTCAGGCGTGGGATCAGGCCCTGGCGCTGGGGAGCGAGCATGGATTTAGAAACAGCCAGGTCACCGTGCTCGCGCCGACCGGAACGATCGGATTCATGATGGACTGCGACACCACCGGCATCGAGCCGGACATCGCGCTCATCAAGTACAAAAAGCTGGTGGGCGGCGGAATGCTGAAGCTCGTCAACAACACGGTGCCCCTCGCCCTGACCAAGCTCGGGTATCAACCGGCGCAAGTCGAGTCGCTCGCCGCCTACCTCAACGAGCACGAGACCATCGAGGGCGCGCCCGACCTCAAACCGGAGCACTTGGCGGTGTTTGATTGCGCGTTCCGCCCCGCCAAAGGAGAGCGCAGCATCCACTGGATGGGTCACATCCGGATGATGGGCGCCACCCAGCCGTTTCTGTCCGGAGCGATCTCCAAGACGGTGAACCTGCCCACCAACGCGACGGTGGAGGACATCGAGCAAGCGTACATGGCCGCCTGGCGAAACGGGCTCAAGGCAATCGCCGTCTACCGGGACGGCTGCAAGCGCTCACAGCCGTTGAACACGAAAAAATCGGACGCCGCCGAAAAGCCGCAGGTAGTTGCCGCCCAAGCTTCGGCGGACTTCCGCGTGGTTCGCCGGCGCCTGCCGGATGAACGCAAAGCGCTCACTCACAAATTCTCGATCGGCGGTCACGAGGGTTACCTCACCGTCGGAATGTACGAAGACGGTCAGCCGGGCGAGCTGTTCTGCGTGATGGCCAAAGAGGGCTCGGTGGTGAGCGGTTTGATGGACAGCTTCGCCACCGCGATCTCCCTTTCCCTCCAGTACGGCGTTCCGCTCAAAGTCTTGGTCGACAAGTTCAGCCACACGCGATTCGAGCCTTCCGGCTTCACCGGCAACCCGCAGATCCCGATCGCCAAATCGATCACCGATTACATCTTCCGCTGGCTGGCGCTGAAGTTTCTGCCGCGCGAGGACATTCCGGAGAGCATGAGGTTGCACGAGGCCGAGCCGAGCGCCCGGCCCCCCGAGGCTCGCGCCGACAGCGAGCGCAAGGCGTTGCCCTCGACCGCGCGCGAGGCGTTCCTCAATCAGGAAGACGCACCGCCCTGCCATACCTGCGGCGCGATCATGATCCGCAACGGCGCCTGCTATCGGTGCGCCAATTGCGGATCGACGAGCGGCTGCAGCTGAAGCCCAACGGAAACGGCCCCGAGCTTTAAGGCTCGGAGCCGCTCACCCAACTCAATCCGGACGCCGTTCTAGTAGTCCATGTCCTCGCCGCCGTAGTCGGGCATTCCCGCGCCCGCACCCGCGCCGCCCTTCGGCTTGGTCTTCGGCTTCTCCGCCACGATCGCTTCGGTGGTGAGCAAGAGCGATGCCACGGAGGCAGCGTTCTGCAGAGCGGTTCGCGCTACTTTCGTGGGGTCGATCACCCCGGCCTTCTCCAAATCCTCGAACGTCTCGGTCAAGGCGTTGAACCCGAAGGCGCCGGTGCCCTCCTTGATCCGGTTGAGAACCACCGCGCCTTCCCAGCCCGCGTTGACGGCGATTCTGCGGACCGGCTCCTCGAGCGCTCGGCGGATGATGCTGACGCCAAACTCCTGCTCCGTCTCGAGCTTCATCTTGTCGAGCATCCCCATGCAACGCAGGTACGCAACGCCACCCCCTGGAACGATGCCCTCTTCGACGGCCGCCCGAGTGGCATGCAGCGCATCTTCGACCCGCGCCTTCTTCTCCTTCATCTCGGTTTCGGTGGCCGCCCCGACGTTGATCACCGCAACGCCGCCCACCAGCTTCGCCAGCCGCTCTTGCAGCTTCTCCCGATCGTAGTCGCTCGTCGTCTCCTCGACCTGATTTCGAATCAGCTTGATCCGACCCTCGATCTCGGCCTTCTTGCCCGCGCCGTCGATGATCGTCGTATTGTCCTTGTCCACCACGACGCGCTTGGCCCGCCCGAGGTCGCTCAACGTGAGGCTCTCGAACTTGATTCCGAGCTCCTCCGAGACGACCTGACCGCCGGTCAGCACCGCGATGTCCTTGAGCATCTCCT
>DATFTC010000370.1:0-2767 GCA_035262305.1 Myxococcaceae bacterium | reverse complement strand
GGCGAACATGAGCGATGAGCTGGGGCAGGTCCTCGCGGAAATCGATGGCGGCATGGCCGTGCCCTTTTATCTGCTGTGGGGCGAAGAGTTCCTGGTGCGAAAAGGAGCGGACGAGCTCGTTCGCCATCTCTTGCCGAGGAGCGCGCTGGCGCTGAGCTATTCGACGCGCGACGGTGCGTCGCCGGCCGAGCTCGCTCAGGATCTGGCCACGCTTCCGCTCTTGCGTGGCCGCAAGGTGGTGTTCACCACCGACCCCGAGTTCCTCGCGCCCAAGAAGGGCCGCGGCGATCCGCTGGGGAAAGCGCGCGAGGCCTGGAAATCAGGCAGGCGGAAGGAGGGGGCCCGTCGAGTGCTGGGGCTAGTTGCGAAAGCGGGCTGGACCAAGGCGCCGTCGCCCGCGCAATGGAAAGAGGAGTTGGGAGTCGACCTTAGCGATGCCGATCTCTCGCTGCTGCGCGAGGTGATTGCCTTTTGCGAAGAGGAGAAGATTACCGCTCCCGGATCGGACGTTTCCCCGCTCGTCGATCTGCTCGAGAAGGGTTTACCCGACACGCAGATTCTGGTGATCGCAGCCACCGAAGTGGATCCGAAGAATGCCCTGGTGAAAATCGCCAGCGAGCGGGGGCGGTTGATCGAGCGCAAAGTCGCCACCCGCTTGAAAGAGCTGGACGTCTCCGAGGCGGTTCAAGAAGTCCTCGCCCCCTTCAAAAAGAGGCTGAGCAACGATGCTGAAGCGCTGCTCAAGGATCGCTGTGGGGCCAACATGCGCGCGCTGCAGATGGAGCTGGAGAAGCTCGCGCTGCATGCCGAGGGGCCGGTCATCGAGGCGGCCGACGTCGAGCAATTGGTCGGCCGTTCACGCGAGGAGGAGTTCCTCGAGCTATCCAACGCTCTTCAGCAGCGTGATCTCGAGGCGGCCTTGGCCTACGTCGCCGATGCGATGCAACAGGGGGTGCACCCGTTACAGGTGTTGGGGGCGGTTGCGTCTATTCTGAGGACGCTACTGCTCAACCACGACAGACTGGTGCGGCTCGCCCGCGGCCGCGCCCCGCGCTATTTCGACGATTTCAAGTCCCGGGTGTTTCCCGCCATCGTCAAGGAGATCACCGCCGACGGCCAGCGTTCGCCGCATCCGTACGCGGCCTTTGTCGGCATTCAAGCGGCGAGCCGCTATGAACGCGGCGAGCTCCTAGGGGCGCTCGCCTCCTGTGCCGAGGCAGACGTCGCGCTCAAGTCATCGGGCAACGGAAGGCTGGTGCTCGAGCGGCTCTTGTGGAGCGTCTGCCGGCGAGTCGCCGCCTGAGCGCGATTCCGAAGCGGCCTCTCTCCGGATAAGGTGCTCCGGATGGCCGAACGACTGCTCATCACCAGCGCGCTTCCCTACGCCAATGGTCCTCTCCACGTCGGTCACATGGTGGAGTACGTGCAGACCGACATCTACGTGCGCTTCCTGCGCTCTTGCGAAAAAGACGTCATCTACCTGTGCGCTGACGACACCCACGGAACGCCGATCGAGGTGAATGCCGCCAAGCAAGGGCTGCCTCCCGAGAAGTTCGTCGCCCAGTTCTTCGAAGAGCACCAGAGAGACTTCCGCGACTTCGACGTGCAGTTCGACTACTTCTGGTCGACGAATTCCCCCGAGAATCAGAAGTACTCCAATCTGATCTACGATCGGCTCAAGGCCGCGGGCGACATCGAGCGGCGGGAGGTCGAGCAGTACTACTGCCCCAATGACAAGCGCTTCCTGCCGGATCGCTACATTCTCGGGACATGTCCCAACTGCAAGTCGCCAAACCAATACGGGGACATCTGCGAGGTGTGCGGTAAGGCGTACTCACCGACCGATCTGATCGAACCGCGTTGCGCCATCTGCGGAGCGCGACCGATTCGCAAGAAATCAACGCACCTCTTCTTCCGACTTTCGCGACATGCCGACTTTTTGCGCGGGCTACTCCGCCAGCCGGGCTTCCTCAACCCTGGAATGGCGAATCAGCTTCAGTCCTTCTTCGAAAAAGGGCTGGCGGACTGGGACATCAGTCGAGATGGTCCGTACTTCGGTTTTCCGATTCCCGGTGAGGAGAACAAGTTCTTCTACGTGTGGCTCGACGCGCCGATCGGATACATCGCTGCCACGGAGCGCTGGGCGAAGGAGACTGGCAAGGCGAAGGACGCGCTGTCCTACTGGGCGGAGGACGCGGACGCGACCATCTTCCACTTCATCGGTAAAGACATCGTCTACTTCCACGCGCTCTTTTGGCCGGCGGTGCTCAAAGTCGCACGGCTGAAGCGCCCTGAGCGCCTGATGGTGCACGGGCACCTCACGGTGAACGGCGAGAAAATGTCGAAGAGCCGCGGGACGCTGATCGCCGCGCGCACCTATTTGGAGCACCTCGACCCAAGCTACTTGCGCTACTTCTACGCCGCGAACCTTGGAGCTGCGCCGGAAGACCTGGACCTCTCCGTCACCGAGTTTCGCCTACGGGTGAACGCGGATCTGGCGAACAACATCGGCAATCTCGCCAACCGAGCGCTTTCGATGGTGGCCAACTCGTTCGAGGGGCGCCTTGCCGACGGCGGGACGAAGGCGGGACGATCGCTGGTGGAAGACGCGCTGCGGAAAAGCGCGGAGGTGCGGGCCGCCTTCGAGCGGCTCGAATACCGCGTCGCGATCAAGTTGGTCGGCGAGATCGCCCAGTCGGCGAATCAGTTTCTGCAGGCCCAAGCGCCGTGGGCAAAGCTGAAAAGCGAGCCGGAATCAGCGCACGCG
>DATFTC010000369.1:0-3705 GCA_035262305.1 Myxococcaceae bacterium | reverse complement strand
ATCGGAGGGCGGGAGCGTGATTAGGCATTTAATCCGATAGCTATAGTTTCCGTACGGATCGAACGGATCCCTGTGCTCGGAATCATGGTGACCCTGGAACACGACTAATGGAGCAAACGCCAGAGCGCCGCAGCAGCGACCGCGCGGCCCTGGTGGGGCTCACCTTACTAATGCTCGCTGTCATGTTCCCTGTATATTCGCCGGCAGCGGTCCCTCTTATCGATGACTGGACGTATGCGTGGAGCGTGGGCCATTTCCTGGGGACTGGCGCGCTGCGGATCCTGGAGTGGAGCGCGAACTATCCGGTGGCTCAGATCCTCTGGGGAGTCCTTTGGAGCGAGCTGTTCGGCTTTTCCTTTGCCGTCCTGCGTCTGTCCACCCTGCTCCTGGCGTGGACTGGCCTCGTTGCCTTCTACTTAACGCTGCGCGAAGTGGAGATACGGCCGCTCCCGGCGTGCCTTGGCACTTTCGTGCTCCTGTGCAACCCAGTCCTTTTCATGCTCAGCCACTCCTTCATGACCGATGTCCCCTTCCTGAGTGTCATGAACGGCGCGCTCCTCTTCTATGTGCGTTGGACCACACGGGGCCGCACGCGGGATCTCGCTCTGGGGAGCGGGTTGGCCATGGTCGCGTTCCAGATCCGGCTGCTCGGTGCGGCCCTCGCCATTGTCCCTATTGGTTTTCTGCTGCTGATGCGCCTCGTGGAAGGCAGGCGTCGCGTCCTCTCGTGGCCGCAGCGCCTCTGCCTGCTCGTGCCGTTTCTTGGGCTCGGGCTCACGCTAGGGTGGATCCACGCGATACATGGGGAGACTCGCATTTACCATGAGAAGGCCGAGCTCCTTCGCTTTGTCTGGTCCATCTCTGGTTGGATCTATGTGCGGGAGCTGCTGCATGTCTTGGTGCATCTTGGGCTCGTCCTGTGGCCGCTCGCCGGCGGGATAATCGGCCGTCTATCACCCCGTGCCCTCGCGTGGGCGGCTGGGGGCATGGTGGTCCTTTGCGGTCTCTGCCTGTGGAATGATGGCGAGTTGCCTAAGCCTCTAGGTCACATCCTGACCTGGAACGAACTCGGTATGGGGCGCGCACTGATTGCCGGACAAATACCCGATCGGCCGTGGCTGGTCTGGGGTCAGGGGCTTGTGCTCGGGATCTCCCTGACCGCTGCTGTGGTGTTTGTGGCCGCGCTGGTGGAGGGGCTCTGGCGGTGGGTAGACTGGGTCCGGGGTCCTGGCACGGTGCTGCTCCTCAATGGGTTCTGCCAACTGCTGTTCCTCGAAGTCTTGTGGCTCTTTTATGACCGGTACTACCTCCCTCTTCTGCCAGCGACCACCGCTCTCCTCGTAGGTCACCTGCACCCGACCAAGAGGGTGACCGCGCTGATCCTCGCTGGGGGACTGTTGTGGGGAGCTATTGCTATTACTGGAACGATCGATATGTTCCGCTTCGGTGTCGCCGTAGCGGAAGCGCGGATGTGGCTGCTCCGGCAAGGCGTGGCTGCGGAGTACATCGACGCGGGGTACGTCCTGAACGGCTGGTGGCTCTATGCGCCGTCGCTATCGACAGGGTACGGACCGGAGCCCGATGTGCCCTTTATCACGAGCATGACGCCCCTACCCTACAAGATCGCCAATGCCCCGGATCCTGCTTATGCGGTAGTGCGTCGCGCGACGTGCCCGGCGTTGTGGGCCGCCTCGGATACACTCTATGTATTGGAGCACAAGGCGGTAACCGAACAGTGGGGCCTGGCGTCCCTGATGCTGGCGGAACGGCAGCTCGTGCTTCCCGAAAATTAGGAGCACTGGCAAGGCGGTACTGCTGGGTCCAGTCGATATGACCATGCCTGTGAGCCAGGATCTGCATCCGGCGTCATTTGATCCCCTCTCGGGGACTGAGGCCGGCGGTCGGATGGACGGTCGTCGCCATGTTCGGCGCCAGTTCCGCGGCGCCGGCTCATGAAGGCGTTACGAAGTGCAGCTGGATCTCTTTAAACTGCAACCGGGTCTCTGAGGCGACCGATGTTCCGAATCGCAAGACGAGCGAAAGCTGGTCATCCCAATTATTTGGCACGGGGGCTTAGGGTATGCACGCTGCTGACGCTGCTCGTCCTCGCCGGACCGGCGACCAGCCCTAAAGCACAAGGCGTGGATCTTCGACCCCGGCTGGCCGGGCCAGTCTGGGTCTACAACAACTGGTCGGCCTACGACGAGTTGTCGGATGCGGTACCCCTTAACGAGCCATTGGCGATGAGGGAGCTGGCCGAGATGTTGCGCCTTCGCAATGCGGGCGTTCATTTCGACTACTACGTGATGGACGCGTTTTGGTACGACCCGGACGGTGGCTACCGGATCTGGCGCCGCGAGGATTGGCCAGACGGGCCGCACCGATGGATCGCGGCTTGTCAAGCGGCGGGAGTAAAACCGGGGCTGTGGTTCAGCTCGAACACCTTGACCAGCATGAAGCCCGCACCGCAATGGCAAAGCTCGTTGAACGCGAGCGGCACCGCCATGGCGCTCTATTCCGGCGGTTTTCTCGACGACTTCATGGATGTCTTGCAGCATTGGTACGAGCGCGGCATCCGCATGTTCAAACTCGACTTCGCGGACTTCACAGTCGCGGCGAAGGGCGACGAAAACCGCCTTCGGCCGCAAGAGATCCGGTTGCGCAACGGGCGGGCCCTTCATGCCGCACTCCGCAGCTTTCGGCGCAACCATCCCGATGTCGTGCTCGTCGCATTCAACGGCTTCGTCGGCGATGTCGACTCGGCCGCGTCCTCCCTCGACCCGTTTAACGTGCAATGGCTCGACGTGTTTGATTCGCTGTATGCGGGAGATCCACGGCCATCCGATCTGCCGCAAATGGATCTGTGGCGCGCCATCGACATCTACAGCGACGACATGGTACGCCATTTCGCGCAGAGCGGCGTTCCCCTCAACCGCGTCGACTCGACGGCATTTATGGTTGGGAACACCGGCACGAACTATTTCCGCAAGACCAATGCCTGGCGCGGGAGCTTGCTTCTCATGGCCGCGCGCGGCGGATGGATCAACACCGTTCATGGCAATCTCGAATTTCTCGACGACGACGATGCGCGCTGGTTTGCCCGAGTACAGAGCTTGTACGAACCGCTGCAAAGGACCGGAATCACGAGATGGTTCGGCGGAACCCCGGGAAACGTTCGACCCTATGGGTTCGGCTCGGTAGCGGTGGACGGCGCAGTTTACGCCGTGGTCAATCCGTCGCAAGGCATCAGAACGATCCGCCTCTCTCGACTGTCGACGGAGCAGGAACCGAATATCGGTGGCCGCGTCCTGTTCCGGGACGCAGGCTTCGCGCCCGCTCTCGAGGACGATTCCATCCGGCTAGGCCCCGGACAGCTCGCACTGGTCGGATTCGGACGGTACGCCGATCCGGCTTACGACCTCGGGATCCAGTCGGATATCAGGATCCCAAGAGGCATCAAGCCGCTGCAGGCGCGTTTCCGCTATGTCGAGACGCCCGACGGTCCGGAGACTTCGGGCGATCGACTTGAGCACCATACGCCGCCCGCGAACGTCGCGGATTCCATCATAATCGAGGCGGTAATCACGCCACCTCTTATCGGCGATCTGCGCATCATCATGCAGCAACGCGATTCGGATGGATCGGTGTTGCGTAGCGTCAGCGACGGCAAGATGGGGCAGCTCTTCGCCATTCGCGCATTTCAAG
>DATFTC010000368.1:0-28203 GCA_035262305.1 Myxococcaceae bacterium | reverse complement strand
GCCGGTCGCACCCTGGACGCCGGCAACCGGCCCCCCCGCGTAGTTCAACCCGCCCGCTGACTGCATTCCTACCATTCTGCCGGTTACCCAGTTCGCGGCACCGGTCAGCTGGTAACCCTTGAAGTCTCGTCCCACCAGATTGAAGACGGTGCTGAGCGCGAAGCCACGCTGAGCCCCCTCGGTGTAGTTTCCACCCAGGGCGAGCTGGGCTCCTCGCACGTCGCCGCGGCGCACCGCCCCCAAGACGCTCAGCTCGAGGCCGTTTAGAGCGCCGCCGCGGCCGACGGTGAGATCGAGAGCGAATCCATTCGTCGTGTCGTCCCCGACCCATCCGCCTCCGCTTCCCACGCCGACGGCTGCACTCGGTGCGAGTGAAAAGACCGCGGGCACCGAGCGAAACAACCGAGGGACGGCCGGTTCGTCGGGAAGGTCGCCGCGGGCCATGGCGAACTCGCGCGGTAGCGAATGCAGCGCCGCCGGATCGAGAAACGCGCGGCGGCCATCCTCCAGCATCACCTGGGTCTCGCTTACCGAATGCTCTTGCTCTACGAGGACGCGGTATGGACCGCGCGCGAGCCCGAGCTCTATCTCGTTGTCCCGCGCCTTGTGCAGCTCGACCACCAAATGGTCGTCCTCGTCCCGAACGTAGATGCGGCCGATCACCTCCTTCGAGATCACCAGCCCCGCACTGGTGGAGCGCAGATCGGTGAGCACCAAATCCCCCGCGCCCTGGAGCTGGATGTCATAAGAGGGGTGCTGCGCTCCTCCCTGCGTGCGCTGCGTGCGCGCCAGCGTCTCCTGGAAAGCAAAGGCATAGGCGTCGTTCAAGGTGACCCGTCCTGAGCGGGACGAGTCAGCGGCGCCGCGCATTGCAGAGAGCATGTAGTGGGTGAAGAACGAGCCGCCAATCCGATCCGATTCCTGCGCCACCTCGTCGGCGGCGCTGGAGGTGAGAAAGGCATGACCCTTGAGGCTCGACGATGAATCGAGCAGGAATGGCGGCCGCGCAGTTCCCCCCTTGGGGCGAGTCATTGCGCCCGAAGCGCAGGAATCGAGGATCGCGACCTGCAGATCCGCCGGCAGCGCATCGAGCCGGCCGCGCAGCTCGGAATACGAAATCCGCTCACCGCGGACCAACAATCCGTCCTCATCGGAATGGCCGGAGTAGTAGAAGACCACCTCCAACCTCCGAACTGCTGCACGCGCCTCGGCGAGCCGGCGTCCGAGCTGCTCGACTCGGGAGAGGATTTTGGCGCGGTCCGCCTCGAGCAAGAGCGTCATGTCGTCGTCGGCAACGCCCCCGAGCTGCTCGAGCACGCGCGCAATTTCCTTCGCGTCCGACGCCGCGTAGCGTAACCGGAGTCGGGAAGGTCCGCCGTCGTTCACGCCGATCACCAGCGCGAAGCGGCGCGCCTCGATCGATGGCTGCGCCGCTGCGAGCCCGGGGAGAAGCGCGCAAGCCAACGCGGCAATGCACTGCCTCATGGACTCTCTTTAAGGACAAGAAACGTGCTCTGCTCGAAACCTTTGGGAAGGGCTAACGGCTCACTGCGGGCTGCATTCCCGCGAGCTGCGAGCTTCCGAGCCGCTTCCAGCGCGGCGGAAGCAGGGAATGGGGAATCGCTGGTGACTAGAAAGAAGCGCTCGAATCCGGGCGCCGCGTCGAGCTGATAAGCGTGAGGAAGCTCCGTGCGCGCATCGCGGGTCAGGCGCGCCGCCTCGCCTTCCTGTTCGGGCAGGTGAAGCGTGACTTCTCCAGCACCGTCGACCGAGACAATGGCGCCGAAGGTCTGGTGCGCTCGGGCGTAAGCAAGCTGCACTGTGTCCCCAGCTCGCGCGATGGCGCCGCTCTGCAGCTGCTCCACTTGCGCGCCCCGGCTTCGATAGATGAGCAGCGCGGCATCGCCCTTGATCCAGGTTTGCTCCGGCCCTGGGCGCAGCACTACGGCGACCACTACCGCAGCGAACGCTCCCGCAGTCGCTGCGAGCCAGGCCGCTCGCCGCCGCCGCAATTGCACAATCACCGCTCGCCGCCGACGGGCGATCTCGCTCGCCACTGCCTGGGGCGGATGCCGCGCCAAAAGCTCCGCGTCCGAGGCACGCAGAGCGTTGAGCCGTTCGGCACCGCCGGGTTCGCGAGCCAGTTGTTCCTGCGCGGCGCGGGCAGCGTCTTTGGGAAGCTCGCCGAGCGCGAGCCGCTCGAGCAGATACTCTGGGAGCCGGCGATCGGTCATGACACATCCTCCAGTTCTGCCGCGCGCTCCTTCAAAAGCCGCAGGCGCTTTCGCACTCCGGAGACGGACATTCCCACCTCGCCGGCCACCTCCTCAAGCGTGAGGCCGTCGAGCAGGTGAAGCACGGCGATGGTGCCGGTGGATGCCTTCTCGGAGCGAAAAATTCGCGTGAGGAGCGAGCGCGCCGCCGCCGGCCCCGCGGGATCTTCGGCCGAGGCAATCTGCATCAGCAGCTCCTCGTCCTTGTCCTCCGGCTTTCGGCGCGCGCTGCGCAGTCGGTTCAGGCAGAGGTTCGTGGCGGTGCACAGAAGCAGCGAGGAGGGCGCGTCGTCCGTGAGCGCCTCCTTTCGGCGTAAAATCTCGACGAACACGTCGTGCATGGCGTCCGCCGCCCTTTCCGGATCGCGCAGGAGCCGCTGGCAACGGCGCAGCACCATCGGCCCATACCGTTTGTAGAACTGCTCGACGTCGAGCGCCAACCTCTCCTCCCACTAGCGTTCGGTCAGAGGTAACACCACAGCACCAAGGATCTGTTACTCGCGGTTGGATGACTCGGCTGGGGCCGCAAAACAAGGGCAAGTTGGCTCGACGAGCGCGACTGCTCGTCGGATAGCTCTCTTGCCCTCTTGCGGAGAACGGTCCTTGCGAGTTTTTTGCGAAGTGTATGGGAGTTTGGTGCCCCGCGGTCCGAAATCCCCACACACTTCGCCTTGCGTCCGGTCGCAAGCTGGAGTGGCCCGACCGCTCAGAGAGCGTGAGGAGCTTTCCGCTCTGGTCAGGGACCGACATTGGTGACGGTGCCGTTTAGGAAGTCGCGGACCCAGTTGTTCAGGACGACGCCGTCACCCGTCGCCCCGCTTCCCGCTGTGCGGGTGTAAAAGTCAGACGACTGCAGCGAGGTGTGTGCAGAACCCGAGAAGACGAAGGCGCCCGCGTTTGCGTAGGAGCTGAGCCTCGACTCCATGTCCCGCAGGCCGGTGGTGAACTGCGCCTCCGAGAGTTGCTGGTAGCCGGTGCAACTGTTCAGGCCGAAGCCGAAATAAGATGTGGTCGTGTTGTCGTCGATCGACTCTACTTGGCCGAAACTCGCCGCTGGATGTGTCTTGATCTGGCGCTTGTAGAGATCGAAGAGCTGGGTGCCCGTACTCGAGCACTCGCCGTCGCAGTCCTGGATGAGTGTGCTGTCTAGGCCCCAGGTCTGCCGCTGCAAATCTTGGAGACAGCCCGCGAAGTAGGGATCCACCATTGGCGGTCCCGAGTCGTCGATCATATCCACCTGTGCCGAAGCGAACGCCCGGGCGACGGGGGCGTATGCGGCCACCGAGCCGAAGCCTCCTGCGCTCACGCCGGTCAGCAGCACCCGCGTCGCGCCGGGGAAGGTGGGCGCCAGCCGCGCGAGGTACTGGCCCATGTTGGCGTAGCCGACGAACCGCTGTGTCCCGGTGACACCTGCGACGGTGCCGGTCGGATTGTTGCCGCCGTGGACGTCGCCGGTGCAGTAAGGAACGAAGACATAGTTCCAGTCCTTCACCGGATTGGCCGGGTTGGTCCGATCCAGGATGCCGTTGTTCACGCTGGCGCACTTATGGTCCTGGCTCCCGCAGACGACGTCGATGGCGGCAAAGTCGGCGGCGGAGAAGGTCGACGGATTGCCAGCGCACGTCGTCGCGTTGAAGCACGCGCCGCCGCCTTGGAGGAAGATCATCAGCTTGTCCGAACCCGAGCTCGGGTTGACAGCGATGCCCGTCGAGGAACCGTCGCGGCACTTGGCGTCCGCAAACGGAACCCAGGTCCACTTCTCCGGCTGCAGGCCGGTGATGATGGCCGAGTTCGTATTGCTCGTGTCGTGGCCGCAGGCGAGCGCGAAAGGAACCAACACAATCGTCAGTATGCTTCTCTTCAACATGAGGCAAAGCTCCAATGCCGTAGAAAGGTTTGGGTCCTCGACCTGCGAGCTGCAGGAAGACGGCCCGTCGCGCACGAGGCGGGCGCCCACGGCAAAGACGTGCTTCGCGGGAAACGGAGTCGCGTGCCCCAAGGGCATGGCCAGCCTCGGGACATCGCGAGCTTCTTTCAGGACAAGGGAACACCGCCGGTGCGCGAAGGTGTCACCGCGATCCCGCAGGGCGCTGCGGCCGCAGCTCTACTCAATGGCAGACGTCGCCCGGGTCCGCTCGCGGAGAATGTGTTTCTGAATCTTGCCGGTTGAGGTCTTCGGAAGCGGACCAAAGATGACTGTCTTCGGCGCCTTGAAATGGGCAAGCCGCGCCCGGCAGTGCTCGATGAGCTGTTCTGCCGTTGCTTGTGCGCCCGGCTTCAACTCGACGAAAGCACACGGTGTCTCGCCCCACTTGGGATCCGGCTGGGCGACCACCGCCGCCGTGAGGACGTCCGGGTGATCATAGAGCGCGTTTTCGACTTCGAGCGACGAGATGTTCTCGCCGCCAGAGATGATCACATCCTTCGCGCGGTCGGTAATCTTGAAATAGCCATCGGGCTGCATCACCGCCAGGTCGCCTGAGTGGAACCAGCCGCCCTCGAACGCTTCTCGCGTCGCTTTGGCGTTCTTTACGTAACCCTTCATCGTGATGTTGCCGCGGAACATGATTTCGCCGACTGTCTTTCCGTCCCAGGGAACCGGCTGCATCCTGATCGGGTCGTGCACCGTGGCTCCTTCCTGCAATAGATAGCGCACCCCCTGGCGTCCGTTCCGCTCGGCGCGGCGATCGACCTCGAGCGCTTCCCACTCCTTTTGTTTCACGCAAACCGAGGCCGGCCCGTATGTTTCGGTCAAGCCATACACGTGCGTCAGCTCGATTCCCATCCGATCCATGGCCGCCAGCATCGCCGCCGGCGGCGCCGCGGCCGCCACCAGGGCGTGAATCTTGTGTGAGATGCCCTCACGCAGCTCTGGGGGCGCATTGACCAGCAGGTTGTGGACGATCGGCGCGCCGCAGTAATGCGTGACGCGGTGCTCGCGGATGAGGGAGAAGATCAGCGCTGGATCGACCTTGCGAAGACAGACGTTGGTGCCGGCAATGGCCGCGATCGACCATGGGAAGCACCACCCGTTGCAGTGAAACATCGGCAGCGTCCACAGATACACCGCGTGCCGCGGCATGCTCCAGCTGAGGACATTGCCAACCGCGTTGAGGTGCGCGCCGCGATGGTGGTAGGCGACGCCCTTGGGATTCCCGGTCGTGCCCGAGGTGTAGTTGAGCGAGATGGTGTTCCACTCGTCCGAAGGCGGTTGCCACGGATACTCGGCGTCGCCTGCGCTCAGGAGCGTCTCATAATCAATCTTGCCGAGCCGCTCGCCGGGCCCTGAGTACTCGGGGTCCTCGACGTCAATGATTAGTGGACGCGCCTTTGCGTTCTTCAGCGCCTTCGCCATCGTCCCGGAGAACTCGCGATCCGTGATCAGCACCTTTGCCTCGCCGTGGTCGAGCATGAAGGCGAGGGCGTCCGCATCGAGCCGGGTGTTGAGCGTATTGAGCACGGCGCCGGTCATCGGCACCCCGAAATGGCATTCGTACATCTCGGGTGTATTCGCCAGCATGATTGCGACGGTGTCGCCGACGCCGATCCCCCGGCCCGAGAGCGCCGAGGCGAGCTGCCGGCAGCGCGCGTAAGTCTCCTGCCAGGTAAAGCGGCGCCCCCCGTGGATCACGGACGGGTGGCGTGGATAGACGTGCGCACTCCAACCGATGAAGCTGAGCGGCGTGAGCGGCGCGAAGTTAGCGGAATTCTTCTCCAGCCCGATCTCGAACGGGTTTTGAGGCTCTGCAGCCATGGCAGCCTTTCAATCCTCCCGCTGCCGATGAATTGTCAAGCGCGGACGCGCCTCTGACCGGGACTTCAGCCCGCAGGCTGCTAATCCGGCCTACGGATTGGGCCTTCTACCAACCCTAGAGTGCTCACCGGTGTCACCGGTGGGAACTGATACATGAATTTCGTGTTACAGAGGGTGTCTGGCTTTCAAGGCCTCGCGTGCTTGCCGTTCTTTCGAGACATTTGTTTCATTTTGGTAACCACGGAGCGATGGATTCGCCGGGCGCTGGCCGGGTGAGATCTCGACCTGTTTGCTGCACCGGACCGCAGCGCCTTCGTCGCCGCGGCTCCGCGACTACTGCTCGCGGCGAGCGACGAACAGCGTCTGGAGCGCCTCGCCGACGTTCCCTTGGGTGTCGAAAAGCCGGGCGCGGGTCGTTCCGACTCCGTCGCCGGCGAGCGCGGTGATCGCGTGCATCCCCACCCACTCGCCCTCTGGGCTGCGCGTGATCGATACGGTGAGGTTCACCGGGACGAACATGTAAGTCGAGAAATCCACCTCCCAACTCACCCCGTTCGCGGAGTCGACCATTGTGAGCAGTCGTACGAGCGGCGACGGCGCCTCCCCGGGCACCAACGGGATGCGCATCCGCGACCAGACCGTCGCCGGGCCGCGGACGCGAAAGCCGCCGGATGCGAAGCGCCACTCGATCGACTCGCCGTACCCGAACGTCCGCACGCCTTCGAAGAAGTCGCGGGATTCGCGTTCGGGCATCGGCGGTGGCGCGTCGTCAAACCCGACTCGTGGGCTGCGATCGGCGCCGACGGCGAGGCGCCACCCTGCAGCGCGGAGCACCGGACGACCGCCGATGATCGCCGTGGCCGTCGCCAGCTCGATCCGTTTGCCGGGCCGCTCGACCTCTGCTCGCACGGTCATCGGCGCCAGCGGAAGCGCGCTGAGAAAGTCGAGCGAGAAGTACGAGACCCGAACGTCGCTGCGCCCGCCGAGGCTTTCGATCGCGCGGCCGATCAGCGCCGCGGGTGGCCCGCCGTGCTGCAGCGCGGGATCCCACGGACCCACGGTTGCCGGCGTGGGGACGAACGCGTCGCCGCCTTGTCGAAGGTAGAACGCGCTAGGTTTCGATTCGGTCACGGTCGGGCCCACAAGATCCATTCCATCCGCTGCCGTCAAGGGGTATCCAGGACGGGACAATGGCTAACGAGTATGCAGTGCTTGGCGCAACGGTGATCGGCGAGGGCGAACAGCTCATCGGCATCGTGACCGAGACTGACTTCCTGGCGATTGCGCATGAGGCGCTCCTGAAGGAGGCGAAAGCGGCAGGCAAGACAGCCTCTGGCCCATCGCGGAGCAGCTGACTCAAGGAAGCAGTGTCTTTGAAATCTATTCCAGACAAACCGAAACCGAGTCTGGACAACTCGAGCCCTGGGCCGGCGCGCGCGCAGGGAAGGGCGCTCGGTGGGATGCAACATTCAACTTCCCATCGAACAGAAGCCCAATGCCTATCTCGATAAATGGGTCGAGTTTCGATATTTCTTCGTGCGGAAGTTGATGTTGGTTAAGTATTCGTATGCCTTTGTCGTCATGCCGGGCGGTCTACCTGAGGCTCTGGACTCCATCGGCCGTCGGTCTCAAGCCGGGCCACTGCCGCGTTCTACTCCCAGGATCCAGCACCTTTCCGCTTGCTTTCGATTGAACTTTCCGGTGATCCCAAGCGGGACGGGCAAGAATGGCTCGTTCGAAGCATTTCTTTGCCCTGTCGCATGAGGTCGCTTTGGTTGATTACGTCGCAGGAGTCGAGGAGCTCTACGTCGCGGGAATCGAGGAGATTGCGTGGGGCGCCGGCCTCGTCGCCATCACCATGCTGCTGCACGGCATCGCGATGGTCTGGACCCTGAGAGCGGTCAACAAGCTGAAGGCGCGGCTGGGTCCGGAAATGGGCCTAGGCGCGTCCCTGCTCCTCCTCGTCGTCGCGGCCTGGCTGATCACGCTCGCACACCTCATCGAGGTGTTCGCTTGGGCCAGCTTCTTCCTCTGGAAGCGCGCGATGCCGAACCTGAGTATGGCGTATTACCTCGCGCTCCTCGATTACACGACCCTCGGCTGCCAATACGAGTTGCCCCCGAACTGGCGGCTCCTCGAGGGTATGATCGCCATCGCTGGGCTCATGACCTTCGCCTGGTCCACCGGCGTGCTCTTCGCGCTGGCGCAGCAGTTCCAGGACCGGGTGCTGCGACGAACGGCGCGCCACGGCACATCCGCGGCGTCCCATCCTTGAGCCGCCTCTGATTTCGTCGAGCTGGGGCGCCGGCCGTCGACGATGCGAGGACATTGCAGAGGCTGGGAGACTGGCTAAACGCGTCCGGATGCCTGGATCGCGCTTGCGTGTGCTGGCGTCGCACTGCGACCCTCTTCGGTCATGCGACACGTCGAATACCCGGTGCGGGTCCTGCAAGAGGCATGAGCGCGAGCGGTAGCGCAGGTGCGAGCGCGCATGGCGCCTAGTTTTCCTCGTTGAATGAGGCTTCCTCGCTTGGAAGTGCGGGCGGCATATGCAACCGCTCGCGCATGGCACCGAATTCGGCTTCGAGCAATAGCGGTTTCGCCATCGCTGCCGCTAGTTCGTTCGCGCGCTTCCGCAGCGCGGCGACCTTGTCGGGATGGGCCGCAGCGACGTTGTCCTTCTCGGACCGATCCTGCGCGATGTTGTAGAGCTCGATGGCTTCCGGTAGCGGCGTGCGCCAGATCAGCTTCCAGTCGCCGTCGCGGATGCCGGCGCGAAACGGCTCGACATTGTAGACGACCTCGGTGCGCGGTGAAGGTTTGCCTTCGTTGATTGTCGGCCAGACATTCAGGCCGTCCAGGGGCTTGTTCTTGCCGAGCGGCGCACCGGCGAGTCCGGCAAGGGTTGGATACATGTCGACGACGTGGATCATCTCATTCACCGTGCTGCCGGCTTTGATGTGCCCTGGCCAATTGGCAAAGGCGACGACTCGAGTACCGCCCTCGTAAAGCGAGCCCTTGCCGTCCCGGTAGGGACCGTTGTCGCAGGGAATTTTGATCTTCGACACGTCCACTTCGCCTGCGAACATCGCGTTACGCGTCCCTCCGTTGTCACTCTGGAACACAATAAGCGTGTTAGCGCGCATGCCCTTCTTTCCGAGCGCGGCGACCACGCGCCCGATCTCCTCGTCCATCGCCGTGATCATTGCCGCATAGGCACGGCGGCTCGGATCAGTAATGCTCTTGTACCGGTCGAGGTACGCCTGGGGTGCCTGGTAGGGCGTGTGGGGCGCGTTGAACGTCAGGTATAGATAGAGCGGCACGGCGGGATCGTGTGCGGTGATGAGCTTCACTGCCTCGTTGCCGATCAAGGTCGTCGAGTAGCCTTTTTCCTTCACCGGCTTGTTGTCGCGATACCAATCCAGAACCCCATGTTGCTGGTGGGTGAAGTAGTCGATCTCGCCGAGGAGCGGTCCATACTGGTAATCGAAGCCGCGCTGCTTGGGCCAGTACTTCCGGTCGGCATGACCCAAGTGCCACTTGCCGATGATCGCCGTCTGGTAGCCCACGTCCTTGAGGGCCTGCGGTAACAGCCACTCGTCCGTTGCCAAGCCGTAGGTGTGCCCGGAAAAGATCACCGCGGTCTGTAGACCGTAGCGGAACGGGTAGCGGCCCGTCATTAGCGCGGCACGCGTCGGCGTGCACATCGGCTGCGCGTAGAACTGTTCGAGGCGTGCGCCGTTTCGCGCCAGCTCGTCGATGTTCGGCGTTTTGATGTCCGAGCCGTGGAAGCCCACATCCTTCCAGCCGAGATCGTCGGCCACGATGTAGAGGATGTTCGGCTTCGCGCTTTCGGCGCTCGACGCGACGCTGCCGCCGAGCGCGAAAGCGAGAGCCGTTATGCCTACCGCGCCGATCGTGGTTCGCCTCATACCTGATGTCCTCCCGTCATGAGACGCGGGTCGTCGCGATTAGCTGCTCGCCTTTTGCCTAGTCAACTTGCTGCTTTCGGTGGACGGTCTTCCCAGTCGACCCAATCGACAGGGTGTGTTTCGAGGTAAGTGCCGACGGCCGCACCTAGGGTTGGGAAGAACAACTCTTCACCGATCTTCGCATACAGCCCGAATCGCTTGAGCTTGTCCTTGACGGGATCCTTGAGCTCGGCCAGGCACAATTCGGTTCCGGCTTCATGCAGCGATTGACGCAATTCGGCGACGGCATCAGCGGCCGTGACGTCCACGCTCGTCACAGGCTCTGCCGCAACGACCAGCCACCGCACGGGGGTGGGCGCTTGCGCTGCAGCTTGCAGGGCACGCTCTTTGAACAACTCCGCATTGGCGAAGAACAAGGGCGCATCCCAGCGAAAGAGGACCAGGCCGGGTATTTGGCGGGCGTTGGGATAACGCGTGATGTCGTGGTAGCCCTTGACGCCTTCAGCACGGCCCAACACCGCCGAGTGCGGACGCCAGCCATCCCACAGGAACTCGATGATCGCGAGCACGATGGCGAGGCTGATGCCTGGGATCACCCCAAGAACGGCGACACCGACGAAGCAAACCATCGAGAGCCAGAACTCCCACTGCTGGATGCGAAAGATTCGAGCGAGGTCGGTGATTTCGACCAAGCCGATCGCCGAGGCAATGACGACCGCCGCCAATGCCGCGGTGGGCAGATGCTGGAGGAGATTTGGCGCGACCAGCAGCAGCAGGGCTACGGCGAGCGCACCGACGACACCCGTCAGCTGCGTGCGAGCGCCTGCTGCCTCCGCCACGGGCGTGCGTGATGAGCTGCTGCTGATCGGAAAGCCTTGAAAGAATCCGGCGGCCAGATTGGCGGCTCCAAGCCCGACCATCTCCTGATTCGGATCGACAGTTGTACGGGTGCGCACGGCATAGGCGCGGGACAGGACGCTGGTGTCGGCGAAAGAAACCAGGGCGACCGCGCAGCCTCCGATCACAACTGGGACGATATCGTCGTACGTGATCCACGGAATCGCGAACGCAGGCAGGCCCTGAGGGAGCGGACCTAAGACGGAGACCCCGGCGCGCGCTGCCAAATCCAGCAGGCCCACGGCTGTTGACGCGCCAGCCACGGCAATCAGGATACCCGGCACGCGCTTCCTTTTCTTCAGCAGGAGGATCGTCGCCAGGGTGCATGCCCCGACCGTGAAAGTGATCCAGTTCGTTTTTCCGCCCAGAACTGCGACGGCGATGGCCCAGAAGTCTCTCACGGGTCCCTTGCTCTTGATCGAAAAGCCGAGGAGCTTGGGCAGTTGGCTCATGATCATCGTCAGCGCGATGCCATTCATGTAGCCATAGCGAATCGGCTTGGACAAAAGCTCGGTGACAAAGCCCAGCCGCGCGACGCCTGCCAGAATACAGACGAGCCCCGAGACGATCGCCATCATGCTGGCGAGGGCAACCGCGCGAGCCGGGTCTCCACCCGACAGCGGAAGGACGACACCGAGGATGATCGCGGCCAGCGACGAGTCTGGACCCAGGACCAGGATGCGACTGGGGCCGAACACCGCGTACGCCAGCAGCGGCACGATCGTTGCGTAGAGACCGTTTATGGCCGGCACGCCCGACGCCACCGCATAGGCGATCCCAACGGGCACCAACATCGTCACCAGCACGATTCCAGCGACGACGTCGTGAGGCAGCCAGGTTGCCTGATACTGGCGCAGCGTCAACAGCCCAGGCAACCAGCGCGTCCAGCCGATTTGGTTTGGGGTGCTCAAAAGTGATCGGATCCCGAGAGCGACGATGCACTTCTGAAGGAACGTTCGTCAACGACAACGCGCCCGCAATCGGTGCACCCGCGCGCAACGGCTGATGCACCCGCGCGCAAGCGCTGCACGGGTATATGCCCGCTTCTCTCTGGTGCGTCAGGCGCTCATCTTGCATCGGAAATCGGATGAAGAGAGGCACTCATGCGCACTACTGGCGGACACGTCGCGCCAGGGTTCGAGGGGGTGCGCGACGCGTTCGAGCGCAACTTCGCCCAGCGGAACGAGATAGGCGCCGCCGTTGCGGCATTCTGGCGTGGCGAGAAGGTCGTTGATCTCTGGGGCGGCCGCCGCACGCCCGACGGCGACGCGCCCTGGAGCGAGGACACCCTCGTTGTCGTCATGTCGACAACCAAGGGGTTATCGGCGTTATCGCTCGCGGTGGCAAACGCGCGCGGCTGGCTCGACTACGAGGCGCCGGTCGCGCGCTATTGGCCCGAGTTCGCGCAGAATGGCAAAGGGGCGATCACCGTGCGCCAGCTCCTCGGGCACCAGGCCGGGCTGGTCCTGCTCGACGAAAAGCTGACCATCGACAGGTTGCGCGACCTCGATGACCTGGCGCAGCTGCTCGCGCGCCAGAAGCCGGCGTGGCCGCCGGGCGCGCGACACGGCTACCACGCGATGTCGCTCGGGCTCTACATGCAGGAGCTCATCCGGCACGTCGACCCCGCGAAGCGCACGCTCGGGCGCTTCTTCCGCGAGGAGATCGCCGCGCCGCTCGGCCTGGAATTCTACATCGGGCTACCGCGGCGCATCCCCGACCAACGTCTGGCCAAGATGAAGATGATGTCGATTGGTCGCGCCCTCATGGCGTTGCCCAGAACGCCCCCGGCGCTCATCCGCAAGATGCTCTTGCCCGGATCCCTGCTCCGCCGGTCGATGCTCTTCTCGGACCTCGACTGGAACGATCGACGCTGGCTCGAGGTGGAGGTGCCCGCGGGCAACGGCGTTTGCACGGCGCGCGCGATCGCGCGAGCCTACTCCGCGTTCGCCGAGGGCGGCGCGGAGCTGGGAATCACAGCAGAGACGATGGCCCGCATCACCGCGGTGCCCGACGCCACGTACTCGAAGGACGAGGTGCTCGGCGTGCCGACCTGGTTCGAGCTCGGCTTCTTGCGACCCACTCCCAGGTACTCCTTCGGCTCGAGCCCACGCGCCTTCGGCGCGCCCGGCGCTGGCGGCTCGTTCGCCTTCGCGGATCCCGACGCGCGCCTTGGCTACGCCTACGTGATGAACAAGATGGACTTCTACCTGTCCGACGACCCGCGCGAGAAGGCGCTGCGGGACGCGCTCTACCGCGCACTGCGTACGGTGGCACCGGCGCCGGAGAACGCTGCGTGACGTCGGGCGGGACACGAATCGTGACCTAGGGGAAGAGGCTTTCGAACCGTCGCGCGGGCGCCCCTTTGCGGCGGACCCGTCTCGTCGTGGAGAGCGCGTCAGCGGCTGGCGAGCGCGTAGACCGTCGGTGTCTTCACGGGACCGGTGGGCTTGTCTTCCGGCTCCTCACGCTCTTCCGTCTTGAGCACGGTGAGACCGCACTGCTCGAGCTGGGCAGCCAGCGTTTCAGGCGTCTCGAAGTGAATTGGGAGCCAACCCGGGTTCGACCAGGTTCCTGGCTCCAATTCTTCGCCTTGCCCGAAGAATGAGCAGCGGGTCGAAAGCGCCGTCAACATCAGAAGACCGCTGGCGCGAAGTGCATTCCGCCAGATCGTCAACAAGCGCGCACGCTCTCGAGCGCGAAATAGATGCAAGACGTAATGGGACAGGACGGCATCAAACGGTCCTTCTGGTGCGGTCAATACATCTTCGTGAAGGTAGCGAATTCCTCGATGAGCAAATTCGCTTCGCGCTCGTTCCAGCCCGGCCAGGGAGCTATCGGTGGCCACGACCTCGTACCCATGTCGAGCGAGGCCAAGGGCGTTGCGGCCGTAGCCACATCCCGGCACCATCACCCGTGCGGGCGCCGGCAAACGCGCTGCCAACAACTCAACCGCCGGGGAAGGTTTGGCGCCCCATGCCAGCGCTGAGCTGCCGAGGATCCTGTCCCAAAAGGCGCTGCTTTCCATTTTCTCTTCCCCACGTCAGGTGGCCCATTCTACGAGCTTAGCGAGCCTCGGTGTTTGCGCGAGTCTTTTCGCCAGTGGTGGGCAAGTAGTCGTTCGGCTCGAACGTTGGCTGCACGCGGCGCCGCCACTTCACCGTTTCAATGGGAGACCTTGGCGAGCTCCGCCGCGACCGGGTCAGCGCTGCGCGTGACAAACTGTGGCAGTCTGTTTTCCGGCAGAAAGAGGGCCATTCGGCGAGAGAGCTCCGTCTTCTGGTCCGGAGTCAGTGATTGGTGCCCCGCCGCAAGATCAGTGACAGCCTTCCGAAATGTCTCTAAGTAGCTCTTGGTCCACTCAAGCATCTCCAGACCCCCAGGTTCGCCATGTCCGGGGTACACCATTGTGACGCCGAGCGCCTGCAGTCTGGATTTGAGAGGATCGAGCTTGTTCAGCCAGTCGCCAGTGTGTCCATCGGCAAGAAAGCCGTGGACGTGATTTACCGCCATGTCTCCCACAAACGCTGCGCGGGGAGATGATTCCATGAGCCAAAAGGAATCAGCGAGCGATTCCCCAGGACCAAGGTCATACGCGGTAAATCGCACCCCGTCGAAAGTAACGGATTGACCATTGTCAATCGTCTGATTGGGGAACATTCTTTGTCCCGCCCAAACAATTCCGGCGCGCTTCAATGCCTCTCCTTTGGCCTGATCGTCGCGGCGGATCACTTTGTCGACAGCGCGGGTCGCAATCACGGGCACTTTGTCGTTTGCCACCAATCCTGTAACCCCACCATAGTGGTCGGGATGGCCATGCGTTATCAAAACCGCCAACAGCGGCTTGCGGAGAGCCACCAAGTCGGCGCGCAGCCGAGTACTCTCGGCTACTGTCATCGTGGCATCCACCGCTACAACGCCTCTTTCCGTTTCGATTAGGTAAGCATTTGCGAGGACGTCGTTGTCGCCGCCGACGTGCCGATGCACGAGAGTGAAACTCTGCGCAAGAGCAGGGTGAATGCCCAACGCAGTGAACGCAACCGCAGTGATTGATAAGCGAATGGCGGATTTGTAATTCATCGCGCTCACCACACGGCGATCAGTCGAATGGGGGAGGCGGAGGCGTCCTTTACTTTGAGAGCACCCACGAAAATCGTGGCCCCTGAGGCCGGGATTTGCTTGAGGTTATTGATGCACTCGATTCCCCACTTATCGGCTCCGAGCAAGATCTTGTGAGCTGCCGCTTTCTGCGTAGCTTCCACTTGATCAAATGAGAGCGTATCGACGCCGATTCCGACGATGTTGCGCTCTTTCACCAGGAACGCAACGGCGTCAGGCGAAAAGGTCGGGAAATGGGTATGGCCCAAGTCATCGAGGCCCACGAAATAGGTCGGATCCTGGGTAGCCTTTTGGTCCCAGCCGGAGTACATGAATACCGCTGCGTGCCTGGGCAGGCGCCCATAGCGGTTCTCCCAATTTCTGATGTCTTCGACCCGAAGTTGTGTATCGCGGTCCTTTGCAGCGCGGTCGTGAATGTCAATGACTGCCACCGGCGCAATCAGCTCTCGGACATCGTACCCATCCATGGCTCGGCCACCGTCGATGTAATGGTTCGGAGCGTCCATGTGCGTGCCGTTATGAGCGATCATGTGCCACTCCTCCGCATAGACTTTATTCTTCTCCAAGGAAGCGATTGGCTTTTGCTCAAACGGAAACGTAAGCCCGGGCACTGGTACATACGGAAATTTGCCCGAAAGCGTATGGGTGAGGTCCGCCATATGCCTTAGAGAGACGTGGTCTTTCGACGAACCTGCCGCCAGCAAAACGACGGCGCCCAAACCGACCGTACCGAGCATAATTGCCTTGAGTTGCATTTTGTCCTCGTGTTCCTTCCAGGGGCTTTCGCGTCGCAGTGCAACCGCCCGCATTGGGCGAGCTCGAAGCTGCTCTAGCGAGCTACGCCATGCCTTTCGTCTGTTTGTTTTGTCACTTCGTCTCTACGGGCCTACGCGGGAATGAGGTAACCGGTCGGGTCGGTGCCCGTAACTAAGTCCCGCGACGGGTCATTCTCGGTGAATTTCTGCCAGCTGCCGAAAGCGTGGGTCATTGCGCAGCGGGGCCCAAAGCGGGTCGATTCGCAGAAGGCCCGGCGACAGCCAGCATGGGATCGAGAGCAATTGGCCAGACGACATTGCCGCTTCTGATCGAGTCGCGCCCGACGTCATGCCGGGACTGCTTCTGCAAAGAAGCGCTTCGAGCGAGCTGCGTCAACAGAATCGGTGCACGGACTCGAGTAGCTCATCGACCCGAATGGGCTTTGTGAGGACCTGATTATTTGGAATCAAGCCGATTCGGCGCTCGTCGCTGGCGGTGATCATCACCACCGGGATGCATTGAATTGACGGGTCCTCCTGCTGCTCTTGGCGAAATTGCCAGCCGTTCATTACCGGCATCATCATGTCGAGGAGAATGACGCACGGGCGGCCGCCGCCGCGAAGGTACTCGAGCGCCTCGCGGCCGTTCTCGACACGCACCACCCGGTAGCCGTCTCGCTGCAAAATTTCGGATATCGCATCTCGGTAGTCTGGGTCGTCATCAACGACCAGCAGGAGATGTGAACAGGGATTCATACTCACATCTGACTACTAGGGACAGTTCCCGTCTGGCGGAAGTCGCGGCGAATTCATTCCGCTGCGGTCGGCTGCCTGCACGCCCTGAAGCCAGCGGCGAGTACAACGCGTCGCATTCAGCTTCTCCTAAAACTCCGGAATTGCGGTCGGCGATTTTAGGGAAATGATCGGCGTGCCGCACGACCCCCGTGCTGGCACGCGAGCGCACGCGGGGTGTTTCGCATTCCCAGCGGGCGAGGCGTCTCTCTGTCCCACTTGCGACAAGGCTCCTTCGATACAAACTTCAGTTTTCACCCATTCGGAGGTGCCCTATGGACTGGAAGCAAAAGGTATTGGCCGCGGCAGGGCTTGCCGTCCTTGCCCTTCCTGCGTATGCGCAGACAGGAGCCCCAAGCACGAGCCCGAACACCCAACGAACTCCGCCGACCGGGATCGGATCGCCACAGACACCTGGGACTCAACAGACACCTGGGACTCCGAGCACATCGCCTCCCACCGGCAGCGCGTCGCCCACGACCGGTGCGCCTGACACGATGGCCGGGCAAGGCGAGAATCGCGAAGCGATGCTCCTCGGCTTCATCCATCACGCCAATCAGCAAGAGATAGAACTGGGCAACTTGGCAAAGCAGAACGGCAGCTCGAGCCAAGTAAAGGATTTCGCGGACGCGACTATCAAGGATCACAAGAGCGCAGACGACCAAGTGCTGGCGTTCGCCAACAGCCACAAGATCGATCTGTCCGCGACGCACTATCAGATGAAGGCGACGAAAGAAGCGCCAGCGAGCGGCAGCCCGTCGGGAGTCGGCGGTGGCAGCCCGAGTGACCAGGCGCGGGCGGCGGACCAAGGCATGAAATCCGGCGCGGGCCACGAGCAGGCGATGGCCGCCCACAAGGCCGAGGTGGACAAGCTCCGCACGCTGAAGGGTCCGGAGTTCGACCGCGAATACACCCGCGTGATGGTGCAGGATCACCAGAAGGTGATCGATAAGCTCACCAGCGCGCGTTCGCGAATTAGCGACCCGGAGTTGACGGGTCTGGTCGACAAGCTGCTTCCCACGTACAAGCAGCACCTGGCCATGGCGCAGAAGCTGCAGGACAACCTGTCAAAGTCGTAGCTCTAAGGCTCCGGCGATGGCCAGAGTCAGCGCAGTAACCGATCGGCAGGGACGCGACCGCAGTCGGGCTACTGGCTCGGTAGCAGCCCTGCCGCTTGACCTGCGGCGATGAGGCGGTTGAGCTCGGCGTCGTAGTCCTCGGGCAGCAACAAGCGTTGCCCGACCATGCCGTTTAGGGCGTCCACCACCTTGCTCGTGTAATCGTCGAGCGATGTGTAGCGCTCTTCGACCGATTGACGCGGATCACCGCGAGTGACGCGGTCGGCCGTCGTCCTCTCGAATGGAATGTATTGCCCCGAGCCTTCGCACCCGTCGTTTGCCCATGCGGCGGATCGCAGCGCCCAACCGGTGTACGTGGCGAGAGGAACAGTGACATCGCCCAAGCGGACGCCAGCGATCTCATTCCCATCGGTGTCTGTTTTGGGAATGAAGCTCGGATAGATGGGTCCATTTGCCGGATTGTCTTCGTAGGGCGGAGTGATCGCCGGCGGATTGATGGTCGCAATCCCGGTCTGATAAAAGTCGGGACCGAAGTTGAACCGATAGCGCGTCGTCTTCAGGCCCGTATAGGTAACGCCTGGGATGTTCGGGAAACCCGTTCCCGACTGGGGCATGGGAGGCACGAGAGTGCCGTCGGAGAACTTCGGTACCTGGCTGGCCGGCGGCTGCGTTTGTTGCGTCGCCCATTCGTCCATCGCAATGAACAGAGCGCGCTGCACTGGCGCCGAATTGAGCGGATTCTGGAATTGCTGGCACGCGCCCATCGTCATGGCACTGCCGGTGCCATGCTGATGGCTCGAGATCAAATAGTTGCGCGCGAACGGCGAGTCCGGGAGGTCCACGGTGCCCGTGGGGTCGGTATGCAGAAGCGATGCGGCCTTAACCCAATACTCGTTGGAGGAGTAAATCTCCATCGCCAGCGGGCACGTTTGGGTCATCTCGCATCTCGCGTACCGGCTGTCCATGATGCCGGTGAACGGATCCATCGTCATCACGTTGGCAAAGGGGAAGACGGCTTCATTGAAGAGGTGATCCTGGCGATTGCGCTCGGTGCGACCCGGCTGAGAGAAGCGATAGTTCATGCTCAGACCGTCGCCGGCCCCGATCCACTGGAGCATTCCATCGAAGACAATCATGCCGTTTTCGGCCTGATTGAATCCGAAATATGTGAAGTCATTCATCGTGCGGGCGGGCTGGGACACAGTCGTGGTGTAGATCCGCGCCACGTCGCCGGCGAGTGGATTGGCGTTCCCGAAGTCATCTTGGGTCTCGTAGCGCAGCCAGGCGTTGAAGTCTCGGATTGCGGCGAGGCCGATCGTGTTCACCGTCGGGTCCTTGGCCATATAGGAGAATTCATAGATGTCGTTCGCGGCGAAGTTCCCACTCGTCAGTGCGATGCCGATCCCTTTGTCGTTGGTGTATCTCCACGCCGAGTCGGGAAGCACAGTGGGTACGTCGTCCAGATGAATGCGGTGGGTCAGCGTTGCGCCGCTCTGATCCAGCGTGGCTGCCAAATACGTCAGCGGAAACGAAGGCGTCGGCGCGCCCGCCACCAGGTACTCGAACGACGGTCCTGTAATCGATGAGCCGTCTGGATTTTTAGCAATTGGCAGCGTGATCGTCGCGTTGAAATTCTCCGAGCTCAGGCCGGCGGCTTTGTCCCATCCGCTCCATACCAGGGTGTAGCCGCGCGGCATGAAGAACGCGCCGGCCAAAGCGGTTGGGTCGGTGATCGAACCCGGGTCGTTCCCTCCGGGGAAGCGCCCCAGCGTACCCCAGAGCTTGTTGCCCCGGTTGGGCGGCTCGTACATCGCCTTGTGAGCGCCCCTGCTCAGGTCGATCGGCTTGAGGATGTAGAAGTCGAACGAAAACTCGACGTTCCCGTTGGCGTTCCGCGGCGCGAGTTGGATGTCCACGATCACCGCGTTCTTGGGGTCGAGCGGATCCACCTCGCCGAAAGCTTTGCCAGTTATCTTCTCGTACTGGCCGACGCCCGGCCATGAGTAGCCGCCGAAAGTTGGCGACTCCTGCGTGTAGACCACGAACCCCTTCAAGCGAGCTTGCACCGCACCGGAGATCGCGAGCTGAATCGCGACTCCCACCATCAACAGACTTCGTTTCATAAGTGCCCTCCCACGAATGCGCCTCGCGTTCAAGCGCGGGCGCAAAATTCACGCTGTCTTTCGTCGAGACCGTGGGATACGCATCGAAGGTGCACGCCTGATTCCCCAGTTTGTGCAGCGAGGTGAGCGCCTCGATGCGATCCGGCGATCTTCGCGGTCCTTACTGCCGCCGTCGCGCGTGCGTCAATAGGCGAATGGCCGCGGCCGGCGCGGATAGTGCCAAAGACCTACGGCGATTGTTGCTCAACTATCAATCGCAGCGAAATGAGCTGTGACAGAACGAGCGTTTTCAATCCAGAGCTCACCAGCTGGTCATGGCTTGTTCGAACAGGCCGGCCAGATGCGACTCGTCCACCGGCCGCGGCGACAGCTTGGTCACGCGAGCTTGAGGAAGGGTGCCTTGAACCAGGGCCGGAATGTCTGACTTGTCGTAGCCGATCGCCCGCAGGCCGTTTGGCACCTTCAAGCGCTGCATCATCGCAACGATCCGGTCGGAGAGGATCTTGCCCGCGTCCTCCGGCTTTGCGCGCGAAACGTCCGCTCCGAGAATTTCGGCGGCGAGGAGATGACGATCCGGACACGCCTCGCCGGTGAAGCGGAACACAGCCGGTGCGTTGAGAATCACCGACATCCCGTGAGGGACGATCGGGTGATCTACCAGGAAGCCCTCGGGCCGAAAGTCGCGCACCATTCCAGAGACCGGATAGGACATTCCGTGCGGCAGATGCACTCCAGCATTTCCGAATCCAACCCCGGCATACGAGGCGGCAAGCAGCATCTTCTCGCGAGCCTCGTCGTCACTTGGATCTTCGACCGCGCGAACGAGATACTTCGCGACCCAGCGCAGCGCTTCAAGCGACCAGACATCGCTGATGGGGTTCGATCCTTGGTACGCCGGGCGCAGCACCGGGCGCTCCGGCCGCGGGCGGCGATGGAAGGGCAAGGCGGTGAAGGACTCGATCGCGTGACTCATCACATCGAATCCGCTCGTCACCGCCACTTGCGGCGGCATGGTGCGAGTGTTCTCTGGGTCCAAGATTCCCAGCGTCGGCTTCAACCTTCGATGCGCGATGCCGGTCTTCGCATGGAGCTTCGTGTAGTCGAAGATCGCGACGCCGGTGGTCTCGCTGCCCGTGCCAGCGGTCGTCGGTATGGCGATGAGCGGCTTGAGCGGTCCGGGAACCGGCCGGCCCTTTCCGATCGGCGCGTTGACGTACTCGAGAAAATCCGCCGGATAGGTGGAGTAAAGGTTCGCAGCCTTCGCGGTATCCATCGTCGATCCGCCGCCGACCGCGACGAACGCATCGAAATTTCCTTGCGTCGCGAAATCGATCGCTTCGCGAAAGGAGACGTCGGTGGGCTCGACCCGGACGCGATCGAACAGCGCGAATGAAATCTGATTGTCGCGGAGGCTTTCCAGGACGGTAGCTACTGGCGGCAGCCTGGCCAGATTGGGATCGGTGAGGACCATCGTGCGCTTGGCCTTCATCTCGGAGAGGTCCATGCCGACTTCGCGGGTGACGCCTCGCCCGAAGCGGATGCTGGAGGAAGCGAGTTCGAAGGCGTATTCGAGAGCCATGGAATGCCTCCCAGTCAGGTCGCAACGCTTGACGCGCGCGCGACACTAGCACGCAAAGACGTGCGACAAAATGCCGCACCAAGGCCGGCTCATGAGTCTGCTAGACGGGGTCGTGATGGGGGGAGTCCTGTCGATGCTCATCACATGATCATTCTAGACGCTGCTCGCTATCAACGATTGATTTTTGTCTCGACGCTCTTCGCCAGTTGGGTTGCGCTCGGTGCGAGCGAGGCCCCAGACGACGCCCCTGCGCTCGGCGCTTCAGAGTCGTTCGAGGACGGCTCGACCGGTTCTTCGGAGGAGCCCAAGACAGGCAACGCGGTGCGGAAGCGAGGACTTGAAGAGATCGAGGTGCACGGAGAACGAACGAGCAGCCGCTGGATCCTCACGCAACCACAGGCGGTTGATACCCTGACCCAGCAGGAGCTCAACCGGAATACCGGTCTTTTTCTGGAGGACTCCCTCAATCTCCTTCCCGGGGTCCGCGTGGAAACGCGGACGGTTTCGGGAGGCCAGCGCATAACCATCCGCGGTTATGGCAATGGCACCAACTTCAACGGAACGGGATACAAGGCTTACCTGAATGGCATCCCCATTACCGACGCCGAAGGGACCACGATTCTCGACGACGTCGATGTCTCAATGCTCGGACGAATAGAAGTCATCAAGGGGCCAGCTTCGAGCCTGTACGGGGCAGGGGTCGCCGGCGTCGTCAAGATGTTCACGTTGCGGCCAGAACCCAAAACGACGCGCTTCACTCAGGAAGTGCTCGGCGGCAGCCTGTCCTTGCTCAGAACCAATACCCGGGTCGAGCATGCCACCGACAACACCTCAGTTCTCGTGAACTACGGTCACCAACATTCCGACGGACCGCGGATTCACAGTCAATCGAACAAGGACTTCCTGCTAATGACCGCTGATTTCGAAGCCAGCTCCAGGCAGTCGCTCTCGTTCTACGGCGCGTTCAACAAATCGCTCGACCGGCTGGCCGGACAGCTCACCGAAGATCAATTCCTGACGAAACAGAACGTCGCCGAACAGGCCTATTTGGACAACGATGCCCACGTGGGACTGGACTCCGTTCGCTTCGGCGTTTCTCACAGCTATGAGTTTCACCCGGCAGTCAACAATGTCACCAGTGCTTACGCCAGCGGCTATCAATTGGATCAACCCTTCGCAGGTGGCCGCAGCGACAACCTGGCGCTGAACTTCGGCGGCAGAACCGCATTCAACCTCCTCTTTGGAGAGCCGAGCCTTGGGGCGGCAGGCGTCATCGGTGGCGAGATTCAGCAAACCAATTCATTCAAGAAGAGCTACAACCTGAACAACGGCGTGCTCGGCGGCATACGCGGTGACTTACAGGTGGTGGCACTTCAAGCGAGCATCTTCTCGCAGTGGGATCTGCTTTTGCCTTACGAAATTACCCTCACCGCGGGCGCGAGCCTCAATTTCGTTCACTACAACATCAAGGACCGCCTCGCAAACAGCGCCAATCCAAGCCATCCCGATCAGTCCGGCATCAAGGACTTCACGCCGGTGATTACGCCGCGCGTGGCGCTGCTCAAGGCATTTGGCCGGCGCGTTTCGATCTATGGTCAGGTAAGCCAGGGCTACACTCCTCCGGGGTCAGGTAGCGTGGTGATTCCCGCGATCGGGGCGGTGAATACGGACCTCAAGCCTGAGCGGGCAACCCTCTACGAGATCGGTTCCAAGGGCAATCTATTGGACGGACGCTTCTCGTACGAGGTTGCCCTGTTCGACATGCGGGTGAAGGACAAGCTCACGTCGCAGGCAGTGACCAATGACTCGGGGACAGTGCTCTACACTTTCACTACCAACGCCGGGACACAAAACAACCGCGGTCTGGAGCTCGCGGTGAAATACAACGTAATCAATGACAAAGACAGCGCCGTCTCCTCGCTCCAGCCCTTCGCTGCGTACACGCTGTCGAGGTTTCGTTACGATGATTTCAAGAGCGACAACAACAACAATGCCAACACGATCGACTACTCGGGGAAAAAGGTGGTGGGCGTGCCGGAGAACGTGCTCAATCTTGGTTTCGATCTTGCACTGCGGTGGGGAATTTATTTGTACGGGACTTATCAGTATGTAGATTCAGAGTTCCTCACGTACGATAACGCCCACAGCGCCAAGAGCTATTCGCTGCTCAATGCGAAGGTCGGCTACCGAACCGATATTGGTCGTCACTTCCGATTGGATGCTTTTGCGGGCGGAAACAACCTGCTCGGCGGTCTTTACTACACGATGGTATTTTTGAACGCGAGCTACAGCGGCCCTCCTCCGAATGTCTATTTGCCCGGCCCCTACTCGGCGACCTTCTATGGGGGCGTCAACCTGAGTTATTCGCTCTAGGCCACGATCATGAAGCGATACCTGGCGATTGCCATTGCTGCTCTCCCGCTGTTCGGGTGCAGATTCAAGAATGAGGAGCAGGGAGAGCATCAGCAGCGGATCATCAGCTTGTCGAAACAGTACAGCGAGATCCTGTTTGCTTTGGGGGCCAACCAAGATCTCGTGGCGGTGGACCTCTCCAGCACCTATCCCCCGGAGATCAAATCGCTGCCTACCGTAGGCTACCATCGAGCGCTGAGCGCCGAGGGAATCGTGGCGGTGAAGCCCACGCTCGTTCTCCACGACAACAACGTTGGCCCCGAGCATGTGATGCGTCAGTTGGAGCAGCTCAAGATTCCGATGAAGGTGTTCGAAGCGAAGGGAGTCGACATTCCCAGCACCAAGGCGCTGGTAAGCGAGATGGGAGGCTACTTCCACCGGGAGGCGCAAGCGGCGAGTTTGAATCAAAAGCTCGACGCGGATATGGCGAACGCTCTTCGCAAAGCGAACGTCTATTCCACTAAGCCCAAGGTCCTGATCATTCACTTTGGCCGCGCCTCGAACATCTACTTGACGATTACCCAAGCCAGCACCGCCGGAAAGATGATCGAGTGGGCGGGCGGGGAGATACCCATCCAAGGCGAACGAGGCATGCTCCAATTGTCCCCGGAAGTGATCGCCTCGGCGGATCCGGACGTCATTCTACTGACGGACTTTGGATACGATCGGCTCGGCTCCCCCGAGCAAATCACCGCTCTGCCCGGAGTGGGCGCCACTCGCGCCGCGAAGAACAAACGGATTTATCGGGTCGAGGAGCACGACTTGGTCTACATGGGTCCGCGCACGGGAGAGAACGTTTTGAGGCTGCAGGAGTTGATGCATGCCGGAGAAACAAATCGCAGACAGAGGCTGTGATTGTGCGTGAAAACCAACGCGGATGAGGCTGCTCGGGAGTCAGGATCGGTCGTTTAGCCCTTACGCAGGGATTGTTCCCGTTCTCGCGATCGCGTTGCTGGTCATCGCGGTTTTTTCAATCCGCCTTGGGGCGGTCACCGTTCAATTCGCGGATATGGCCTCGGCGTTGATAAAGCGTTTCGAAGCTCCGAATTCACTCAACATCACCGAGCGGATTTTCATGGAGATCCGCTTGCCGCGCGCGCTCGCCTGTATTCTCGTCGGAGCCAGCCTGGCGATCGGTGGCGTGCTGATGCAAGCCCTGTTTCGCAATCCAATCGTCGAGCCGGGCCTGGTGGGTACCTCGAGCGGGGCGGCGTTCGGAGCCTCCTTGTACTTCGTGCTCGGTTCGGTGCTGAAGTTCCACGCGGGTGAGTGGACGCTGCCGATTGCAGCATGCCTCGGGGGCGCCGCCGCGACCGCCTTGGTGTTTCTGATATCAGAGACGGCGAGCCCCAATCGCGAATCCACCACCTCGCTCCTGCTGATTGGAATCGCCATCAACGCGCTGTTTCTCAGCGGCGTGGGCTTTCTTTCGTACATCGCCCGCGACCCGCAGGCGCGCTCGATTACCTTCTGGAGCCTCGGTACCTTGTCCGGGGCCAATTGGCGCTCGGTCGCGCTGGTAGCGGCGGCAATCGGCATCGGTACCCTCATCGCCTTGCGACACGCCCGAAGCCTCAATGCGCTGATGATGGGAGAGGACGAAGCTTTGTACCTGGGAGTGGACGTCGCTCGGCTGAAACTGACGATCATCGCGGTCAACGTAGTCATCGTGGCCGTCGCCACCTCGTTCACCGGTGTTATCAGCTTCGTCGGGTTGATCGTGCCGCACCTTCTTCGATTGATGCGGGGATCGGACAATCGCTTCCTGTTGGTCGGCGCGCTGTTTCTCGGCGCCATTGTGTTGACCGCAGCGGATATTGTGGCGCGCGTGGCGCTCAGGCCAGCGGAGTTGCCGATTGGAATCGTCACCTCCGCGGTTGGCGCTCCGGTTTTCATCGCGCTGCTCCGCGGGAGAGAGTACCGATTCTAAAAATGAACTTGTGCTCGCGTCAGAATTTAAGAAGGTAGCTCGCCATGCTCTCCGTTCACGAGGTTACGCGTGTGGTCGATGGAAAGGCTCTCGTCGATCGAGTTTCGGCGAGTTTTGAACGCAGCCAGTTAAGCCTAATCATCGGCCCGAACGGCGCTGGCAAGTCGACCCTCATCAAGCTGCTCAGTAAGCAGCTTCAAGCCGACGCCGGTTCGATCGCCTACGACTCGACGAACGTCCGTGCGATGACCCAGCGGGAGTTGGCAAAGATTCGCGCGGTGCTGTCTCAGAGCGTCGAGCTTTCTTTTCCGCTGCGAGTCTGGGAAGTGGTGATGATGGGCCGCTATCCGCATTTTGCCGGCAAACCCGGCGCCGCCGATGAGCGGGCTTGCCAAGAGGTGATGCGTTTTTTCGATGTCGCCGATATGGCCGATCGCAATTACCTCACTTTGAGCGGAGGCGAGAAACAGCGCGTTCACTTCGCGCGAGTGTTGGCACAGATATGGTTTTCGGCAGCGGGAAGATGTCGGTATTTATTTCTCGACGAGCCTCTCACCTTTCTCGATATCTATTACCAATTCGAATTCATGGGGAAGTTGCGCGAGCTCTTGAAGTCGGGGGACTTGGTGATCGTCGGCGTGGTGCACGATCTCAACTTGGCGGCGCGCTTTGCGGACAAGATCGTGCTGCTGCACCAGGGCAGGGTCCTCGCCAGCGGCTCCAAGGCCGAAGTGCTCACCCGGGAGAACATCAAAACCGCGTTTCGCTTGGAGCCCACGCTCTTCCACTCTGACCGGGATGCGATGCATTTGGTATTCGACGTTTGAGGTAATTCAGCGATACCTCGATTGACAAAATTTTTGCGTCGCGCCTAGCCTCCGCCGCTTTTCGTGGAGCTAGGCCGCCGTCAGGTCGGCAGGCCCCCTTCCTGGCGGACGATGGGGTAGAACAGAGCTTTCATTCTACCCCTGATCCGATGGAGTGGCCGCTCAGTGGGAGACAGAAGAGACTCAACCCACTCCAGCTCGATCTTGCTACGGGTTTGTTTTCCGAGCGGCGACCGCTATTGTGCGCCCACGCTCGAGGAGGAGAATCCTTGATACATCGAAATCAGTGGATTCGAATCGTATTTACTTCGGCGCTCGCAATCTCTTTTAGGGTCTCTGGACAGACTCCAGCGGAATTGGCCAGCCGTCAGACAATGCTGGATGCGGCTCAAAAGGCAAAGGCCGCCCATGATCACCAGCGAGCGCTGTCCTTGGCTTCTCGCGCGGGCGATATTCAAATGACTCCGTCGCTGCGCCTTTTCATCGCCGAGGAGCAAAGTGTTGTCGGAGAGTTTGCCGACTCGATGAGCAACGCCGAGCTGTGCGCCGAGGAGGCGAGTGACGACAAAACATTGAAAAATCGCGAGAAGATTATCAGGGCGTGCAGGTCGCTGATCAACAAGCTGCAGAAATCGGTTGCTCGAATCCTCGTTGTGATGCCCGACCCGCCGCCAGCGTACGCGCAAGTGATGATCAACGGGCGCGTACTTCCTGAATCACTGTATGGAAAGTTCTATTTCCTCGCGCCCGGAAACGCTCGCGTCGAAGCCAGCGCGCCGGGGTATTTGCCGTTCAAGTACGAGGTGGTGGTGGGGACTGGGGAAGAAGAAACCGTCAACGTCGCGATGTCTCGGGACTTGCCGCCGCTTCCTCCTCCAGCTGTTCCAGCTCCGGAGGTCGTCTCCACTGCACCGGAGGAAAAGAGCTCCTTTCGCGAGGTCGGTCCGTACGTCGCCCTCGGAACGGGCGTGGCGAGCCTGGGCGCGTCGGCCATTTTCCTGATTCTCCGCAACAGCACGGTCAACGACCTGAAGGCCCAATGCGGCGGGCCGAATCACACCACCTGCCCAGATACTCCGGAGGTCCGCTCGCTGAAAGACAAGGCCTCCAGCTACAATACTTGGACCAATGTCACGCTTGGCATCGGGGCCGCGGCATTGCTCGGCGGCGGGACGTGGCTGCTTTTGGAGAAGACCCACCCGTCGACAAAGTCAACTCAGGCGACGCTGCAGTTCACCCCAACCCAGGGCGGCGCAGTGCTTGGCATTGCAGGAGCCCTCTAATGCGCTTTCGTAAACTTTCGATTGGCTGTTTTGTCGCCTTGATCCCGGCTTGTACGCTCGAGGACTTCACATTGCAGCCCGTTCCCAGCATTTCGAGCTTCAACAGCTCTTCGAGTCGGATTTTCATGGGTGAAAGCGCGAACCTTACACCTGTGTTCAGCGATGGGACGGGATCGATCGACAACGGCGTGGGCTCGGTCACAAGCGGTACTGCTTATTCTGTGTCGCCCAGGGCAGACACCACCTACACGCTAACCGTCACCAATGACACGGGCATTAGTAACACTGCCACTGCGGCAATCGCTGTCGACACCGCACCCGTCACCATTTCCACGTTCACTGCTTCGCCGAGCCCGGTGGACTTCGGGCAGATGACGACGCTTTCATGGACCCTCAACGGACGGCCGACAAGTCTCACGTTGGACGGCGTCTCGGTGCTCGGCAATAC
>DATFTC010000367.1:0-2140 GCA_035262305.1 Myxococcaceae bacterium | reverse complement strand
GGAGCAGTAGAGTCTGCGGAATGGTGAGGCCGAGAGTCTTAGCGGTCTTGAGGTTGATGATCAGCTCATACGTCGTTGGCTGTTGCACGGGCAGGTCGGCGGGTTTGGTTCCTCGGAGAATCTGGTCGACGTACGTTGCCGCGCGACGCGCTTGATCAGGCACGCTCGGTCCATAGGCCATCAGGCCGCCCGAACGGGCAAATTCGGAGAACCCATACATAGTTGGCAGTCGCGTCTGCGCTGCAAGCCGCACGATACGGTCTCGGTGCCGCAGCGTAAGGGGATCGACGATCACAATCAGCCCGCCGACGTGGGTCGTCGACATCGCGCGGAACGCACCGTCGAACTCCTCCGCGCTTCGCACTTCGAAAATGTGGAGCTGCAGCTTGAGGGCTGCCACGGCTGTCCCTAATTCTTTGACACGCGCCTCGTTGCCTCGGGCGTCGGGATTCCGCAGCGCTGCGAGGCTGGTCAAGTTCGGCACAGCTTGTCTCAGTAACTCGACCCATTTGCCGGCCAACCCATCCTCGAACCCGAGCGCCACGCCGGTGACGTTTCCACCGGGGTGTGCCAAGCTCGCAACGACACCAATTCCCACGGGATCGCTTACGCCCCAAAACACTACTGGAATCGTGCTCGAGCTCCTTTTCGCTGCGATGATGCCAGGAGTCGACGCCACGACGAGTACATCAACCCTGAGTCGAATGAGCTCCGCAATCAGTTCGGGGAAGCGCTCGACCCGCCCATCCGCCCATCGGTCTTCGATGACGATGTTCTGCCCTTCGATGTATCGCAACTCGCGGAGACCCAGTCGGAAAGCGTCGAGAAAATGTTGGTTGGCCGACCGTGAGCCGGCTTCGACAAAACCAACCCGCGCCACCGTAGCCGTTCGCTGCGCCTCGCCGGCGCGCGGTGCAGAGAGCGCCACAACCGTCAGCCTACAAAGGAACGCCCGCCGGTCCATCAGGCCTGGCTTACTGGATGCCCCGCGTCATGCAGACCTTGGATAAAGGCCACGACGTTCTCGTTCTGGGGGCTCTGCGGGTAGCCGATCCTTGGCCTCTTTTCGGTGTGCTGCGCCTCCACGCCGCGCGGCGCAGCCAGCGTCCCAAGCGTGAGCCCGCACAGGGACGTGCGCCGGGTCATCACTCAATTACTTGATCCGCCCGCAGCAGCACTGACTGCGGGATCGTGAGCCCGAGCGCCTTGGCGGTCTTGAGGTTGATGATCAAGTCGAACTTGGTCGGCTGCTCGACCGGCAGGTCACCGGGCTTGGCGCCCTTGAGGATCTTGTCCACGAAGGTAGCGGCGCGCCGTTCCAGGTGAAGGAGGTTTGGGCCGTAGACCATGAGACCACCAGCCTCCGCGTTCTCGTTCTGCAAGTAGATCGCCGGCAGGCGTCGCTGCGCCGCGAGCTTGACGATCTGTTTGAACTGGTTGCCGTATATGGCATCCGGGAGGACCACGACCGCGCCTACGTGCTCTCTGCTCATCACGGCGAAGGCGCGGTCGATCTCCTGGGGATTCCGCGCCTCGACGAGTTGCAGATCCACTCCCAGCGAGCGCGCCGCAGCGTTCGCGTGACCCATCGCGACCCGGAGGCTCGGATTGTCCGGATTCCAGAGGACGGCCATTCGAGAGACGTTTGGCGCCACCTCCTTGAGCAGCTCGAACTGCTTCGCGACCAGATCGTTTCCCATGATCGAGGTGCCGGTGAGGTTGCTGCCGGGGCGGGCCAGACTGGGGACAAGTCCGCTCCCAACAGGATCGATCACGACCGACATCACGATCGGGGTGGTGCTGGTGACTTGCTTGGCGGCTTTAGTCGCAGCCCCGCCCACTGTAACGATCGCAGCTACCTTCAGACGGATCAGGTCAGCCGCGAGGCTGGGATACCGCGCGTACTCGCCCTCGGCCCATCGCGGCTCCAAGACGACGTTTCGGCCCTCGACGTAACCCAGGTCGCGCAGCCCCTGACGGAAGGCCTCAAAGCGGTGCTGCCGAAACGAGTTGGAAGAGGAGCCCGGCGATATGTAACCCACTCGGGGCGCCTCCCCGGCCTGCTGCGCCTCAGCGAGCAGCGCATGAGACAAGCCGAGCACGAGAACGACCGCGAGCCCGATCCGGCGCATCGGCACCT
>DATFTC010000366.1:0-66831 GCA_035262305.1 Myxococcaceae bacterium | reverse complement strand
AACATCGAGATATTCGCCCCGCTCAAGCCATTCGACCAGTGGCCGCGCGGTTTGACCAAGCCGAGGCTCACCGAGCAATTGTCGAACGAGCTTCAGGACGCTTTCCCGGGCGTCATTTTCAATTTCTCGCAGATGATATCGGACAACGTCGAAGAGGCTCTCTCCGGCGTCAAAGGCGAGAATACGGTCAAAGTTATCGGACCCGACATTCGAAACAACGAAATAACCGCAGACTCGATCGTCGACGTGATGAACAGGGTGAGAGGGGTGAAGGACCTGGGTTGGTTTCACTCGATGGGGCAGCCGAGCATCAAAATCGTTCCCGACCGCGTGCAATGCGAGCGCTACGGCTTGAACACCGGCGATGTCGAAGCAGTGGTTCAAGCGGCCATCGGTGGCCAAGCCGTCACTCAAGTTCTCGAAGGCGAAAAGAGCCTGGCGCTCACGGTGCGATGGCTCGAGGCTTATCGCAACAACATCAACGCGATCCGTAAAATCACCGTTGCATCCCCCGATGGCAGCCAGATTCCGCTTGCCCAGCTTGCTTCAATCAGCGAGGAAGGGAGCCCTTCAGTGATTTACCGCGAGGACGGCCGGCGGTATTCGCCGGTGAAATTCTCTGTGCGCGGTCGTGACCTGGCCTCGACGATTGGCGAATCAGAGAACGGAATTCAGCAAAAGGTCCGCTTGCCTCCGGTGACTCATCTTGAATGGGCGGGCGAAATCAACGAGCTCAAAGAGGCGGAGGGAAGGCTGATGGTCATCATCCCTCTGACGCTCTTGTTGATAGGTTTTCTTGTCTACAGCGCGGTGAAGACGTGGATCGACACCATTCTGGTGCTCGTTTCCATTCCGGTCGCCTGCACTGGGGGTGTCCTGGCCCTTCTGATCACCGGCGAGCACTTCTCCGTCTCGGCAGCGATGGGATTTATCTCCATCTTCGGAATTGCCATTCAGGATGCAATCCTGGTGGTGACGTACGCTCAGCGGCAGTGGGCGGAAGGCAAGTCCCTCGAGGAAGGAGCAAGGGCCGCAGCTGAGCAGCGATTTCGCCCGGTGCTGATGACGACGTTGGTGGCGACCCTCGGTCTTCTTCCAGCAGCGCTTTCCAACGCCATCGGCGCTCAGACGCAGAAACCGCTGGCCATCGTCGTCATTGGTGGGTCGCTGATCCTCGCGGTCTTGACCCGGATTCTGCAGCCGCCGCTGCTCGTGCTCGCTCATCGGCGGTTCGGAAGGCTGATTCCGCGACAACCAGTGGAGAACGGCGCAGTCGGGTAAAGTCGTCTGCATTGCAACCTAAACGTTATTTAAACGGAGCAAACGAGCGGGACTCCAAAACACAACTCACTTGCGCCGGTCTCGTTCGACTTGATCCCCGGTCATCGGGACAAAAGTCACCGCAAGCGTTTTCTCCGACGTATAGCCGCCATCCGCCTGCTTGATGACGAGGAGCAACTGGCCAAACTCCGCGTCCCCAATTGGGATAATCATTCGACCACCCGGCTTGAGCTGGGCGACCAACGGCTCAGGAACCTTCGGCGCGCTGGCCGATACGACGATTCCGTCGAACGGCGCGTGTTCGGGCAAGCCGAGGTACCCGTCTCCGGTTTTGACGTCGACGTTCTTGTAGCCGAGCTCTCGAAGCCGCGCCGCAGCGCGCTCGGCGAGCGGCGGGATGATCTCGATGCTTGCCACCTTTTGGCACAGCTCGGCGAGCAGCGCGGTCTGGTAACCAGAGCCGGTGCCGACCTCGAGCACGCTGCAGCCGGGCTTGAGCTCCAAGGCGGCGATCATTATCGCGATCGTCGACGGTTGACTGGTGTGTTGGCTATAGCCGATCAGCAGCGGTCGATCTTCATATTCCAGAGATTGAATCCCCTTGGGCAAGAAGTCGGCGCGGCGAACGCGATCCATTGCGCGAATGACTCGCTCGTCTTTGACCCCATACCCTCGAAGAAGAGGTTCCCACGACCTTGATTGAGCCTCGGCCAAGCAGGCCAGTGAGACCCACGCCAGCAACGCCGACGTCGTTGAGACTGAGCGCCGCATACAATGTTCCCGGAGCGTGCTTCGCCCCATAAGCATCACCGGGGTCATTCACTGTCAAGCTTTCACTGTTCCTGTTCAATGCTCGACTTGCTCGTTGGCAGCATGTAGAAACGAATGGCGCCATGAGTGCAGCCGGCAAGAGCATGGTCGTCTTTTCGGTCGTTTCGGGCACCATCCGGCGCGCAGAAGTGCGTCGGTCGCAGTCGGAACCTCTTTTCAATGATTCATGATTGAAAGAATCGTTCGTTTCGCGCTGGCGAATCCGGCGGCCATCGGGGTGCTGACGCTGTGCATCATCGGCCTGGGGATAGTCTCCTTTCACCGGTTGGACATCGAGGCCTATCCGAATCCGGTGCCGCCGCTGGTGGAAGTGATCGCCCAGCCTCAGGGACTCAGCGCCGAGGACGTCGAGCGATACGTCACCATTCCGCTCGAAATTGGCTTGTCGGGGATGCCGGGGCTCGATCACATCCGCTCGCAGTCGCACTTCGGTCTGACGGATGTGAAGTGCTATTTCAAGTGGGGTATTGAATACAAAGACGCGCGCCAGGAAGTCATCAATCGGCTGCAATTCATTACTTTACCCAACAACCTCATAGCGCAAATCTCGCCGTGGAACGCGATTGGCGAGATTTTCCGCTACGTCGTCAAGGGCAAAGACTACTCGCTGCTGGAGCTGAAGACCGCCCAGGACTGGATTCTGGAGCGGCAATTCAAACAGGTGCCCGGGGTCATCGATGTCGTCAGCTTTGGCGGCGAGACCAAGGAATATCACGTCGAGGTGGACCCCTACCGGCTGCGAGGCCACGGAGCGACGCTTTCGCAGCTGACGACGGCGATTACCAACGCCAACCAGAATGTGGGGGGACAGAGACTTGCGCTGGGAGAGCAGGCGTACACCGTGCGCGGCCTGGGTCTAATCCGCTCGCTGAAGGACATCGGCAACATCGTCATCTTCGAGCAGAAGGGAGTGCCGGTGCGAGTGCGCGACGTCGGCAACATCCTCATCGGCCACGCGCCGCGGCTGGGAGTGGTGGGGCGCGACGAGGAGCCGGACATCGTCGAGGGCATCGTGCTGATGCGCTATGGGGAGAAGACCTCTCCGACGCTGGAAGGCGTCTACAAGCGCATCGAGTACATTCGCAAGTACCACCTGCTGCCGCCGGGGATGGACATCGAGCCGTACTACGACCGAGGCCAGCTGGTGGCGCTGACCACGCACACGGTGCTCGAAAACCTGATTATCGGGATGGTGCTCGTCTCCCTGGTGCTGATGGTCTTCATCGGGAACGTGAGGGCGGCGTTGATTACTGCGCTCAACATTCCAATTGCGTTGCTGATGGCCTTCAGCGGAATGGTGGCGCTGGGCACGCCGGCCAATCTCATCTCCCTGGGCGCGGTGGACTTTGGAATCGTCATCGACTCGACGGTCATCATGGTGGAGAACATCTTTCGGCATCTGGGCAAGCACGGCTCGGGGTCGATTGTGCGGCGCATCCGGACGGCGGCGCACGAGGTGGGCCGACCGATGGCTTTTTCCACTCTCATCATCGGCGTTGCCTTCCTGCCGCTGTTTACGATGACCGGCGTCTCCGGTGTCATCTTCGCGCCGATGGCGCAGACGTATGCCTTTGCCATCGGCGGAGCCATCCTGCTGGCGCTGACCTTGACCCCGGTGCTGACCTCGAAGCTGATTCCCGCCAGCACGGAGGACAAGGAGAGCCCCGTGATGCGCAACATCCATCGAGTCTACCGGCGGGCGTTTGACTTGGTACTGCGCCGCCCGAACGTCGCCTTTGTACCGTTGCTCGTTCCCATTCTCCTGTGCGTCGCTCTGTTTCCGCTTCTGGGCCGCGAGTTCATGCCCAAGCTGGAGGAGGGAAACTTTTGGATCCGGGCGACGCTCCCGATGTCGATCTCCCTGGAGCAGTCGGCCAGACACGTGGGGAGGATGAGGTCGATCGTCAAGAGCCATTCGGAAATCGTCACCGTCGTTTCTCAGTTGGGTCGACCGGACGACGGAACCGACGTGGCGGGCTTTTTCAACATCGAGATATTCGCCCCGCTCAAGCCATTCGACCAGTGGCCGCGCGGTTTGACCAAGCCGAGGCTCACCGAGCAATTGTCGAACGAGCTTCAGGACGCTTTCCCGGGCGTCATCTTCAATTTCTCGCAAATGATATCGGACAACGTCGAGGAGGCCCTCTCCGGCGTCAAAGGCGAGAACAGCGTCAAAGTTATCGGACCCGACATTCGAAACAACGAAATAACCGCAGACTCGATTGTCGACGTGATGAACAAGGTGAGAGGGGTGAAGGACCTGGGTTGGTTTCATTCGATGGGCCAGCCGAGCATCAAAATCGTTCCCGACCGGGTGCAATGTGAGCGTTACGGTTTGAACACCGGCGATGTCGAGGCGGTCGTTCAAGCGGCGATTGGCGGTCAAACCGTCACCCAGGTCTTCGAGGGCGAAAAGAGCTTCGCGCTGACCGTGAGGTGGCTCGAGCCATATCGAAACAGCGTCAGTGCGATACGCAGAATCATGGTTTCATCGCCCGACGGCAGCCAGATTCCACTCGCACAACTCGCCGCCATCACTGAGGAGCCGAGCCCGTCAGTCATCTACCGGGAGGACGGAAGGCGCTACTCTCCGGTGAAGTTTTCGGTGCGCGGTCGCGATCTCGCCTCGACCATCGGCGAGTCAGAGGACGTCATTCAGCAGAAAGTGCGATTGCCTGCCGAGACTCACCTTGAGTGGGCGGGCGAAATCAACGAGCTCAAAGAGGCGGAGGGAAGGCTGATGGTCATCATCCCTCTTACGCTGCTGTTGATTGGCTTCCTCGTCTACGGCGCGGTGAAAACCTGGATCGACACGCTCCTGGTGCTCATTTCTATCCCGGTCGCTTGCACCGGCGGGGTCCTCGCCTTGCTCATCACCGGCGAGGAGTTCTCCGTATCGGCGGCAATGGGATTCATCTCCATCTTCGGCATTGCCATCCAAGGAGCGATTCTGGTGGTGACGTACGCTCAGAGGCAGTGGGCGGAAGGCAAGTCCCTCGAGGAAGGTGCGCGCAATGCAGCCGAGCAACGATTGCGACCGGTGCTGATGACAACGCTGGTAGCCATGCTGGGTTTGCTTCCGGCGGCGCTCTCCAATGGAATCGGCGCTCAGACGCAAAAGCCGCTGGCAATCGTGGTCATCGGAGGGTCGCTGATTCTCGCTGTCCTGACGCAGGTGATGCAGCCGCCGCTCCTCGTGCTCGCCCATCGCCGATTCGGCAGGTTGGTTCCGCCGAAGGACGAGGAAGCTCACTCGAGCTGATCCACCGGCTCGTCCTCCGAGCGTCTATTCGCCGATCTTCTTCAGAAATGTCGGATACGAGAGTCCGAGCGCCTTGGCGGCTTCCACGCGACGGCCCCCGAGCTGAGAGAGCACGTGGCGCGCGTATCGCTTCTCGATCTCGTCGAGGGTGACCGGCTGCCCGGAGACGACGAAATCTGCTCCTCCAGGTCGCGCCGGGGGCTGGCCTGCCAGCGTTGGCTCGAGAAAGTCCAGCTCGAGCTCCGGCCCGGTTTCGAGCACCAGGGCGCGCTCGAGGATGTTTTTCAGCTCGCGAATGTTGCCGGGAAATGAATACCGCAGCAGGCGCGCGCGCGCCCTCTCTCCCAGCTGCGCGTTTTTCTTTCCCAGCTCGGGCCGCAGGCCCTCCAGGATGGATTCAGCGAGCGGAATGACGTCCTCTCGCCGCTCTCGGAGGGGGGGTACCTCGATGCGAAAGACGCTGAGCCGAAACCAAAGGTCTTCGCGGAATGAGCCGACGCCACCCATCTGGCTCTGCTGGTCTCGGTTGGTGGCGGCCATGATCCGCGCAGTGCTGGACTGTTCGCTCGTCCCGCCCAACCGGCGAAAGCGTCCCGAATCAAGAAAAGTGAGCAGCTTCGCCTGAACGCTCTGCGGCATTTCGGCGATCTCGTCGAGAAAGAGAGTTCCCCCCGAGGCCACCTCCACCAGGCCGCGACGAGTCGAGCGCGCATCGGTAAAGGCGCCGCGCTCGTGTCCGAACAGCTCGTTCTCCACGGTGGTGGCCGGCAGAGCCGCACAGTTGACATGCACGAAGGGCGCGTCGTCCCGATTGGCCAGCGCGTGAATGTGGCGGGCCAGCACCTCTTTGCCCACGCCGGTTTGGCCCAAAAAAAGCACTGGGCTGCGCGGTGCGGTGGCGATCCGCTCCATCATTTCCACCACGCGCTTCATCACCTCCGAACGCGGCGGGGTGAATCGCGACCGGCTGGAAATCTCGGCCTCCACCTGCTGCAGGCGATCGCGCAACCGAATCTGTTCCGCCGAGCGCCGGGCCTTCATCACCAGGTCCGCCAGCTCCACCGGCTTGGTCAAGTAGTCCGCCGCGCCGGCCCGAATGGCATCCACCGCGCTGGCGATGTCGCCATGGGCGGTGACCATGATCACCACCGCATCCGGAAGCTGCGACTTCAGCTCGGCTAAAAGCGACAGCCCATCGCCGTCCGGCAAGCGCCGGTCGAGGATGACCAGGTCCGCCGCGCTCTTCTCGATGGACTTTCGAGCTTCGTGCAAGGAGCGCGCGACCGTCACCGGAAATCCTTCTCGCTGAAGGGCAGCCGCCGCCATTCCAGAGAAGGCGCGGTCGTCGTCAATGAGAAGAATGGCCAGGCTCATCGGAATTCTTCTTACTCTAGACCGGAGCGGTCGCTTCGCCGACCCGCTGCGCCTGAATTTTTACGATGAAGCGGGTCCCCACCTTGGTGCGCTCGAAGGAGAGGGAGCCACCCTGCTGCTCCAAGGCGCGGCGAGCCATGGAAAGACCCAGCCCGATGCCTTTGGGCTTCGAGGTGACAAACGGCTCGAAAACGCGTTGCTCGAATCCATCGGGAAGTCCGCCGGCGTTGTCCTCGACTGAAATCATCGCCGCGGTGGTCGACGACGACGTTTCTACGCTCACTGCAGGGGCGGCGATTCGACCGAGATCCTTCGCCGCCACCGCGGCCTCGATCGCGTTGCGGATGAGATTGTCGAGCGCGGTGACGAGCAGCAGCGGATCGCATTCGACCTCGGTCCCCGAGCGAAGCGATACCTTCAGCTGAACCTCCTCGGCTTCGGGAAGCACCCGAAGCCCTTCCACCGCCTGATTCACCAGCGGGTCGAGCGCGGTTCGAACCAGCTGCGGGACAGCGGGCTTGCCGAAGTACAGCAGAGAGTTGGCCAAGTGGCCGAGCCGGTCGATTTGACTCAGAATGGTTCGCGCTGGAAGCACCGGATCGGTCCCCGATGTCAACACGGTGGCCGCGGTCTTCAGCCCGTTGAGGGAATTCTTCACCTCGTGGGCGATCAGCGAGGCCGCCGATCCCAACGCCGCCATCTTCTCCTGCTCCGCCGCTCGCGTCTCCACGCGAAGGAAGGTCTGGTAGGTGCGCCGAAAATAGAGCGAGAAAAGGAGCAGCGTCACCAGCTGCAGCATGGCGATGAAGACGAGCTGCAGCAGGAAGCGATGCCGGATCGGCGCAATCACCGCTTCCTCATCCGCCAACAGCATCAGCCTCAATCCGGTGGTGCCGACCGGTTTGGCGTCGGCGAAGTAGTCGCGGTTGTCCACCTCGAGGACATCGCCGCCGGGGGATTCGAGCAACGCATCGAAGGCCGCCCTCAATCGGTTGGCGGTTGCCCAGCGGGGCGTCTCCAGGGGTAGAAAGACGTTTCCATCTCGGTCGGCGACGATCAGCTCCACGTCGCCCGCGATCGGCTTCGCGCCGGGAAGCTCCTTCAAGTGCGGGTCCACCAGGCCCAGCAATGCTCCCGTGTTTTGCCCGCCGCGGATGATTGGCACCGCGACGGCGAAGGTGTGGGATCGCAACTCCAGCGCTCCAAAAGCGCTTTGGCCGGTGGCGAGGATGTTCTGGAACCAGCGGCGGAGCCGAAGGTCCTTCTTATCCGCGAGCAAACCCTTCGGTTCGCTCCAGACGTGGTTGCCCGCGGCGTCGAGAAGCACGACCCCCGCTCCGAACAGCGCGGACTCTTTGTGGGTCAAGTCCAGGATCGCCTTCTCCGGCTCGAGGGTATTGTCCTGAAGATTCACCTCGGGGCGCAGCGCGAGGCGATCCAGCTCCGCCCTCAGGAGCTGAAAGTGAAGCCCCAGCGCCTCCGCATAGACGAGCGCCTCTCGCGCGATGCGGGTGCGAAATTGCGCTCGGATCGCTGCGACGTCGGCGCGGTATTCGACGAGCGGGCCGATCAACCCCACCAATCCGACGAGGACCAACCCGAGCAACACCGAGCGACCCAGTTGCCGGTCAGCCAGAGCGAGCTCGCCCACGCGCTGCGGAAACATCAGCCGCTTTCGCGGAGCCGGCGCTTTGGCGGTGGGCACCTGCTCGGACGCCGCGGGCGCCGACGTGAGTAGATTGCGCATGGCCGCACGCTGGCGAATGGCCGCTTAACCTTCCAAGACTTCTGCCAACCTCTTCGGCTTGACCGGCGACAGATGGTCGGTGAGGTAATTTCCAGAGAAGCACGCGTTGCAAAAAGTCGCCGATTCGACGTCGCCGACCGCCGCTCCGAGCCCTTCGATCGAAAGGTAGGCCAGGCTGTCCGCGGTGATGTAACGCGCGATCTCTTCTACGGTGTGGTTGGAGGCGATCAGCTCCTGCCGCGACGGCGTATCGATCCCGTAGTAGCAAGGCCACCGCGTGGGCGGGCTGGAGATTCGAAGATGGACCTCGCGGGCCCCGGCGGCGCGAAGCATGGTCACGATTTTGCGCGAGGTCGTTCCGCGGACGATCGAATCGTCCACCACCACCACGCGCTTGCCCTTGAGCACCTCCCGGACCGCCGAAAGCTTCAGCTTGACGCCGAAGTGGCGGATCGATTGCTGAGGCTCGATGAAGGTCCGGCCCACGTAGTGGCTGCGAATCAGACCGACGTCGTACGGGATTCCGCTGACGTGCGAGTATCCGATCGCCGCCGGCACTCCGGAGTCGGGAACGGCGATCACCAGGTCCGCCTTGGCCGGGTGCTCGCGCGCGAGCTGCATCCCCAGCTTCTTGCGGACCTCGTAGACGGACATCCCGAAGAGGACGGAATCCGGCTTGGCGAAATAGACGTGCTCGAAAACGCAGCGGCCCAGCCGCGTGCGCTGGAGTGGGAAGCTGCTTCGAAGCCCGCTCTCGTCGATCACCAGCATCTCGCCCGGCTCGATCTCCCGGATCATCTCCGCCTCGATGAGGTCGAGCGCGGTGGTTTCGGAGGCGAGCACGTGGGCGTTCTTTAAGCGCCCGAGCACGAGCGGACGGAAGCCGTAGGTGTCCCGCGCGGCGATCAACTGACGCTCGGTGAGCAGCAGCAACGAGTAGGCGCCTTGAACCTTGCGCAGCGCCTGCACCACGTTTTGCTCGAACGACGGCTCTCGCGCCCGGGCGATCAGGTGGACAATCGCCTCGGTGTCCGAATCGGATTGGAAGATCGCACCGTGGTGCTCCAGCTCATCGCGTACCGCCTGGCCGTTGACGAGATTCCCGTTATGGGCGATCGCCAAGCCCCCCGCGGCGTACTGAACGGTGAGCGGTTGAGCGTTCTTCAACTGGCTGACGCCTGCGGTCGAGTACCTGACCTGGCCAATGGCCATCGTTCCAGGCAGCTTGGACAGCGCGTCCGCGGTGAAAACGTCGGCGACCAATCCCATCTGACGGTGGCTGTGCAGGCCTTTGCCGTCGGAGGAGACGATGCCCGCCGACTCCTGTCCGCGGTGTTGAAGCGCATGCAGCCCAAGGTACGTGAGGTGGGCGGCCTCATCGTGGCCGAAGATTCCGAAGATTCCGCACATGTCGCGATCCTTATGCCTCCTTGCGAAAGAAAGTGAAACAGTGTCGGCCAGACGCACTGCTTCATCTAACAGGCTCATCATGATACTGCTGGTACGCGCCCCGCGTGTATCTCCATTGGCCCGAGCCCGGCTAACCTGGGAGCACGGCGCCGGAGCGACGTCAGGCTGATGCAGGCGAAATCTTCTCGATCATACCTTTGGGCTTTTCGTGGCTTCGCGGCCGCGCTCGCACTGGGCCTCGGAGTGTACGGGGCCGGCTCGATCGATTGGTGCCGGCGCGGACGGGGCGGCGATCTGCGCGTGGAGCGCTCTGAATCGGCCGAGGGAGCGCTCCTCGCGGGCGCCGCCGAGGCCGAGCTCGAGCCCCCGCTGCCCGCGGTCGTCGCCGGGTATCCGCCGCAGCGGTCCGAGGCGACGCGCATTCTCTACTCGCTGTACGCTCGCGCGCTCGTATTGCAAGTCAACCGCCTTCGCATCGGGCTGGTCTCCGTAGATCTGTTGACGATGCCGGCTTCGCTGGCGGAGGAGATTCGAGCCGCGGCCAAGGACTTAAAGCTTGCGGAGTTGTGGGTGACGGCGACGCATTCCCATTCGTCGGTGGGAGGATACGACCGCGGTCTACTCGCTCAGCTCGCCGGGACAGGGCGTTACCGACCTGGCGTTCGCAGCGCCGTTCGTCGGGCGGCAGCGGATGCGCTCGACCGCGCGGCGGCGTCGCTGGCTCCGGCTACGCTCGAGGTGGGCGAGGGCGCTTTTGCGCAGCTGGTGGCGCCCAGGAGTGAGGGAGAACCGCCCGATGGAAGACTGACGCGATTGGTGCTTCGCTCCGCCGTCGGTCCGGTCGCGCAGTTGGTCGTCTTCGCCGCGCACCCGACGCTCCTTCCGCGTCAGTTGGACGCGTTGGCGCCGGATTACCCGGGGCTGTTCTCGTCGGAGCAGGAGAGCAGGGGCGGCGGCACCACCATTCTTCTCCAGGGCGCGCTCGGCAATGCCAGTGCTGCAGGCGTGGGCGAAAATCCGTGGAAGGCTCCGTCGGAGTTCGCGGAAACGCTTACCGGCGCGCTGGCTCAGATTCATCTTTCGCAGGTCGCCTCTCCTCGCGCGGGGTTTAGCCGGGTCTCGGTCGCGCTCCCGCAAGGGGACGCATCGCGGGTTGCGCCCAGCTGGTTGCGCAGGTTTGGGGGGAATTTCCTGTGCATGGCGGGGCCGCCGCGCGCGGAGATCTCCGCTCTTCAAATCGGTCCGTTCAAGCTGGTGTCGCTTCCAGGCGAGCCGACTCAGGGAGCGGGGCACGTCCTCGAAGTGGAGAGCGGCGCGCAGCGCACCATTGCCTTGACCAACGGCTACATCGGCTACATCGAGACGCCGGACGTCGTGCGCTCCGGCACCGGCGAGTCGAAGCGTCAATACTTCGAAGCCGAGCTTTTGCAGACGCTGGCCAGCGCCGCGAGACTCGCGGTCCAGAACCTGGCGATCAAGCGGGGACAAGCCCGCTGAGGCGTGCTCTCACTTCTTGGCGAGCAGTCGAACCTCGCGCTTCGCGTCGATGTGGTCCGGCTTGATCTCCACCGCCTTCTTGAAGTGCTTGAGCGCTGCCTTTGGATCGCCGGTGAGCTTGGCGATCTGTCCGAGGAAGTAGTGAGCCGAAGCGCAGAACTCGCTCTTCTTGACCGCGATTTGGAGATCCTTGTTTGCCTCGACCTGGGCGCGCTTTTTATCGTCGATGGCGAAGAACTTCGCGTAGCCGCGCCAGGCGTAGAACTCCGCCACCTCTTCGCTGCCAGCGATCGCGTCGTCGAGCATCTTCACCGCCTCGGAGAAGCGCTTCGCCTTGACCATGGCGCGACCGCGTTCGAACGTCTCCTCGGCCAGAAGGACTTGAGCCAGCGGCAACATGTCCTGGTTTCCGTCGCCTTCCACGATCTCGCGGTAATTGGCGCGGCTGCGATCGTCGGACAGAATTCGGTACGCTTGGCCGATGATGGCGAAAATCTCTTCCTTGAGCTTGGCCACCTCGGGCGAGGATTGAACGGAAATCGTGTCCGGATGGTAGAGCTTTGCCAGCTTGATGTATGCGAGCTTCGCGGTGGCCGCGTCCGCATTCATGCCGATGCCGAGGACTTGGAAGTAATTGTCGTCCTTGAACCGATTGGCGGTCGCCCGCAGCTCCTCGAGCTCGGCCGCCGCAGCGGCCGAGACGGGCGCCGGCGGTTTGGTCGCCTCCGGTTTGACTTCCGGGGGGCGAATTGGCGAGCCGCCCGAGGGCGTCAGCCTGGGCGGCGGCGGCCGATTGGGGTCCGGTTTCGAGGAGATGGTTGGGATGGTTACGCCGCGAGCCGGCGTCAAAATGGGCGGCGCCGCTCCGCCGGGAGGAGGCGTGTTTCGCGTGATCACCGGAGCGCTGGTCGCGGCGGCGACGTTCCTCGCGGAAGCTACGGCGCGGGCGCCGGCGTCAACCGCAGCTGGGCTCGTGAAAACTTCCGCCCGTGCGTTTCCGGAAGGGGCATCGCCTGCGGACGCCTCCGCTCGCGCATTGCCTGAGCTTCCCTCGCTCAGCGGCTGAGCCGCAGACGCTTCCGCAGGGGCCGGGCGTCCTTTGCCCACGGACAACAGGTCGAGGTCGCGGAACATGAACACCATGCGATGGAGATTGTCGCTGTCGTGCGGAAACTCGCGGGCAAGCGCATTCAGCGAGTGACTCCCGTTGAGATGATTGACGGCGCGAACTTCCTGCGGGGTGAGCGGAAGGTCCTTGATCGCCACCCGCCCCTCGCCTCTGGCGAGCGGCACATCGAGGTGATCCTTCAGCCGCCGTTTGATCTCAGGCAGCGGGACGCGCCGAAGCACGGCGGTGAGCACGGCCCAGCGATTCCCGAGGGGCATCACCTTCAAGGGCGTCAGACCCGATTCCTGGTAGGTAAACGATCCCGCTTCGGCGACCATCGCCTTGAGAAGCACGGTCAAGGCCTGCTCGGCCAGATTGGCGAACGCGTTCCCGGGATTCAGGATCCCCAGCCCAAAGAGCGCGCCGACGAGATCGTTTCCGAAGCTGCCGACCGCCGCTTCGGCCTGCTTGAGCTGCTCCTCAGTGAGAAGCTTTTGCGCCTTGAGGAATTCGGCGATCGAATCCTCGCGATGCGACGAGCTCACGTGCTCTGGATTGCCCTTCCGAAATCGCACCTGGATGGTTCGATCGGCGAGCTGGAAGGTGAGCAGCCCCGTCTGTTCAGCGGAGGCGGCGAGGTAGTAAAGGCGCAGCGGCGAAATATCAGAGAGGGTTCCGGCGGGAGGCGGAGCGGGTCCCATCAATGCGCAAAGGTGCTCTAGCGTTTAGAGAACCACGTGCTCCTTGTACTCGCCGAAAACGGTTCTCATTGTATCTGAGATTTCCCCGAGGGATGCCGGGGCCTTCGCTGCATCGAGGATGAGTGGGATCAGGTTTTCGCGTCTCAAAGCGCCCGCTCGCAGCGCCTCCAGGCTTCGCTTCACAGCCTCATTGTTTCGCTGAGACCGCAGCACTTTCAAGCGGTCGATCTGAATCTGCTGCACCTTTTCATCCACCCGAAGCAGTCCCTGCGGAGGTGATTCGGTCTGCTGAAAAGCATTCACGCCGACCACGATCGAGCGCTTTTCCTCCAATTCCTTTTGCGCCTCGTACGCTGCGTCCTGGATCTCTGACTGCGGGTACCCGCGCTCAATGGCTTGAACCATCCCACCCAGGGTATCGACCTTCGCGATGTACTCCTCGGCGCGCCCCTGCAGCTCGTCGGTCAGTCGCTCAATGGCATAGGCGCCGCCGAGCGGGTCGATGGTATCGGCGACGCCGGACTCGTAAGCGATCACCTGCTGGGTGCGAAGGGCGAGGCGCGCCGCTTCTTCACTGGGAAGCGCCAGCGCCTCGTCGCGCGCGTTGGTGTGCAGCGACTGACAACCTCCTAGCACCGCCGCCAGCGCTTGGAGTGAAACGCGGACCACGTTGTTGTCCATCTGCTGCGCGGTCAAGGTTGACCCGGCGGTCTGCGCGTGAAACCGCAACATCATCGAGCGCAGATCCTTTGCCTTGAACCTTTCCTTCATGATTCGCGCCCAGAGCCGGCGCGCGGCGCGAAATTTCGCGACCTCTTCGAGGAAATTGTTGTGGACGTTGAAAAAGAACGAGAGGCGCCCGGCGAACTCGTCTACTTGCAGGCCTGCGCGAAGCGCGGCGTCGACGTAGGCGATGCCGTTCGCGAGGGTGAAGGCGATCTCCTGCGCCGCCGTCGAGCCTGCTTCGCGAATGTGGTAACCGCTGATCGAAATCGGATTCCAGCGCGGAACGTTCTTTGCGCAAAACGCGAAGAGATCAGTCACCAGGCGGAGCGAGGGCTGCGGCGGATAGATGTACGTGCCGCGAGCGATGTACTCCTTGAGAATGTCGTTCTGCACCGTGCCGGAGAGTTGATCCAGCCGTGCTCCCTTGCGCTCCCCGACGGCAGCGTAGAGCGAGAGCAGGATGGGAGCGGTCGCATTGATCGTCATCGATGTCGAGACGCTCGCCAACGGGATGTCCTTGAGCAGGATCTCCATGTCGGCGATCGAGCTGATCGAAACTCCCACCTTGCCGACCTCGCCCGCGGCTCGAGGGTGATCGGCATCCCGCCCCATTTGCGTGGGCAGATCGAAGGCGACCGAAAGGCCGGTTTGCCCCGACTGAAGCAAGTAGTGGTATCGCTTGTTCGCATCCTCGGCGCTTCCGAAACCGGCGTATTGCCGCATCGTCCACAAGCGTCCTCGGTACATCGTCGGTTGAATTCCCCGGGTGAAGGGGAACTGCCCGGGAAACCCGATTTGCTCTGCAAAGGAATCCGACGGGGTGTCCTCTGGGCCGTAGACGGGCTCGAGCGTGATTCCACTCGAGGTCGCGAACTCTTCCTTGCGCTCCGGAGATCTGCTCTTGACCTCGCCGTAGACCTCTTGCTGCCAGCGCTCTTTGTCTTTTTTCCAGTTCGACATGGATTTGTCGCCCTTCACTCCACCACCAGAAGTGTCGCATTCTTTTCGATGGCGCTCCCCTCCTGGGCTTGCAGCGCAACGACCTTTCCCGATTTCGGGCTCTTCAGCTCGTTTTCCATCTTCATCGCTTCGACCACCACCAGCCCCTGACCTTCGGTCACTTCTTCTCCCAAGCGCACCAGCACCCGGGTGACCTTCCCAGGCATCGGAGCGACCACCACTTGTCTACCTTCCTGGGTGAACTTCGCCGTGCCGGCCCGGAGGCGGAAGCGCTGCTCGTTGGCGACGTCAATGCGGAACGGTCGGTTTCCCAGATAAATGACGATCTCGTCGCCCTCCTCCTCGAAGTGGATGTTGTGCGAACGCTCGCTGATCAGAAGCGAGGCGGCCCCGGCGCCGATGGGCGCCCAGTTGAGCTCGCAGCGCTCTCCGTCGACTGTGACGGCGAAGCGGCCATCGCCGAGCGTCTCGACCTCGGCGGTAAACTGCTTTCCTGCGACCGTGGCGTGGTAGCGCATGTCATCTCCGCTCGGGCGCGGACCTGCGCCGCCACGAAAGCTGCCGCCACGGCGACGGCGAGGCGCTTCCGTCCGCTCGCTGGCTCGAGGCAACGCGCTGGCGATCTCGCTCGTGAGCTACCACCAACGCTGCGATGACTGCCGGCAGGGGCGCGCGGCCATCGGCAGCCAGCAGGGCCGCGTGCTCCCGATCGAGCAATCCGGTGTCGTAGTTGCCGGCGGTGAATTCGGGATGCCGAAGCACCGACCGCAGATAAGCGATGTTGGTGGTGATGCCGGTCACCACGTACTCATCCAGCGCGCGTCCCAGGCGAGCGATCGCGTCTTGCCGCGAGTGCCCCCAGACGGACAGCTTGCTGATCAACGGATCGTAGTAGGTTGAAACCGTATAGCCGGCGTAGGCGCCGGTATCGTTGCGGACGAAGTGGCCGGATGGGAAGGCGAGCTGGCGGATCCGGCCCGGAGATGGAAGAAACCGCTGCGCCGGGTCTTCGGCGTAAATGCGCGCCTCGATCGCATGCCCTCGAGGGGAGATCGGGCGATCCAGAGGCAGCTTCATCCCTTCCGCGACCTTGATCTGCCAGGCCACCAAATCCAAGCCGGTCACCCATTCGGTGATCGGATGCTCCACTTGGAGCCGGGTGTTCATTTCCAGGAAGTAGAACTTTCGCTGCGCGTCGACGAGGAACTCCACCGTTCCGGCGCCGATGTATCCGACCGCTTTGGCGGCCTTGATCGCCACCTGCCCCATCGAATCGCGCATTCGCGGCGGGACGATCGGCGACGGCGTCTCCTCGATTACCTTCTGGTGCCGCCTCTGGGCAGAGCACTCGCGTTCGTTCAAGTGAATGCAGGTTCCATGCGCATCCGCGAAGACCTGGATCTCGATGTGGTGGGGACGCTCGAGGAGCTTCTCGAGGTAGATCGCGTCGTTCCCAAATGCGCTGAGGGCCTCTGATCTCGCAAGCCGCCAGGCAGACTCGAGGCCTTGCGGTCCGTCCACCGTGCGCAGGCCCTTCCCGCCCCCGCCTCCCGCCGCCTTGAGCATCACCGGGTAGCCGATTTTGTCCGCGGAAGCCTTCGCTGCTTCGAATGTTCGCAGCGGCTCGGTCGTACCGGGGACGATCGGCACGCCGGCCTGCGACATTTGCGTCCGCGCGCGCGTTTTTTCGCCCATCGCGGTCATCGCCGAGGCAGGCGGCCCAATGAAAACGAGGCCGGCCTTCTCGCACGTTCGAACGAAGGATGGGTTCTCCGAAAGAAAACCGTAGCCGGGGTGGATGGCGTCCGCCTTCGATCGCTTGGCGGCGTCGATGATCCGATCTTCCGCGAGATAGCTCTCGCGCGAGGGAGGGGGCCCGACGCAGTACGCCTGATCGGCGGTGCGCACGTGCAGCGCGTCGCGGTCGGCCTCGGAAAAAATCGCTACCGTGGAGATGCCGAGCTCGCGGCAGGTGCGCATCACCCGAACGGCGATCTCGCCTCGATTGGCGACGAGAATCTTGCGGATCTTCTGGCCCATGAGAGCCGTTTATCCCTCGTCGGGGCGGCGTTCAAACTTCACCGCAAAGCTGTTGAGCAGGTTGCGACGCGCTGTGCTAATTGCGCACGCCCGGACCGCCTGCTGACAGGAGTGACGATGCCCATTCACCCCGAGCGTAGCGAAGCGAAGTCGAGGGGCCATAACTTTGCCAAACACCCCGAGCCCCTCGGCGGAACTCGGGGCAGGCGTCGCGAAGCGAAGTGGAGGGGCGCGACCCTCCTCCTGCTCACCGCGCTCCTCTTTGCGAGCTCATCCTTCGCGGAGGACCGGACGATCGCCATCCGAGCCGCGCGCATGCTCGATGTCCGCAGTGGAAAGATGGTCGAGCAGCCGGTCATCCTCGTTCGCGGTGAGAAAATCGAGCGAGTGCGCGGTGATGTTCCGGGGGGCGCCGAGCTCATCGACCTCGGAGATCGAGTAATCCTGCCCGGCTTCATCGACGTGCACACGCACATCCTTCTGCAGGGCGACGCGACGGAAGCCGAATACCACTTCCAAATCCTGCGCGAATATCCTTCTCACCGCGTGGCTCGCGCAGTTCGGGCGATGCGAATCGCCCTCGAGCATGGCTTCACCACGATGCGGGATCTGGAAACGGAGGGAGCGGGGTACGGCGACGTTGGCCTTCGCGACGCGGTGAACGAAAAGGTGATCGAGGGCCCGCGCCTGCAGGTTGTCGGACCGGCTCTGTCCACCACCGGCTCCTATCCTATTTTGCATTTTCGGCCGGACTGGAGCTTTCCCACCGGAGTTCAGCTCTGCGACGGCGCGGACGGATGCCGGAAGGCCGTTCGCGAGCAGCTCTCATACGGCACCGATTGGGTGAAGATCTACGCCAACACCGCCGGACTGCATTTGACGCCCGACGGCTACGTCGACTCGCCGCCGAACTGGACCCGCGAGGAGATCGCCGCGGTAGTGAACGAAGCCCACGCGAAAGGGCACAAGGTCGCGGCGCACGCTACTTCGGACACCGGGTTGCGCATCTCGGTCGAGGCGGGGGTGGACTCGATTGAGCACGGCGATTCCATTCGACCGGAGATGGCGCAGCAGATGGCAAAAAAGGGGATCTACTTTTGCCCAACGCTGACGGTGGGCGCTTACGTCGCGGAGCCGCGCGCAAGAGAGGGGCGCGCCATCTGGGCCGAGATGCCGAAGGTCCAGGCGAAGTCGATGCAGAACGCGCGCAAGGCGGGGGTGAAGATCGCTTTCGGCACCGACGCAGGCGGGTTCCCGTGGACCGAAATCAATCAGGCCCAGGAATTCTCGCACGAGGTGCGGCTGGGCATGACGCCGCTGGAAGCAATTCGAAGCGCGACGACGGTTGCTGCGGAGATGCTCGGATGGCAAGGCAAGGTAGGCGAGATCGCGCCCGGAGCTTTTGCGGATATCGTCGCCGTGTCCGGCGATCCGCTGAAGGACGTGTCCGTGCTGCAGAAGATCGACTTCGTGATGAAGGGCGGCGACGTGGTGAGGCGACCGGCAGACGCCAAGCGATGACGACGGAGAAGCGCGGAACCATTTTTGCGGGAGTTGCGTCAGAGCGGAATGTTGCCGTGCTTGCGAATCGGATTCTCCTGTCGCTTGTCCTTGAGCATCTGCAGCGCGCGGATGAGCTTCTCGCGCGTCTGCTCGGGGCGAATCACCTCGTCGATGTAGCCAAGCTCCGCCGCCTTGAAGGGATTGGCGAACTTTTCGCGGTACTCGGCGACTAGCCGAACCCGCTCTTCATTCTGATCCTTCGCCGCCGCGATCTCGTTCCGGAAAATAATGTTCACCGCTCCTTCGGGGCCCATCACCGCGATCTCAGCGGTGGGGTAGGCGTAATTGACGTCCGCGCGGATGTGCTTGGACGCCATGACGTCGTACGCACCGCCGTAGGCCTTTCTCGTGATGACGGTGATCTTCGGTACGGTCGCCTCGGCGAACGCGTAAAGCAGCTTGGCGCCGTGCTTGATGATCCCGCCCCACTCCTGCGCCGTTCCGGGCAAAAACCCCGGAACGTCCACGAACGTGATCAGCGGGATGTTGAAGCAATCGCAGAAGCGGACGAACCGCGCGCCCTTCACCGAAGCGTCGATGTCCAGGCAGCCGGCGAGAACTGCCGGCTGATTCGCGACGATCCCCACCGCCCGCCCGTTCAGCCGCGCGAAGCCGACCACGATGTTCTGTGCGTAGTGCTCCTGGACTTCGAGGAAGTGCCGCGAGTCGACCACTGCGCGGATGATCTCCTTGATGTCGTAGGGCTTGTTCGGATTGCTCGGCACGACCGATTTCAAGGCTTCGTCGCTGCGCCCCGCGTCGTCATCGCAGGGCGCCGTCGGAGGATCTTCGGCGTTGTTCGAAGGGAGATAGGACAGCAGCTCGCGCGTGAGCAGCAAGCAGCCCTGCTCGCTGTCGGCGGCGAAGTGAGCGACGCCCGACTTCTGGTTGTGCGCCAGCGCACCGCCCAGCGCCTCCTTGGTGACCTCCTCGTGGGTGACGGTCTTGATCACGTCCGGCCCGGTGACGAACATGAACGACGTGTCCTTCACCATGCAGATGAAGTCGGTAATCGCCGGAGAATAGACGGCTCCGCCGGCGCATGGTCCGAGGATCAACGAGATCTGCGGAACGACGCCCGAGGCGAGCGTGTTGCGCAAGAAGATGTCGGCATATCCCGCCAGGCTCTCGACGCCCTCTTGAATTCTCGCTCCGCCCGAGTCGTTCAAGCCGATGATCGGCGCGCCCACTCGCGTCGCGAGGTCCATGATCTTGCAGATCTTCTGAGCGTATGCGCCGGAGAGCGATCCGCCGAACACGGTGAAGTCCTGTGCGAACACAAAAACTTGGCGACCGTCGATCGTTCCGTATCCGGTCACCACCCCGTCGCCGAGGATTTTCTTTTCTCCCATTCCGAAGTCGGAAGCGCGGTGGGTGACGAACTTGTCCAGCTCGGTGAAGCTTCCCGGGTCGAGCAACAAGTCCAGCCGCTCGCGCGCAGTCAGCTTTCCGGCTTCGTGCTGCTTTTGGATGCGCGTTTCGCCACCGCCCAGCAGCGACTGCTCCTCCATTTCCCTCAGGCGTTGGCGCAGCGGATCGTTCTCAGGGGAGTCTGCCATGCGGCTAGCATCTACTACGGAAGAAGCGTCCAGGTCAGGGCGAAACGCTGTGAGCCATCGGAGGCGGTCTCGGCCCACCCTTTTAGGGGACGGCTGGCGTCCAAGAGAGGACCCACTTCCGAGCTGACCACGAGCAGCGGCGCGAGGTCGCGAGAGCCGATGGCGTCGAGAAGCGAGACCTGCGAGAGGGTGCGCGAAATTTTCGGCGCGTCGATCGAAAACTCAGCTCCGTGATTGAGCTTCCCGATCTGGCCGGACACCGTCTGCAAAGCGCGCTTCACTGCGCCGGGATCGTTTCCGATGTAAAGCTGTGACCCGCGCAGCCCGATTTGAATCTCACCGCCCTGTACCGAGAGCGCGATGCCTTCGGCGGTCTTGCGTGCGTTGGGCCACGCCGCAGCGCGGTCGAGCGCTTGGCGAAAGCCATCCGGCCGGCCGATCTCCGCCAGGTACGCATGTTTGACGGCGAAGTATCTTTCCCAAGGCGATTTGAGCGAGCCGCTCAGTCGCGCCCCGTCGACTCGGAGCAGGACGTTGCCGGTGAGGCTTGGCAATGCCGCATCGAACAGCTGGTGAACGTCGCGCTCGTCGCAGCCGGAGCAGAGCATCTTCAGGTCGGGCACGACCGAGGACTCGACCAGCGCTCGAGGCACACTTTCCATGTGAGCTCGCACGAACAACAGGCCGGCGGCGGTCTCCGGGTAAGGGCTCGAGGCAATCGGTTTGAGTCGGGGAGAGCTTATCTCCGTTGCCCGACCGGCGATCGACAGCGTCGCGCTGCTGCCGGTCAATCCGACCGTGAAGTGTGGCGAAATCAAGTACACGCGCCCGGGAATGGATTCGAGGCCGGGCCACCGCCGGCCATCGGGAGCAGTCGCGAGGAGCTTCGCTGCCTGCTTGAGCAACGCCTCCGCATTTCGCGCGCTGCTCACCGCGCATGCCTGCTGCCGCCGAATCGCGTAGCCGGCGACCACTCGTCCTTGGGATGCGGCTCCGTGAAGCACCGAGCCTCCCGATTGGGAGGTCCACGCCTTTCCCAACGAGGCGAGCCTTTGCGAGGCGCGCGATTCGAAAGCTTTTGCATCGCGCAGCGTCGTGCAGGTGATGCGATCCTCGCCGAGGAAGCTGACGGTCGCCCAGGACGCCGGATCGATTCCAGCCCGCTTCACCGATTCGACTTGCCCAATATCGACGTCGAGGATGGGATGGAACTCGGATCTCCAGCTGGACGGGCGCAGCAGCGGCGCGCGCTTCCCGGCCGCCTCGAAGAAAGCGAGCACGCCGGCGAGCTGATCCAACCGCGGGGCGTGGATGATCAGGTTGGCGTTGTCGGGAGCGCGAGGGAGCGCGACGGCTCCGAGCACGCTCGCCAGCAGCGGTGCCATCATCTACGGACGCGTCTCCGCGTCGGCAGCGCCGGCGCGCCGAGCCGCTCGCCCGCGGATTGCGCGCTGCATGTACCCATAGCCGACCAGAAGCGCCGCAGCCAGCGGCGAGGTCGCAGCGATGATGGCCCAAACCGGTTTTCCGAACATGAAGCGCGCGATGCTTGAAAAGCCGCCGGTCATCCATTCGCTTTGGAGCACGGCGATGAAAATGCCAGCCCCGATGAGGCTGGCGATGCCGGTAGCGACCACCAGCATTATCGCGGCTCGTCGACGAGCGTGCCCCGGGCTTTTTGCCGGTGAGTACTGCCTCACCTGGATGTCCTGATCCATGAGCGCGGTTGCACCACCAACGCGGGAGCGTGTCAACCCCGGTACCCGACGCGCGCGTCAGAAGCTCATTCGGAGGAGACCGCCGCGATTGCTCTCTCGCTTGTCCGGCGGCACGCGTCCGAAGTCGCCGTTCATGTTCGCGATGCCGTTTGCCGCCAAGGCAACCGCGGCCGAAACCTGCGCCAGCGCTTCGGGATCGATCTTGTCGAAGGTGTCGTTGGCGGTGTGGTGAAAATCGAAGTAGGTGGTGACATCCTGCGCCAGGTCGATCATCGGGACGCCGAGCGCGCGCAGAGGACCCAGGTCCGCTCCTCCGTGAGCATCGGCATCGTCGAAATCGATGCCGAGCGGCTTGAGGCCGGCGGCGATCTCCAACAATCTTGCGCGACCCTCGGGCGCGCCGAGGTAGCGCAGCGCATACGCGCGAGCGGTCCCGGCGTCCGCTTCGAGCGCGGCGATGTGCTTGGCTGCCTCGATTTGGTGGGCTTGAGCGTAGGCGCGAGCGCCCGACAATCCGTTCTCCTCGTTGGCGAAGAGGATGACGCGGACAGTTCTTCGCGGTCGGAGCTGAAGCGATCCGATCTGCTGCGCCGCATTCACGACGATGCCCACGCCCGCGCCGTCGTCGAGCGCGCCGGTGCCGAGATCCCACGAGTCGAGATGGGCGCCGAGGAGGACGATCTCATCCGGGGCGCCCGAACCGGGAATCTCGCCGATCACATTTGCCGATTGCGCGTCCGGCAGCCAGCGACACCCGAGGGTCAGCGCGAGCCTGACGGACTTGTGCTCGGTCAGCAGTCGATGGAGCAGATCCGCGTCCGGAATGGAAAGGGCCGCTGCGGGAACGGTCGGCGAGTTCTCATCGCGCCTCATCGCGCCTGTGTGGGGGAGTCGATTTTGGTCTGTCCCGACCGAACGAATCACCACGCCCACCCCACCCAAGGCCGCGGCGCGGATCGCGCCTGCGCCTCGCACCTGGACCGCCTTCCCGTAGCCTGAGCCGTCGCGGGCGCGAGGCATCGGAACGTTGTAGAAGACGATCTTTCCCGCCACCGCCGCTTTCCCGAGCTTGTCCAGCGCCTCCAACGAATCGACCTCGACGACTTCAGCTTCCAATCCGCCTGGCGGCGTCCCGATGCTGCCGCCGAGCGCGGTCAATTGGACCGGCTGCGCCACCGGCGAGACCACGGCACCTCTCTCTTCGCCCCGTTGCCAATGGGGAACGGTCACCGGCTCGGTGTGCACATTCGCAAAGCCGCGCGCCTGCAAAGTGCGGACGGCCCACTCGACCGCGGCCCTGCTCGCGGACGAGCCGGCGAGCCGCGGGCCGACCTCGTCGGTCAGGCTCTGGACGATTTGGGCCGCACCGCGAGATGCCATGGCCACCTCGCGCAGCGAGCCAGGCGCCGGCGCGCCTGCGGCCCCCGCCGAGCCCGTCGACGCCGCATCGGCGCGATTCCAGGCGCAACCTTGACCCACCGTCGTCATCAGGGCTACTCCCACCGCAACGAGCATCCGATTCACTGCCGCCTTGGTACAGCTCAATTGACCCTCCGAAAGCAATGAGCGAAGGGCGATAATGGATACGCCCAGCCCGAGTCAATCGATTCGGTGGGCCGGAGAGCAAACGCGTGAGCGCGAGCGGCGAGCAACACGTAGACGCAGTCATCCTCGATCTGGGAAACGTGCTCGTGCTTCACGACAACGAGCAGCTCTTTCGCACCTTTGGGGAACACGCCGGCTTGAGCGGCGACGCCGTTGCTCGCCTCGTTCCGCCCGCCCTGTGGAGCTCGATCCACTTGGGCAAGCTCGACGCAGAGGGCATACGCCGGGAAATCTGCGGGGCTCTGAAGGTGGAGATGGACCGGGAGGAGTTCGAGCGGGCATGGAACTCCCACTTCACCGTCAACCAGGCAATCCTCCCGTGGGTCGAGACGCTCTTGGGCCGAGTCAAGCTTCTCCTGCTCTCGAACACCAACGCCATCCACATGGAGTACCTGAGGGGCGAGCTGCCCGTTTTGCGCCGCTTCGATGGCCTCGTGCTGTCTTACGAGCTCGGTCTGATGAAGCCGGATCCGGCGATCTATAAGGAAGCGCTGCGCCGAGCGGGCTCCGCGCCGGCGCGCACGGCCTTTTTCGACGACCTTCCCGAGTACGTCGAAGCCGCGAGGCAGGTTGGACTCCGCGCCTACGTCCTTCAGTCGGTTGAGCAGTTTGCGTCGCAGCTCGAGGCGCTCGGCTTGCTTAGACGTCCCGCCGGTTCCGAGGGGAACCGTTGATCAACGCTTCCCAACGGCGGACCGCCGGGTTCCGCTGCTGAGTGGGCGCATCGGCAAAGTAGCCAAGGTTGTCGTTGAAGGCCTTCGACAGCTCTTGGATCGCGGAGAACCGCGATGGTGCATCCTTGCTGCTGAGCGCGGCGACCAGCCACTCCGCTCGGGTCTTGTCCCGATTGTCGGCCCACCACATTCTCCAATCGCGCATCATTGGACCGAACGACGCCTTGGTGATTTCGCGGAGCGCTTCCGCGGCCGCCGCGGCAGAGGATTGGTCCTCTGAGCCGGTGAGGCCAATCAGCCCGTCGATCGAATCGCGGTCATGGAGCATTCCGAGAGCGCGGGCGGCGAGCGAACGCCTGAGCGAGTCAGTGCTGGCGAGCTCTTGCCGCAGATGTTTGATCGCCCTTTCGAAGATCGGATTGCGGCGAAAGGCGGTGGCGGCCGAGCGTGCGGCAGATGAGATTTCCGGCTCGACCGCGAAGAGCCCTCGCAGGATTCCGTCTACCACCTCAGAGTAGGGAAGACTGCCGGCAGTCAACAGGGCGAAGTACCGGGTATACGGATTGTTGGAGTCGAGCAGGGGCGCCAGAGCTCGAGCCGCCGGTTGGCCCAATGAGGAGAGCGCTGCCGGGATTGGCCCGAGCTCCTCCGCCTCCGGCAGGTCGACCACCGCCAGTCGCGACCATGCCGTTGGGCCGGGGAAGTGGAGGACGAGCTTTTCGGCGGAGGCTTCCGGAAATCGCCCAAGCTCGGCCAGCGCACTCACGCGCTTTTCCGGATCGGCGCCGGTCAACCTTCGCAGCAGCATCCCGAAATCGGGCAACAATCGGCGGGACACGGTGGGTGGCGGCGGCAGCATCTTCACCGGAGTGATCTCGCTGCCGCTCTCCGCAGGCGACCAAACGACCTTTGCGATCGACTCCGGGAGGCCTTGCTCCTCGCCGTCGGACTTGTCGTGGCCGTTCGCCATCCCCTCCCGGAGGTGGCGCCGAAGCACGATCAACTCCTGGAACGCGCGCGGAAGCTCCTGGCAAAAAAGGACGAAATCCGAAAGTCGGCGGCGGCTCATCGGCTGGTGCGAGCAATCACCGTAAAAGATAGCGACCAACCTCCCGCTCACCTCGACCGGGAAAACGAAGATCGTCCTTGGCCGCCGGCCGAGTTGCGCAAGAAAAGCTCGCGTCAAAGGATCGGGCGGCACTGGCCCCACGTAGCTTCTTCGCGTGGTGCAAACGGCGCGGAAGATCGAAGGCGCGTCGATTGGAAGCGGGAGCGGCGGCGTCGTTGGTGCATCGCGCCCCTCTCCCCGCACTTGCCAAATGGTGGCGGCGCCGCGAATGACTGCGAACAGAGCGGTGAACTCGAACGTTCGGCGAGCATACTGGAGGGTGACGTCGATGAGTTGGTCCCGGTCTTTTGCCGCATTCTTCAGGACCGCGCGAGCCTGGGACAGGGTCCAGTCGGGAATCGCCTGTGGATCCCACTCACCGTATCTTTGAGCGGGGACCGCGCTGAGCGCCGGGCCCGGCAGCTTCGAGAGCGATGGCCGTGGACGAACCGCGATCGGAGACGAGAGCAGATCCTCGGGCAACTCTGGTTCTGCGTCCGCTACCGCCCCGAGGTCGACTTGCTCTGACGCGAGCGGTTGAGTCGGATCGCCGGTTACCCCATTGCCCGAGATCACCTCGTCGACGATCGAATGCGCCAGTCGGTCGATCAGATCTTGAGTGAGAGATTGCTCAAGCGTCACCTCCTCGGCGAAGGCGGTGGTCTTTTTCTTCTGAGCCTGCTGCCTTCGGCTCGAATCGAGGCGAGCCAACAGTGAGGCGAACCGCTCGCTCAGCGGCGCGTCGTAGATGCTCCTCATCCAGTCGCGGATCCGGACCTCCAGCCCAATCCACAGCTCGAGGCGCTTATTGAGCAGGAAGCTCATCTCCTGCAGCCCTCGGTCCGGAACCGGGTAGCAGCAGGCTACGTGCAAGGCGTCCCCCTGAACGGAGAGCGGCACGAGCCGGAATCGGTCGGCGATCTTCGGTGGAATCAGCGAGCGGACGTCGTGATTCACCTCGAAATCCGCAAGGTCGATCGCCCGCTGGCCCGAGACTTCGGAAACGGCGTGGAGCAATGCCGATTCGCTGATCGCTCCCTGCTCCAGCAGATGCGTGTCCAGCCCACCGGGAGAGGCGCGCTGGGCGTTCAGCGCCTGCGCCGCCTGCTCGGCGGAAAGCAAACCGCGTGAAACGAGGTGCTCGGTCAAGCGGGTCGGCATTGGCGAGACATTTTACTGTCTCGGATATCCGACCCACGAAGAGGTCAGACCGGGCGCACCAAAAAGGTCGAGGTCAGTTTGTCGTGCAAGGTCTGTCCGCGTCGGTCGAACAGAGCGAGCCAGAATCCACCCAGGAAGAGCGCAAACGACACCCCAGAAAGAAGAGCGCGGATGACGGCGCGCGTAGGTGATGGTGGGAGACCGCTCGCATCCACCAGGCGAATGCCCGCCATCAGGCGCCCAAAGGTGCGACCGTTGAGAAGGACGGCGAACGCCGCCGCGTAGGCGAGCGCGATGACCACCGCGAGGATCAATCCAGGAAGCAGGGCCGGCTGAAGCGCGTGGGCGCGGGCGACCCACTTGTCGATCCCGCTGAGACGCGATGCATGTGCGGATGCGCCGGTGATCGCGGACGCGATCCATAAGTACAGAGCAGCCACGCCACCGATGGCCAGTCCATCCACGGTCAAGGCAAGAGCCCTTCGCCAAAGCGGCGCGACTCGAGCATGGAATTCTTGGACGCCTCCCTGTGGAGCCGTGGCTTCGATGGTCGCCACATTCAGCCTCGCGCTGGGCACTTCGGCGCTGGCCGGGCTCGGTCCCGTCAGGCCAGGAAACTCGGACGGGGTGATCGATCGCGGCGTTTCCGCTCTGGCGGGTGGGGTAATCGTCCGCGGCATTTCCGCTCTGGCGGGTGGCGTGATCGTCCGCGGCACTTCCGTCTTCACCGGCGGCGCCGGAGCCATCGGCTGACCGGCGACCGCAGCAGCACGAGCTGCGTCGATCATCGGGTGCGAAGAGGGAGCAACGGCGGGGCTTTTAGTTTTTGCTGCCTCCATTTGGGGAGCTCTCTGCGGTGCGAACCCCCGCGCTGACGGCGACGGAGGAGCGCGAGGCGATGGCGCGGTCGCCGGTGCGCTGGCCTCGGGAGGTCGTGTCGAGGAGCTCGCCGATGCGCTCGTTTGGGGTACGCGCGTCGAGGAGCTGAGTGATGCACCGGGCTGCGGCGCGCGCGGCGTAGGAGAGCTGGTTGGCGCGGCGGGTTGCGGGATGCGCGGGGCTGCAGCGCTGGGGGATGGGCCTGGCTTGGGCGCCGAAGCCGGGCTGGGTTGAGGAACACGTGGCGCTGCGGCGTTGGGCGATGGGCTCGATTGAGGCGCCGAAGCACCGCTGCGTGCGGCGCTGGGTTGAACAACGCGCGGCGCTGCGGGGCTGGGCAACGGGCGCGCCTGGGGTGCCGAAGCAGAGCTGGGTGCAGCGCCGGGTTGAGGAACGCGCGCCGGTTCGGAATTAAGGGACGGGCTGAATTGAGCGGCCGACGGAGGGCGGCTGGTCGCGCCGGGTTCGAGAGCGTGCGGCCCTTCGGAGTTGGGTGATGGGCTTGATTGAAGTGCCGAAGGAAACCGGCGCACCGCGACCGATTGAGCGCGCGGCGCTGGCGAGTTGGACGATTCACTCGACTGAGGCGCTGAAGGAGAGCTGCTTACTGCGGCGGATTGAGGAACGCGCGGCGCCGCGGAGTTGGGTGACTTGCTGTACTGGGCCGCGGGCGGAGGGCGGCTGGTCGCGCTGGGTTGAGGGGCGTGCGGAGCTTCGGAGCTGGGTGACGCCTTGGATAGAGGAGAAGGCGGCGGTGCGGAGCTGGTTCCTTCGCTGGACTGAGAAGCGCGGCTGGCGGGGGTGTTCTCGGCAGGCATTGCCGGCGCCGCGGACCGGGCGCTGGGCAACGGCGGCGGAGCGGCGCCAAGCGAATCGCCGCGGCGGCGGTCGAGCTGTAGGTCCTTGTCCAGCAGCGAGGGCATCCTGCCGGGGCTGACGATGCCGGTACCTCCGCAGCTCGGGCATTCCCCAACAGCTGGCAACGGGGAGCCGCACTTAATGCACTTGGACACAACACGCCTCCAGAAGAGGGCGATCTCAGGACGACTCGGGCCGGAGATCAAGAAACCTGCGCCAAGACTTCAATTACCCAATCCGGCCGTCAAGGTGGAGAATAACTGCGAGTCCGACGATCGCCGCCGTTTCCGCCCGCAGCCTCGTTTTGCCAAGGGTCGCCTTCGTCGCGCCCAGGTCCGACATCGACTCCACCTCTCCCCGTTCGAAGCCACCTTCGGGTCCGACGATGAGCGCGATCGGAGACTTGTCCGCCATCGCCGGAGAGAAGGCCTGCGCCAATGACAGGGAGCGCTCCTCTTCGTCGAGGACGTAGCAGCGCATGGTGGCCGAGGCCGCTTTGACCCGGGCTTCGAGCGCATCGACCGGTAAGATTGTCGGAACGTCGCTACGACCGCACTGCCTCGCCGCCTCTTCCGCAATTTTTCGCCAGCGCTGCACCCGTTTTTCCGCCGTCGACCCAAGTAAGCGGACCACGCTTCTCCTTGACTGAACGGGAGCAAAGGCGGCAGCGCCGAGCTCGGTCCCCTTCTGGATGATCCAATCCATCTTCTCCGCCTTGGGCAGCGCCTGGATCAGCATTATCGGTCGCTCGCTCGTGGCCGCGACCGGCGAGCCGACTGAGATATCGGCGGTGGTTCGATCCACGGCCGCGACGCGCGCTGAAAACGATCGGCCCCGGCCATCAAAAACCTCGAATGGGTCGCCGGCTCGGAGGCGGAGCACGTGAATCAGGTGGTGGAAGCGGACTCCCTCAACTCGAATCGTCGGCGGAGGGTCGTCGGGGACCGGGTAAAGGAGGCGAACCATGGCGGTGCCTCTACTCGGGTCCCAGCTCCAAGCGAACCCAGTCGCCGCGCACCTGCGTATGAGCCGGCGCGAATCCGCGCTCGCGATAAGCGGCGGCCACCTCCGCTGCTTGCTCAACGAGTATTCCGGAGAGAACCACGCGTTGTCGCGCGATTCGCCGAAAATGCGGCGCGAGCTGGATCAGCTCATTGGCGAAGATGTTGGCCACGATGATGTCGAACGGCTCGGTAATCGATTCCACTCGAGCCGTGGACAGCTCGATTTGGTCCGCGTCATTCAAGGCGCAATTCTCCGTCGCCAGCTCGATCGCCATCGAATCGGTGTCCACTCCGCGCACGCGCCCGGCGCCGAGCTTTCGAGCAGCTATCGCCAGCACGCCCGAGCCCGTCCCAACGTCGAGAACGCTCTGCCCGGGCAACAGCGTGAGATATTGGTCCAACACCTCCAGGCACAGCTGAGTGGTAGGATGGTCGCCGGTTCCGAAAGCCATCTTGGGCTCGATCACAATTCGAACCGACCCCGGCGCCGCATCGCCCGCTCGCCACGGCGGCCCCACCCAGATCCGGCCCACCTGCGAGGAGCGCACCTGCGACTTCCAGCTCTCTGACCAGTCTTCGCAAAGCGCTTCGCCCAAAGTAAGCGCGGCTTCCGGAAGTGCCCGTTGAAGCTCGGCGCGCGCCCGCTCGGCCTGGCCGCGCTCGGCGAAGAAGGCGACCACGCGTACCTTGCCGCCCGGCAGCGGCGGCTCCCCAGGCATCGGCCGCACCGACGGTTCGCGAATTTCCAGGCCGAGCGAGCCGTTTTCGTGGAGCAACCATTGCGCAAGCTCCGCAGACGCCTCCACCAGCTCTGCGGAAAGCGCGAAGTAGCTCGCGCGCATGCTCATGGTCCGACCACCGCCAGCGCGGAGTGATCAAAATCGATCACCCGCTGCGCCACCTGCTGCACCTGCTCCGCGGTGATCGCGGAGATTTGGTCGGCGTAATGAAGGAAGTTTTCCACGCCGATCCCGTAGCAATGATCGAGCGCCAGCAGCGCGGCTCGAGCGCCGTTTCTCTGCAAGCCGATCTCGTGCGTGCCCACCAGGTGCCGCTGCGCGCGCCTTAGCTCGGCGGGATCGATCTTCTCGTCCCGCGCGCGGACGAGCTCTGCGCGGATTGCCTGGACAGCGGCGTCAGCCTTCGACGGGCTGGTCGCGATGTAAACGCCAAAATATCCGGGATCCACCCCTTCGACAGAGAAGCTGCTGACGCTGTAGGCCATCGATCGCTTATCGCGCAGCTCGATGAAGAGTCTTCCGCCTTGGCCGGACAGCACAGTGGAGAGGACATCGAGCGCGTGCCTCCACGAGTCCGTCACGCGCGCTCCGGGAAATCCAAGGATGAGGTGGGATTGCGCCCGGCTCAGCGGGTGCCTGGCCCACCTCTGCCGCTCGGGCGGCGGCTCGATCGGAACTTCCGGCGGCCGCGCCGCGCTTCTCCCCGGCTTGCCGAAGACGTCGCGCGCCAGAGCCAGGACGCGGCCCGCCTTGACGTCGCCTACCACGCACAGGGTCATCCGTGCGGGGTTGTGGTAACTCTGGTGATGCTCGGCGAGCGCTGCAGGGGTGAGGTGCTCGACGGATTTGGTTTGGCCGAAGGTCGGCAAGCGGTAGGGATGCCGCTGGTAGAAGGTGCGGGCGAATAAGTCGTGCGCCAGGCCGGCCGGGTTGTCCTCCCGTGCGAGGATGTCCTGCAGGAGCAGCTTCCGCTCGCGATCGAACTCGACCTCGGGGAAAGTCGGATTGAGAAGGCAGTCCGCGAAGAGGCCGAATGCCCGCTCGAAGTGGCGCGAGAGAAATTCGCCTCGAAGGCTCAGGGAATTCCGACCGGCTTGAGCACCGAGAGAGCCGGAGAGGCTGTCCACCAGATGGGAGATCTCCTCCGCGTCGTGGCTCCGGGTTCCCCGAGTCATCATCCGGGCCAAGAGCGCGGTGAGGCCATTGGTCTCCTCGGTCTCGAAGCGAAGCCCGCCTTCGAAAGCGGCGCGAATGGCAAACAGCGGAGCGGCGGCCTCTTCGCGTACGACGATCGTCGCACCCGAGGGCAGGCGCTCGACAATCACCGCTGTTTGGTCGCCCCGCGCGGCGATCGGCGTCGTCACCACCGGGGGTGATTCGTGCTTCGGAACGCCGCGTCCGGCGGGTGCGCTGGGGGTTTCGCGGGCTGCTCGGTCGAGGACCTCCGCAGCGATCCCGGCGTCGAAAACGGATCCGGGAGGAACGAGGCAGGTGAGAATCGCGCTCTCCGGCCGAAAATATCTCTCGCTGACCTCGCGCACCTGCTCTGGCGTGAGCTCGCCGATCCTTTGATAGTACCGGGCTTCTTTCTCGATGCCGCCGGCCGACGCTTCGTAGAATCCCAATTTACGAGCCAGTCCCTGCACCGTCTCCCGCTGGTAAACCGTCTCCGCCTCGATCAGCGCCTTGACGGTGGCAAGCTCGCTCTCGGAGATGAGCGATGTGCGCAGCTGGAGGATCAACGCCGCCGTCGTGGCCAACGCTTCCGCAATCTTCTGCGGGGGCAGCGTCATCGCCGCGACCATCAGCCCCGGATCGCGAGGCGTGTAGGCGAATGCTCGGATGTCGTTGACCAACGACCGCTTGCGCTTCACCTCCATCACCAGGCGCGATGCTTCGCCCTGGCCTAGGAGCACGGCGAGCAGATCGAGCGCCGGAGCGTCTTCGTGCTCGACCGATGGAATCCCGAAGGCAAGATTCAGATAGGCTTCCTTGGCCTCGTCCTCTCGCACCAAGAGCCGCTGCTCTTCTCGGGGCGGCTCCGGCGGGCGTGGCTGGGAACCGCGGTAGGTGCGCCCCCAATCGCCACCGCAAAGCTCGTCCGCCCATCGCTTCAAGTCCGCTTCGCTGAAGTCGCCGGCAGCCGCCAGCACCATGTTCGGCGGAGCGTAGTTTCGGCCGTAGAAGCCGAGCACGCGCTCGCGAGTGAAGCTGCGAACGCTGTCCTCGGTGCCGATCACCGGGCGTCGGTACGGATGCACGCGGTAGGCAGTCGCGAACAAGTCGCGCGAGGCTCGCCGGGCGGGAAGATCGTTCGCCCGCCGAATCTCTTCGCAGACGACTTCGATTTCCTTCGACAGCTCCTCCGCGTCGAACGCGGAGTTGCGGATCGCGTCGCCCAGAACGTCCAGGCCCACCTGGGCGAACTGACTGGCGAGCACCACGTGGTACACGGTCTGGTCGAAGGAGGTCCAAGCGTTGATCTCGCCGCCCCGCTCCTCGATTTCCCGGGCGATCTCGCCCGGCCGGCGCCGCCCCGTTCCCTTGAAGAGCATGTGCTCATGCAGGTGCGCCAGGCCAGCCTCGTCCGGCTGCTCATCCGCGCTTCCAGCGTTCACCCAAATCTGGAAAGCGGCGACCTTGGCGGCATGCTGCTCCTCGAAAACCACCCTCAGCCCATTGTCGAGCTCAAAGCGCTTGCCCATCGTCTCGCCAAACTGACACTGGAGGCACGGCGCCGCAAGGGATGCCTGGGCGCCGCGCCTTTGGAACTCGCCCGCAAAGCGATAGTGTTTCCTATTATCGCATGAAGAAGGGTGGCCCAAACGACGGCGATCCGGTCCTCGATTTGCGCGAGATCCTCGTCGAAGATGACGAACCCCTTCTTTCCGGCGAAGGCTCAGGAGAAATCAAGTCCGCGGCTGCGGCAGGCCCACCTCCCGTGCCCAAGTCGCAGCCGAGCGGCCCGCCCGCGCCGCCGCCGCTTCCGCCCCGGCGATCGACAGCGCCCCGCGGTCAGCCTCCGGCGATGTCGGGCGCCGTCGGTTTAGCGCCGCCGTTGCCACCACCCTTCCCTCGCCCGGCGGGAGATCCCTTCCAAGAGCCGCCGGAGCCGCGCCTTCCCCGCGGTTTGCCCGAGGAGAAGCTGGAGTACTTCCGGCTGGTGCTCAAGCAGAAGCAGGAGACGCTGGCGCGCGCGAGGGCGCTTTACGCCGAACGAGAGCAGGAGGCGGATCAGGTTCGCGAGGCGGCGCAGGTCATCAAGGCGCAGCTCGAGGCGGCCTATGCGGAGGTGGACAGGCTCAAGGATTTCCCCGCCCGCCTCGAAGAGTTGTCGCAGCAGTTTGAGTGGGCGAAGTCGACGGCCCAGCAAAGTGAGGCGCGAGCCGGCGAGGCGGAAGCGAAGGCATCGGGTCTGGAAGCGGACTTCCAGGCGGTGGTGGAAGAGCGCAAGCTCTTGTCCAAGGCTTTGGCTGAAGTGGAGGTGCAGGTTCCCCAGCTCACCGAAGCTGTGGAAAAGGAACGCCAAGATCGCGCCGAGCTGGCCGATGAGCTGGTTGAGCTGAAAGAGGCCCTCAGGAGGGCCGAGGAGCAAGTGAGTGAGCTGACGGCGCGCAAGTTGGAAGCGGTAGGGGATCTCGAAGCCGTCAACGAGCAGTACCAAGAGGTCAGCTCGGAAAATGAACGCATCTCCAGCGAGTTGGAGCGAACGTCGGAGGAGCTGAGGACGGTTGTCGCCGAGCGCGACGCGGCGATCGCTGAGCGCGAGGCAAGCCGCAGCGACATCGAAGCGCTGAATGCGCGAATTCGAGAGTTGGAGGACGAGATAACTTCCGCGGCAGCACAGGCGCAGGAACACGCCCGCCGTTCCGTGCACGAAGTCCAGGAGCAGGCTCGGCGTTCGATCCAGGATGCACAGGAGCGGTCGCGCCGCGAAGCGCTCGAAGCCCAGGAGCATGCCCGGCAGTCGACGCAGGAATCGCAAGCGCGCGCTCAAGCGGCGCTGGAACAGCTCGAGCAGGCCAAGGCCTGGGCCGCTCGTTTGCAGAGTGAAAAAGCCCATGCCAAGGCCCAAGCCGATCAGCACCTGAAAAAGCTCAAGGACGAGCTCACCTCGAGCACGCAGCGGAAAATCACCGAGCTGCAAACAGCGCTGATGGGCGAGGAGGAGAAGCGCTCCGAGCTGGAGGGGCGACTGGTGGACGCCGAGGGGAAGGCGGAGGCGCTGGCGCGCCAAATCGCATCGCTCGAGTCGCAGTTGGGAAGCGCCCGAAGCGACCAAGCCGGCAATCGAAAAGCTCGCGACGAGCTGGCGAGTAGCCAGCAGCGTTGTTCGGAGCTGCAGGGCCTTTTGCAAAAGGAACGGCGAGAGCGCGACACATTGGAAAAGCGCGCGGCCTCAGCGGAGAGCAACAAGAAGGAGCTCGAGGCTCGGATCGACGCGCTGGAAGCGGCAATTGCCCACGTCAAGACGCCGCTCCCGCCCGGCAAAGCCTCCGGCTCCGCCTCCGCGCCGGCGGAGCTGATCGCCGAGCGCGATCAGTTGAAATCGGACCTCGCATCGATCAAGAAGAAGCTGGTAGCGGCGGAGAATGCAATGGAAGCTGCCGCATCGCTCAAGGCCAAGGTGGCTCGTCTGGAGGCCCAGCTCAAGGGCAAAAAGTAGATGATCGCGTCCGCAGGTTTTATCGACGAGATCACCGGAATCAGCGCGGCGCGCTTCGGCGTCTACGTTCACTTTCCCTACTGTTTAAGCAAGTGCCCGTACTGCGACTTCGCATCCATCGTCGCCAAGGAAGTCCCGCAGCAAAGCTACGCCCGCGCGGTGATCGCCGAGATGGACCTGCGCACGTCGCCGGTGCGGCCGGTTTCGCGACGGAAGGTCGAGTCCATTTTTTTCGGGGGTGGAACACCTTCGCTTTGGGAGCCATCTTGCATCGAGCTCGTGCTCGAAGCGCTTCGCGAGCGGTTCGACTGCGACCCGGCGGCGGAGATCACGCTCGAGGCGAACCCTGGCGCGGCGGACGCATCTCGCTTCCTGGGATTTCGTCAAGCCGGCGTCAACCGGCTCTCGATTGGCGTTCAGTCGTTCCAGGCGTCGAACTTGCGCGCGCTCGGACGGGAGCACGACGGCGATGCCGCGTCGAGCGCGTTCGAGCGGGCCCGGGCGGCGGGATTTGAAAACGTGTCGATGGACTTCATCTACGGAGCTCACGGTCAAACGCTCGATCAGGTGCGGTCCGATGCGCGCCGAGCGGTGGCGATGAAACCCGAGCACCTCTCCGCTTACGCGCTCACGCTGGAGCGCGAGACGCTGGCGGAGGAAGTGCCGCTGGGCAGGCAGCTCGAGCGCGGCGAGATTTCGCTTCCGCCGGATGAAGTCGTCATCGAAATGGCTCGGGTCATTCAGGAGACCTACGCGGCCGGCGGGCTGGTTCAATACGAGATCTCCAACTACGCACGGCCCGGTTTCCACTCGCGTCACAACTCATTGTACTGGACCGGAGGAGAGTATCTGGGTCTGGGCGCAGGTGCGGCCGGGCATGCGCGTTCGCCGTCGGCATTCCGCTACGGCAATCATCGCAGCCCCGAGCGATACCTGCGGGACGTCCGGGACGGAAAGCTGCCCGAGGCGTGGCGCGAGTCGCTCAAAAGCCGCGAGCTCTTCGAGGAGCGGTTGGCGATGGGCCTACGGCTTTCCAGCGGGATAGATCTCGATGCGGTGTGCCGCGAATTCGATCAGCCCATTGTTCGGCGCGAAGAGGAAATGCGGCGATTGATCGCCGCTGGTTTCGCGCGGCGCCGCGCAGGCCGTATTGCACTGACCGAGCAGGGGGCCAGCCTGCACAGCAGCATCTGCGCGCGGCTGATGTAAAAAACGCCTCGTCTAAATGAACGACGGGCAGGTGCACCTCGGATCGCCGGAGGTACAGGGTTGGCAATCGACCGTGCAATCGTAGGTGTCAATGAATGAAGGACAGGTGCATCTGGGATCGCCCGATGTGCACGGGTCGGCCGTGCCACCCGCAATCCTGCGCAGGTCCTGCTGCCCTAATCTTCGAACGGTCTCCTTGCTGAGCGAGAGCTTTCGCGAGTCTCTCTTGTTCATAACTTCCTCCGTGCATCTCCCCCGTTGGCGAATCTTCTCTAACCGCGCCTCCAGAATGCGGATCGGCTGCGCGGTGTCAAGCGGAGTTTGGTCAACTCGCTCATTCTCGTTATTCCGGAATTCGTTTTCAGCGCAGCGAAAGCAGCAACAGGCGATCCCACGCGGGCTCGATGAGCGTGGTTGCGGCGAGCAGCGCCAGCGCGATGCCCGCGGCTCCGGTGAGCAGGCTCGCGTCCTCGACCCAATCGAGGCCCCCGCCGGGGCTGTTCTCCGCCGACGAGTACCCGCCGATGCCTTGGCCTGGTCGGCGCATCTCCAGGGCTCGCGAGAACCAGTTGCGGGACGCGTCTGCAAACAAGGCCTCGCCGCTGTGGTGGAAGAATCGGTTGAAGATGTGGCCCAATCCGGCGGCGCCATGGCAAAGCCCCGCATCGACCACTCCGCACAGCTCTTCAGGGCGTGAAGCGACGGCCCGGGCCACCTCGAGGGCTCTGTGCTCGAGCTCGCCGTCGCGCGATGCGCGGGCAGCCGTCAGCAACGCCGCGGCAACGCCCGCGTCGCCGTAGCACCACGCTGCTCGCGAAGGTCGCGCCGCAAGCTCGGAGGCGATGATTGGCGGAAAGAGAGAGTGCGCAGCCCCGCCCAGTCTGTAGCTCCACAGCCACCGCGCCGCTTGCTCAACGGTTCGCCGGCACTTTTCCGGCGCGATTCCCGCCTGCGCCGCCGCCGCGAGAATGCAGATCGCCCCGGGGATGCCGTGGGCGACTCCGAGGTCGAAGTAGCCATTCGGACATTGCTGAGGGGTGGCCAGCGTCAGGAAACGCGGCGCCGTCCTCCAGGCGACTCCATCGGGGAGCTGTTCGGCCAGCTCGTGCAGCCGATCGACGACGTGCGCCAGGCACCGGGCGGCGCGGGGACGGGGAAGTCGCTCGAGCGCGTACGCCCCAATCCCCACCAGCCCGCCGGCCAACTCGTACGGGCCGGTCCACGGAGAAACCTCCAAGAGCCTTTCCAGGGCTTCGTCGATTTCTTCGTTTGGATCATCGGCGTTGGCTCCATTATTGCGCGCGCCCAGGTGCTCGAGCGCCCAAGCCACCCCGGTAAATCCGGGGAAGAACGAGGCCGACATCGTTTGTGAGGCCACGGCTTCCGCGGCGAAGTCAAGGTAGCTCTCGGAGATCTCGCGCGCCTCCGCGTCCAGCAGCTCGTCTGGAAGATAGCCGAAGAAAACCGCCAGGCCGGCGTGGCCGAGCGCGAGAGATGCTCGGGATGAGGCGGTCTTTTCGCGCAGCCGTGCGGCGATCGCGCGGACGGATTCCACCGCGCTCTTGGCCAGCTGACCTTCGAGGACGGGCTGCCAAGATCGCGAAGCTTCGACGCTCACTTTTTTTCAACCACCAAGTCCCGTCCCTGGATCAAATCGACTTCAGCGGCGAAGCGGGTGAACTCGTCGTATTGGGCGGGGGGAATGCGTGCCATGTCCAGGCGGTACGTTTCCTCGATCAGCACTTGATTCTTCTCCTGGCGCTCTTTGCGAAGGAAGTTGCCGTACGCACCTTGGGTTTTTGCTTCGCCCAACGGCTGCGAGAGCGAATACCCCGGGGGAAGCTCCAGTGTGGCGACGGTGTGGTTTCGCTCGGTGCTGTCGACGTAGAGCGGGGTCTTGCGCGAGCCGACCTGCACGAATCGCCGGCCGAGGTGAGCCGGGAATGTGAGCGGCCCAAGCACCAGTTGCCCGCCTTCCACCCGCGCAAATCGAGGGGCGGCAAAGGAGTACTGCACGACCAGAGGCATTCCGACGTCGCGCTTGAGATCCAGTTTGAGCTCCGAGAGCTCCGCGCCTCCGAAGTAGCGCGAAAGCGCTCCCTCCAGGGCCTGGTCGCGCTGCTGCGGCGAGAGCGCCTCGAACGCCTCGGCCAGCTGTGCAGCCTCGAACCCCAGGTACGTTTCGCGACCCCAGCCGCTCAGCTTTCCATCGGGCTCGAGCTTCAGCTTGAGCTGGATCTCCTTTCCCGTGGAAACGCTTTTCGGCGGCGTCTTCAGCTTGCGCAAGGGCCTGCCTGGCTCCGGAAGCAGCCACGCGTCTCGTCCGGTCGCTTGTTCTGGAAGCTCGCCGAACGGACCGAATCGCACCAGCGTGTCGAGCCATACTTCGCTGCCGTCGGGCAGCTCGGCCCGGACGCAGAAATACGGAATCAGCGATTCGTTCGGGAAGCGGTATGCAGCCGGGTCCACGCCGAAGGTCCTCACCGCCGCGATGCGGGCGGGAATGCCGATCGCCTCGAGGCTCGCCTTGAGCGCCCACAGGCGGCTTCCCCGGTTCTGGGCGATCGAGGATGAAGCGGACTGCGCAAGGGCCGAGTCTCTTCCGGAGAGTCGGTGCATCACCGCGCTGTAGAGAGCCCGGACTGCTTCGCGCCCCTGCTTGCCCTGCGTTGCGCTCCGAGCGAACTGCTCGACCTCGAAATTCTGCTGTGCTCGATCGATGAATACGTCTCCGTAGCTTTCGATCAATCCTTCGTTTCCCGTGGCGCCCGCGCCGACCGACACGAACGGGAGGTACTCGTTGCCGGAAGGAGCGCTGTCCGGCTCGGGAATGAATGGGGTCACGTGCTTCTCTTCATGGAAGAAGACGTCCTCGCCGCCCTGCGACTGCGGCTGCGGCGCCGTCATGTTGTGCGCGTCCACCGCCAGGCCCATACCGCGCGGCGCGAGGACGACGTAGGTCGACCAATTGTTCGGCATCCGCGCGACCCGGTAATAAAAGCTTGCAGTCGTGAATCCCGGCTGAGAGGGGCCGCGCGCGGGGTGAGCATGGAGGAACTCGTACTCCACATAGTCGCCTACCTGCACGCCCGGCATGCTGATGGAGTCCTTGCCCTCGATGTTCTCGGGCTCGAGAAATGTTCCGTCGGGCTTCCAGGTGCGCACGGTGAGCACCTGAGCGCCGCTGGGAATCGACACCTCGGCGAGCTCGGACAGTCCGCTCTGCTCGAGCGCCTTCTGGACGATGTGAATTCGGTCTACCGTCGATCCATCGGAAAAGGCCCGCACTGCCGCAGCGTCGAGCACGAACGCGCCGGCGGCATCTTGGGTTCCCTGTTGCGCCTCGTAGGAGTCGATCGCCGACTTGCCGTCGATCGCTTGGTCCGCAAGCACCTCCTTACCCGTTCGTCGGCGCTCGACCAACCTGCGAAGCGACAGATCGGACCCGTCGATCGCCAGCGCCCGCTCTCGCTCGCGCTGCGCCTCCTCGCTTTTATCCCAGAACTCGTACACGTCCCCCAGCCGCTTTGGCAGGAAAGAGTTCCGCGGCCACAATGCGCTGAGGCGCTCGAGCAGCTTGACGGCATCGGCGAACCGGCGCTGCGACACATAAATGGTGGACAGCGCATTGGAGTTGGGAATCTGACCAGGGTCGCGGGCGACCAGCTCTTCGTAGAGCGATGCAGCGGCCGTCAAGTCGCCGCGCGATTTCGCGAGCTCCGCCATGCGCACTTGAGCCCCGGGGCAGGTTTTCAAGTCGGAAAGCAGGGCGTCCACCCGCGTCACATCGTCGCGCCGGCGAGCCAAGTCGTAGCGAAGCGAGAGCGCGTCGCACAGGTCGGGTTGCGCGGAAAGCGCCTCCAGGGCGGCTTGATCCGCCTGTGCATCCAGCCCCAGGGAAAGCTCGGTCCGCGCTTGCAGCATCAGCACCGGATAGCCGGTGCTTGGGTAGGCGGCGCGCGCGCGCTTCACCAGCTCTGATGCTTCGCCGAGCCGCCCATCATCGAGGGCCAAGGTCACTCGGGAGATGAGCGCTTCAACTTCACCCGCATCTTTGGCGGTGCTGGTCTCGAGCTCGCGCGTCGCGCGTCCTCTGGCAATTCGGCTGGAGACGGTTCGATCGCCGACGGCAATCTCAGCCACCAGCGCGCCGACGGCCGGTGCTCGAGAGAGCGTCGACAGCTGTGCTGCCAACCGCTTGGCGCCGTCGCGGTCGCGGACCATTGCGTCGCGCGCGGCGATGAACGACGCCAGCAATTCGCCGGCTTCCGGCCGCAGGGCATCGGCGAGACTTTTCGCGTCCGGATACACCAAAGCTACATCGACCTTTTTAACTCCGCTCCAGCGGGCGGCGGGTCCTTCCGCGGGAAGGAACTGAAGCTGCGCGGGCCGCCCATCCTGGCGCATCAGCGACAGCGCGAAGGTTGCCGAGCGATCCTCCTTGGCGAGCTTGACGACGACGCGATGGCGCCCGCGGGAGAGCTCAACGCCGGCCGCGCTGACCGTGGGCTCGAAGCGCTCGAAGCTGCGCCGCGAGTAGAGCAGCTCGCCGTCGAGGTAGACCTTGTGGGGCACCGAGGTCACGGTCCGCACGACGTGAACGGCTTCGACCGCGGCTTCCACGTCCACGGCTAACACGTAGATGTCGCCCAGAGGCCCCTCGCCGGCGAGGCTGACGCGACCTTCCGGCAGCCGCAACACCCGCGGCTTGAGCTCCCCAAACGGGCCGCTGAGATTGGGACCGATCGCTCCCGATTCCTCGGGTGGGATGGCCTTGTCGAACCCGAGGACGTGAAAAGAAGAGAAGGGACCCAGCAGGGTGAGCTGATCCGCCACGCCAATCGCCGCGAACGCTTCTGCCTGAGCGGCCGAATTCCTTCTCTGCGAATGGATCGCGGCCGCCGCGGTTCGAAGCAAAAGCGCGCAGTCGCCCTGCGCCCCTGCCTGGAGCGCCTGGTCCACGTGCGCGAGGATGGCATCGTCCAACGGGGCTGAAGCGCCGGCGAGATCGAATACCAGTCTCCCCGCAGAGGTGGAGAGCGGGTGATGCGGCGCTGCACGCGTCAGCTCGAGCGCGGCAGCGAGAGCCCGCTCCGGATGCGCAATCCGATAGGCGAGGAGAAGCCGCCCGTAGAGGGCATAGGGCTCGGCGCCGTCCTTTTGAATCGCGGCATCGAACAGCTCCTCCGCCTTCTTCGCCTGCCCCTCGATCAGGTAGGCGCGAAATCCCGCCAAGGCGAGGGTTCGCGCCGGCGGAGCCGCGCCCAGGCTTTCGCGAGCGGCCTGGTCGAGCACCGCCGTGGGTGAGGCGGCCTGGTGTGCACAAGCGAGCGCGAGGAGCGAAATGGCGGTGAAATGCGAGAGTCTTCTCATTGCGAACACCATAACACCCCAGCGCGGTCCGACCTTTCGCCCATATTTCCGCTCGGGCCGGCTCGGCGCTCGATTATGAAGAAGGAGTGACTCTCGAGCAGAAGCTCAAGGCGCTCCATCGCGAGCTCGATGCCTGCCGGGCCTGCCCCAATGTGGTTGGTCCGGTGGTGCATGGCCCAGCAGTGCGCAGCCGCATCTTCCTCGTCGGGCAGGCGCCCGGTCCTCACGAGGGGGATATCGGCCGCCCCTTCGCCTGGACCGCCGGTAAGACCCTCTTCGCCTGGTTTCAATCCGCAATGGGCATCGACGAGGAAACGTTCCGCCGCAAGATCTACATGGCTGCGGTGCTCCGATGTTTTCCTGGCAAGTCAAAAGGCGGCGGGGACCGCAGGCCGGCGCCGGACGAAATCGAGCGGTGCCGCGCGTTTTTGTCTCGCGAGGTCGCCTTGCTCAAGCCGGAGCTGATTCTACCGGTGGGCACACTGGCGATCGAACAGGTGTTGGGGCACGCCGGGCCGCTGTCCGAAATCATCGGCGCCCAGCGCCGCATCCGCTACCACGGCGTGGAGGCGGATGTGATTTGCCTCCCGCACCCGAGCGGCGCGTCCCCCTGGCACAAGCTCGAGCCGGGAAGAACCTTGCTGAAAAAATCGCTGGCCCTGATCGCCGCTCATCCGGCGGTGCGACGCGCGTTCGGTTCCGTTCGGCGTTTGATTAGCGCCTGAACTGCTCGGGTCCGGGAAACGGCTTGGCGAGCCGCTGCAGCGGGATGATCACGTTGCCGAACGTCACCTCGCCCTCGCCGCGGAACGTGAGCGGATTCTTTTTGTGCCCGCCCAACGCGATGACGCTGCCCTTTTCGTCCAGCGCCGCGCCGCAGACGTTGCCCCTCGAGCCCTGCGGCACGAAGACCTCGATGAAGAAGTTCGTGCTCACAAAGGGGTCGATTTTCACCGAGCCGATGATGTCCTCGGAGACGAGGCGCGCGTCGCAAGGCTTTCGGCTGACGAAAACAAAGAGGCGCGCGGGCCGCTCGGAGATTTTCAGCGTTCCACTGATTTCGACTTCAGCCGGCTTGTCGGACGCGGGAGGCTTTGACGAAGCGGTCGCTCGAGCGCCGGTCGCGGCTGCCGAAGCGCCGCCGTCCGTCTTGGTCGAAGTTGCTTCTTCGCTCGAGCGCGCAGCAAGCGCGCAAGGGATTGTCAACCAGACAATCAAACCGAGCCAGGTCATGGATGGAAGTGGTCTCACGCGCTGATCGTCGCACCGATCGCCGAAGCGGTCACGAATCTCGAAAAGTCGAAAGTGGACCCTCGTCGTGCAAACAACCACCTGCGGGGTGGTTGTCTGCACGCAATGCAGAGCACGCGGGTCTCGCAACCCCATTGCCCTTTCGACTTTCAACTTTCGACTTTTGACTTCCCGCCGCTACTTCTTCGCCGTCTGCCCCAGGTTCGAGCCGGCCAGCATCTTCCTCGAGAACGCCTGGTCCAATCGGCCGAGGAATGCGCGGAACGCCGGGTATTCGTCGGTTTTGATCCGAGTCTTGGTCAAGGCGATCTCAGCGCGGCAAACCAGCTTGCCCCGTTCCATGCGATGCCAGATGCGCAGGTGCCCAAACGGCGTTTCTTGCTTCACGTCCTGCGGAAGCTCGGGAACCCCGAATCCCGTCGGAAGCGAATACTGGAACTGGTAGCGGTTCACCCACGGGCCGGACAGAAACAGATCGTGGTGCCGCTCGGAGAGCGGTGCGTAGGACTCGGTAAAAGTCCGCCCGGAGCCGAAGGGATAGAATCGAATCGAGCTTGGGAGAACCTCGGCGAACCGCGGTACGTCCATTCGGTAGCTCATGTTGACGTCTTCGTCGAGCTTGCTGGGATCGGTCAGGCTGACCTGTTGGACCGTCAGACCCGGAAAGGCCTGCGCCCAGCCCTGCTCGAAGACGGCCTTGCGCGTTGCCCCGGCCTGATAGCTGCGGCGGTACTCGGGAGCGCTCTGCCCTGCCACCGTGCTCGTTCCCTCGACCGCGGCGCTGCCGTCCTCGCGCAGCGCGATGTCCAGCGAGGTCCCGGTGGTGTTTTGATCCGCCTGCGCCTCGGGAATGGTCCCGAAAGTGCTGTTGCCCTTGGGATCGATCACCAGGACACTGGCGAGCCGATCGGCGCTGGGAAGCTCGCGCGACCCGTGGAATTCGGCGGTGCCGTCCAAATAGAGATCGAACTTGGGCACGTAGGCGATCGCGTGATTGAAAGCCGCCAAAGACGCCGGCTCCTGGCCGATCGCGCCGAGATTCCTCATTCGCAGCAGGACGAGCCGACTGTCGATCCCCGCGACTTTCAACATCGCGTAAATGAGCGAGGCCTTGTCTTTACAATCGCCAAACCTCCGGGCGAGGACTCGGTCGACGCGGTAGGGCTTGTAGCCGTGGATTCCAAACTCGAGGGCTACGTAGCGGGTATGGGTGACGACGAAGTTGTAGATCGCTCTGACCACCGCCAGCTCGTCTTTGCGATTGACGTCTTTGAGCGCGTCCTTCACCGCCTTGCGGACATCCTCGTTGGGGATGAGCTGGTCGCGGATCAGTCCCCAGTAATACCGGCCGACCTGATCCCAGGTCTTGTAGGTGGAGACGTGGAGCGTGGGCACCACTTCCGCCCATCCGGGCATTGAGGGCTCGGGGACGATTTTTGGAACTCGGGCTGCAGTCCAGCGGTACAGCTTGCGGCCGTCCTTTTGCTCCTCTTCCGTTTGGTGGATTCCCGGCGGCGAGTGCGACTTGTTCCAGTACAGCGTTCTGCCCGCAGGCATGTCCGCGATGTACTGGTAGCGGATTTTTGGGCTGACGGTTTGGATGTAGTCGACGTCGCCCCAGTAATCGGAGAGCAAATTCTCTTGCGCAGAATCGTCGAGGCGGTACTGCAGCTCGAGCAGGTCGCCCGGCGAAAGCGAAGGGAATGAAAAAACCTTGGCCCGGATGTCGTAGTACATGCTCGACCAGGGCTCGTTCATACTGCGCTCGGTTTCCGAGTAGCTCTCGAGCACGGAGCCATCCGGCTTGGTGATTCGCGCTCGGATGATTCGCACCTCCTGCCGGTCCGGCGAATAGGTGACGGCGTGAGAGCGAAACGCGTCCACGCCGCGCTGCGTGTAGACTTTCACTCCCATCTGGTGAAAGCGGGATGAGAGGCCGGACGGCTGCACGCGCACGTAGGTGTACTCGGCGAGGTAGACCGCGTCTTCGCCCGGCATCGCATCGGCTTCCTTCGTCAGCGGACCCAAGTCGAACGCGTGCTCAAGTCCGGCGGTATTGCTCTCCCCGCTGAGGAGGCGCCACGCTTCGCGCAGCGCAGGGTTTTGGGGCCGAAGCTGAAGCGAGCGCTCGAACGCAGCCAGCGCCTCTTTTCGCTGGCCGAGCTGAAGAAGGGTGCGGCCCTCGTGCTCGTGGACTTCGGGCTCGTCCGGGGAGAGCGCCTTGGCCTGCTGGAAGAGGCGCCGCGCTTCGTCGGCGGAGCCATTGGCGGCGTACACCTCCGCCAGGTGCATGCGGGTCGAGTTGTCGAATGGCTCAAGCTTGAGCATGAGCCGCATTTCTTGAACTGCCTCGTCGATGCGTCCCATGTCGCCGAGTAGAGTCATCAGCGAGCGGCGGCTGTTCGAGTCGTCGTAGCGAAGGGCGAGCGCGAGGCGGAATCGCGCTGCCGCCTCTTGCACCCGCTCCATCCGGCGCGCGGCGCGCGCCGCCTCTCGGGCAATCGCCGGGTGGTGCGGGAATTCCGCCATCGCCTGCTCGATCAGAGCTGCGGCGGGCGGCCACTCGCCGAGGGCATCGTAGGTGCGAACGAGCGAAATTCGCGCCGCGGCGAAACGCGGGTTCTCGCTCACCAGTGCGGTGAGAAGCGGCAGGGCGCGGTCGGGATGGCCGCGCGACAGCTCGAACTGGGCGAGCTGAAGGCGCGCATCGGGCGATCGCGGAGCGGCTCGAAGGGCGGCCTCGAAGTGCATCCGGCGGCGATTGGAATCTTCCTCCTGCAGCTTGGCGGCGAGCAGCTGCAGCGCTACGTCGGAGGGTGCCTGCTCAGCCGCGCGCTCGGCCTCCACCGTGTCGTCGTGCGACGTTTCGTCGTAGGCGCGCAGGAAAGCGAGTGCGGTCGCGTACTCGCCGCGAAGCACGGGATCGTCGGGCCTTTTCTTTACTTCGGCCTCGAGCCGCGTGGCCAGAGTGGGAAGTTTTTCAGAAGCGGCAGACGGTTCTTTCTCCAGCGGCGGCAGCACCTCGGGCAGGATGACTTTCGTTCTCGCCGAGCCGGGCTCTCGGCGCAGGTAGAATCCGAACGGCCCGGTCGATTGACACACCTTCAGCAGGACGCGGTTGAAGCCCTTGCGCAGCCGCACCGAGACGCGCGACTGCTCGGGCCGAGGGTAGTGGTAGCTGTCGTCCGACGCCGCCAGTTGGCCGTTTACCCAGAGGCGGAAGGCGCCGGAGGTTCCGATGGAGAGGGCGGCCTTGGCGTCGGCGGGCGCCTGCAGAAAAGTCAGGGCGTAGCCCACCGCTTCGCGGTTGGGGCGCAGGGTGGCGGCGAGATCGATGTAGCCATCCTGCGAGGCGACCGACAGCTTTCGCCATTCGGCAGGGTGCCCCTTGGCGGGAAGAGTGGCGCGCAGGTCCAGGCGACTTTCGGGGCCAAAGTCGATGCCGCAGCCGGCCTTGCCCTCGTTGTCGAAGGAGCCGAGAACGTAGAAGTCGGTGATGTACCCCAGAGGCTGGACCAGCTCCGCGGCCTTGTTCAGACGGCCGCGGGCGCGCTCGATGTCGGCGGCGAACATCCGCGCCAGCGTCCGAACCATCGGGTCGGCGCCGCTGTCTGCGAGTAGCCGCCGGTATGCCTGCGAAAAGAGGGCCAGGTCCGGCACCTCGTCGCGAAGTGCGTGGAGCCGCATCAAATGGACGGCGCCGCGGGGCGATTGCCTGAGGCGCTGGGCGGCATCCGCTTCGGATTGTGCAAGTTGCGCGGTCGGATCTTCGCCTGCCGCGATTTCGGCGCGGGCGGGCTGGAGGGACATCAAGAGGAGGCTGAACGTCAGTATGCGTCGCATTCGTGACCGGTCCACCCGGGGGTCCAAGCTCGTATCGTGCGTCGCCGGCCGCCGGTGCTAACCGCAAACCACCGGCGCAGAAGCGAACTTCCCGAAGCTTAGCAGACCCGACGGCCCGATGCTGTGAGCGCTGGCTGTTTCCAGTCGCCCTGTGGCATTGTGCGCGGTGCTGCGATCAAACGGCGTGCGTTACTCCTCCCGGCGCGCTCGAGGTGACGGCGGTGGTAAACAGCGAGCCGGTGCGCTAGCTCAGGGAGAAGGCCCGCGCGAGCGTCAGCACCTGAACCTTCTTTGCTCCACCCTGGAGCAGCGCCCTCGCGGCCGCCCTCGCGGTTGCGCCAGTGGTGAAGACGTCGTCTACCAGCAGCAACCGTTCGCCGCGGAGCCTGCACGTCGCGCGAAAGGCCCCGGCCACGTTCAACTCGCGATCCATCTCGCTGAGGCCGACCTGTCGATCGGTGGGTCGCCAACGGGCGAGGGCCTGGACGACCCGGCGGCCAGTCTGTTTGGCAAGGGCTCCGGCCAAGAGCTGGGCGTGGTCGTACTTCCGCTCTCGAAATCGCTTTCGATGCAGCGGGATCGCGCAGACGACGGCCTGCGTTGACGAGAGGAAGTGGCCGGCCTCATCGGCCATCAGCTTGGCGAGCCCTGTCGCCAGCTCGGGATGATCCTCGTACTTGAACTGATGGATCGCGCGCGCGATCGGCCCATCGTGGGCGAACGGGGCGAAGGCGCGAGTGAAAGGTGGAGGGCGCAATGCGCAGCGCGGACAGCGCCCGTCGGGAAACGCTCCCGGCTCCGAGCACTGGATGCAATGAGGCCAAGGCAGCCGCTCGACGTCAGCCGCGCAGGCCTCGCAAAAGGAGCTCGCCGCCGGCAAGACCTCGGCGCACGCGAGGCAGGTCGGCGGGAAGAAAATTTCGGCGAGGTGCTCCCAAGACACGCGCACCCGCAAGCGGTCTTCAAGGAGCGTGCCCGTCCACGCGAAGCAACGACTGGCCAGTCATCTCGGGGGGTTGAGGCAAGGCCATCAGCTCGAGCAGAGTTGGCGCGATGTCGGCGAGAATCCCGTCGCGCAGCTTCCGTCCGCGAATGCTCGGATGAATGAGATACAACGGGACCGGGTTGAGGGTATGAGCGGTGTGCGGCCCTCCGGTGGCGGGATCGATCATCTGTTCGCAGTTGCCGTGATCGGCGGTGATCGCCATCGCCCATCCCGCGCGCGCGCAGACATCGCCAAGCTTGCCGAGGCATTCGTCCACCACGCGCACCGCTTCGATGGCGGCGGCGAGAACCCCGGTGTGACCGACCATGTCCGGGTTGGCGAAGTTTACCAGCGCGAATTCGTAGTTGTTCGACTCGATCCGTTTGATCAGCTCGGCAGTCACTTCGCGCGCGCTCATCTGCGGCTTCAAATCGTACGTTTTTACCTCGCGCGGAGATTGCACCAGCAGCCGATCCTCGCCCGGGAACACCACCTCGCGGCCGCCGTTGAAAAAGAAGGTGACGTGCGCGTACTTCTCTGTTTCGGCGGTCCTGAATTGGCGCAGGCCCCGCTCGGAGAGAATCTCGGGGAAAATCTCCTTTGGCTGTTCCGGCGGGAAAGCCACCGGGAGATTGTAGGTGCGATCGTACTGCGTCATGCACACGAACTGTCCGAGCTTGAGCGAACCGCGATCGAACTCTTTGAAGTCGGTGAAAGCCAGCGCGCGGGTAAGCTGGCGTGCTCGGTCGGCGCGGAAGTTGAAAAAGAGGGCGACATCGCCGTCCTGCATCCGGGCAATCGGATTTCGCGATTCGTCCACGATGACGGTCGGGCGCACAAATTCATCGGTGATGTTCTCTGCGTAGGAGGTCCGCACCGCTTCGACCGCCGAGACCGCTTGTCGACCCTCCCCCCGGACCATCGCGTTGTACGCCAGCTGTACGCGATCCCACCGCTTGTCGCGGTCCATGGCGTAAAAGCGCCCGCTCACGGTCGCTATTTTGGCGGGCCTCGAGCTGAGGAAGCTCTGGAGATCTTCGACGTAACCCAGCCCGCTTTGCGGCGGCGTGTCTCGGCCGTCGAGGAACGCATGCACGTAGACCCGAGACAAGCCGCGTTGCTGCGCCATCACCAGCAGCGCCTTGAGGTGATCGACGTGGGAATGGACTCCACCCGGGGAGACCAGGCCCAGAAAGTGAAGGGCCTTGCCGGTGGATTTCGCCAAGTCCATCGCCGAGGCGATCGCGGGATTCTTCGAAATCTCTCCCGATTCGCAGGCTCGCGAGATCCGGACCAGGTCCTGATAGACGATCCGGCCTGCGCCGATGTTGGTGTGGCCGACCTCGGAGTTTCCCATCTGTCCTTCGGGCAAGCCCACCGAAAGGCCCGATGCCTCGAGCTTCGCGGCGGGATGGCCGGAGGAGATGCGATCGAGCTGGGGACTACCCGCGAGGAGGATCGCATTTCCTTCGCGTTCGCGGCGAATCCCCCAGCCGTCGAGCACCGCCAAAAGAACTCTCTGCACGCGTTCCATGGGCAACGAGCTACCCACCTAATTGGCGCGGTGCCTTGTGGCAAGCATCCCGCGGTGAGCTTGCGGAGCGACCAGCGAAAGCTGCCTACTTGGCATAGGGCTCGCCGCGGAGGATGGTAAACGCCCGGTATAGTTGTTCCACCACAACGAGCCGCGCCAACCGGTGGGACAGCGTGAAGCTGGAGAGGGAAAGCGTCAAGTGCGCCGCGCCGAGCAGCTCGGGGCCTAGGCCCTCATCGCCCCCGACGACGAAGCACAGGTCGCGGGATTGATTCTGCGCGCGTTGGAGGTATCGGGAGAAATCGACGGAGCTCATCCGAGCCCCGCGCTCGTCGAGGAGCACCATCCAATCTTTGGGGCCCAGGTGCTTGAGGATAAGCCGCGCCTCGCAAGATCTTGCCTCGCCCGCCGAACGGCGTCCCCTGGCCTCCGACAGCTCGAGAAGCTCGAAATCGGCGTAATGCGACAAGCGTCGGGCGTACTCGTCAACCGCGGGCGCGAACAGTCCCGAGCGATCCTTTCCCACCGAGACGACGCGGATCCTCAGGCGACCCTCTCGCGGGGCACGTCGGTCCAGAGCCCTTCGAGATCATAAAATGTGCGGACCTCATCAAAGAAAAGGTGCGCGACCACCGCGCCGTAATCGAGCAGCACCCACTGGCCGCGCTCCGTTCCTTCGGTACCCAGCGGGCGGAGCCCTTCTTTGCGAAGCTCGGTTTCGACGTGCTCCGCCATCGCCGTAACTTGCCGCTCCGAGTCGCCGGAAGCGATCACGAAGTAATCGGCGTAGGAAGTTTTTCCGCGGACGTCGAGAATAATGACGTTCTCCCCTTTCTTGTCTAAGGCCAGCGAGGCGATGCGGCGCGCGAGGGAGCTTATCCGCGCATCGTCTTCGGGCTGATCTGCAGACGGGTAGGAGATGCCGTCGTGGCGCAGCTGCTTGGTGCCCGCTCTTCGCGCAGCCTTTTCAGCGCGGCGTGCTCGGGACTTTTCGAGCCGGGCCCTCACCGCAGAAGCCGCATCATGCCGACGATTGCAAGCGCGAATCCGATGATCACCGCGAAGACGACGGCGTACCCCAGAAAGTACTGCGGCATCGATGGAGCCCGGGGCCCGAATTCGAGCTCCGGATCGCCGCCGGGTTGTTGCGAAGGGTCCTGATGAACCGCTGCAGGCATCGTGGTTTGATTCGCTTGCTCAGTCATGATGGGTTTTCACAGTGTCACAGCCTCCAAGTAATCCCGATCCATGCCACTTGTCGAAGGTACGTCAAACCATTTTGTGGAAGGTTGGCGTGATAAAGCGCAAAACGTAACTCAGCGTCCAGATGGCTGGACAGAGGGCGGAGGAGCTTTAAGGCGACCGAGTCCTGGTTGTCATCCTCCAGCAGGATCAGCTCTGGAGGAGTATTCGCTCCATCGGGGTAGTGCGAGAGCTGGACGGCGCCCTGGGCAAGCAAAGTCAGCTCCCAAGGCAGCCGAATGCCAGCGCTGGCGGACAAGCGATGGCGATAGACCGTTTCGCCGAAACTGTTGGAGACCGCTCCGCCGTAGGCGTAGCTCAGCGTCAGCGCGAGCGGGCCGCGGTAGCTGTAGGAAAGGCCGGCGAGAAACGCGGTGTCCTGCCGCTGTGGAAAACTGTTGGCTTCAACCGAGGGAGCTGGGCGCGCGTCGCCGTTGTAGAAGCGCAGGCCCAATTCACCAAGCAGCGCAATCGAGTGATGCCGGTCAAATCGGTATCTCGCCTGGAGGGAAAAGTCGGTTGCTTTGAAGCTGTACTCGAAGATCGGCCGGTAGATGAATCTTTGCGCGCCTGCCTCGGCACGCAGATCGAAGGAGCCGCTGGGGACGAGCTCCACGAAGGCGAACGCCGCGAGATCCGTGTAGTCCCGATCCGCGCCGCGGCGGTCCTTGCCACGGACGTCGAGGCCGAGTGCCAAGAGTTGTCCGAGCGGGAGCAATCCTTGGGCGGCGAAGGATTGGACGACCACGTCCTCGCTCGTGGTCAGGAAGAACTTGCGCAGGCCGATCTCATATTCGCCCCACCCGCGGCCTTTCTCGCCGTTGAACTGGAGACGTCCCCAGCCGCTGGCGAAGGCAAAGGCATCCGCTTGCGTGCCGCCGGGGATCTGATCGTAGTCGCGGCGCACATTCGAGTCGTAGCCGACTCCAGTCGAGACGCGGGCGCTGCCGCTCACGTCGGCAGCAGCCGCAAGCGGCAGCAACATCACCGCGCCGAAGGCAGCCGGCAATCGCGCCCGCAGAACGAAGGGAATGAGCACCCAGCGCAGGATACCGCGGAAGGCGGTCGCTCGGAGTGGTTAGCTGCTTGACTCGAGGAGCAGGTCGAGCCAGCGGCAATTTCGACGCGCTTCCAGCTGCAATTTCGATGGGCTTCGCTAAGCTGGCGCGATGAGATTCCACCTGTTCGTTCTCGCAGTCGGGGCCGCGCTCCCCGCCTGCCAGTGCAGCCCAAGCTTTACCACTCAGTTTCAGGGTCGACTCACCATTCCGTCGAATCCACCCGGCACGCTGACCGCCTTTCAGCCGGTCGAGGGCCTGACGAACGTTGATTTCAACCTGGACCCGGATTTCATTAACGAGGGCGTCACCAAGGACAGAGTGACCAGCGCAGTGGCCGAATCCGTCAAGCTCCAGATCACAAATCCCGCCAGCCAAGACTTCAAGTTCCTCGACAACCTTCAGCTCGTTGCCAAGGCCGGGAGCCAGGAAACGGTAGTTGCCCAAAAGTCTTCGATTGGGCAGATCAACCTCCCGCTGCCCAGCCCGACGCTAACGATGGACACCACGGGCGCCCAGCTGAAACCGTACGTCGCTGCCTCGTCGATGAGCTTCGTGGTGCGCGGCTCAGGGGTGGCTCCGCCCGCCGACACGCTGATCGTCATCATGATCAGCATGGAGATTTCAACTCACTAAAGAGCACGGGCTCTACGGCTGCTCTTTCGCGCGCGCTTTTTGTTCGAGCAGGTGAGCTTTCTCGTGAAGCTGCTGCGCCAGTGCGCGCAGCCTGTCCCGCTGAGACTCCAGGGCCGCGAGTGTGTCGCCGGCCTGAGCGGCGGGGCGGCGCCCATCCTCAGCCTGCGGTGGTTTCTCGGCCGGCCGCGTGTCTGGGGGATTGGGGTTGGGCGAATCGCGTGAACCTCCAGGGGCGCTCGCTCCAGCTGTCGGCGCGCTTAATGTGCTGTGCTCGGGTGTCAGTCGGTAACTTCGATCCTGCTCGTCGAAGAGCGACTGCTCCCTGAGAAATTCATTCATCCGCCGGTCGAGCGCCCTTTCATCCCGAACCTCGCTGATGCGCGATTCAACGGCGCTGAGCTGCTGCTTCACCTTGTCTTCGGAGTCGCGCAAGGAGTCCAACTGCCGGCGCAGGTCTTCCGGTTCTTCTGAAACGCGCGACGGCTGAACCGAGGGAATGTCTCGAAGTGGTTTGGAGGATCGCAGCTTCTCTCGCTCCTCCCTGAGCGCCTGCATCTGGACCATCAGAAGGGCGCGCTTTTGACGGCTGCCGCTCTGGTCCCAGGCAGTTTCGAGCCGCTGGAGCTCCGCGGACAAACCGGCCAACAGCTCCGAGTCACGCCGGCGCGACTCCACTTCTGCCGAAGCGAGCGCTTGCGCGATCGCCGTCAGCTGGCTGGACAGATCTTGCGAATGACGCAGTTGCTCCTTGAGCTCGCCTCCCGGAACCACTCCGCTTTGCTGCTTGAGCGACTCGATGCGCGGCGCGAGATCATCGAGTTGCCTCTGCAGCGCAGACTGCCCGGCGCGCAGCTCAGCGACCCGCTGCCTCGCCTCGGTGGCGGACTGGCGAAGGCTGTCCAGCTCGGTCTTGCCCAAGGCGCTGCCGGACGCGACGGACGCGATCAGCAATGTGCGCAAGAGGCAGCTCATTCTTAGGGGATAAAGCAATGGGGGTGCCACCGAGGGACGCTCGCTCGCGGGTGCGTTCGCCGACAAAACTCAACAAAAACGACCGTATGGTCGCAACCTCGGATGAAGATAACTTGGCGCGACTCATGGAATCCTTTGGAAAGTCGCGGGTGCCTCGGAATTTCGAGGGGCGCCATTCACCCGGAGCGCAGCGGCGTAAGCCGCGAAGTCGAGGGACTCAACCGTCGCTTGACTCTGGCGCCTCTCCTTTTCGGATGAAGCCGTACTTCTCCAGCTTGTAGTACAAGGCCGAAGTCTTGATCCCAAGCAGGCGGGCGGTTTCGGTCTTGACCTTGCCGGCCTTTTCATACGCGTTCTCGATCAATTGCCGCTCGACATCTTCGAGAATCTCCGGCAGCGGCCGGTCGCCGCGCGGAATCGGAATCGAGGAGGCCACCGGCCGACGGCCGCCCTCGTCGTGGAGGAAGGACGGGAGATCCCCTTCATCGATGAGCGGCTTTTCGGCAAAGACCAGCGACTGCTCGATCGCGTTCTCGAGCTCGCGGACGTTTCCCGGCCACGCATGACGCGTCAGAGCGCGCACTGCGCTTTCGGTCAAACCCTTCACCGAGGGATTCATCTTCGCCGCTGATTTCGAAACGAAGTAGCTCGCGAGCAGCGGGATGTCCTCCGGTCGCTCTCGCAACGGCGGGATGTGGAGCGGCACGACGTGGAGGCGGTAGTAGAGATCCTCCCGAAAAGTCCCTCGGGCCACTTCTGCCTTCAAGTCGCGGTGGGTCGCGGAGACGACGCGCACGTCGACCTTGAGGGTCTCCTCGCTCCCGACGCGTTGGATCTCCTTCTGTTGGAGCACGCGGAGGAGCTTGGTTTGAATTGCCAGCGGAATCTCGCCGATCTCGTCGAGGAACAAAGTTCCCTTGTCGGCAAGCTCGAAGCGTCCGAACTTGCGTCGCACCGCGCCGGTGAAGCTTCCGCGCTCGTGCCCGAACAGCTCGCTTTCCAGCAGAGTCTCCGCGAGCGCGGCGCAGTGGACGACGACGAAAGGTCCGGTCTTGCGGGGCGAGAGGTCGTGGATCATTCTGGCCACCAGCTCTTTGCCGGTGCCGCTCTCGCCGGTCACCAGGACGGTGGTCTCGCTCTGAGCGGCTTTGCGAATGAGCGCGACCAGCTTCTGCATCGGCTCGCTTTGCCCCACCAAGGAGCCCACGGCAGCCGCTGCTTCCTGGGACAGCACCTCGTTGTGCGCGATCAATCGCTGGAGCTGCTTGCGGGTGCCGGCGATCTGAAGCCCTTGCTCCACCTTTGCCCGCAAAACCTCAGGGGCGAACGGCTTGGTGATGAAATCGTAAGCGCCTTGCTGCATCGCGGCGACCGCGGTCTCGATGGTTCCGAATGCGGTGACCACCATCACCACGCAGTCGGAGTCGAGCGCACGGAGCTGCTTCACCACCTCAATCCCATCCACCCGGTCCATCTTCAAATCGGTGATCACCACATCGAAGACGGATTTCTGGTAAGCGGCGACGCCCTCGAGCCCGGAGCGAACCGCGGCCACTTCGAAGCCGCTCTTTTTCAGCACCACCGCCATGCCCTCCCGCATGGAGTCGTGGTCGTCGATAATCAGGATGCGCGCCATCTATCGGAGAACCATTCCCGATCATTCTCAGCAATGCAATCTGAGGGATGCCGCCCGTGCATCGGTCAGGCTGGGTGCGCTGTCGAGCCGGTCGGGTGCTTTGGATCTTCCAGCTTGCCACTCGCCGGCGCTCTGGGGAGCTCGAACCAGAAGACGGAACCGTGCCCGGGCGTGGATTCAACGCCTACAGAGCCGTTATGGGCAGTGGCAAGTCGCTTGACGGTCGCCAGTCCGAGACCGGTCCCCGGTTTTCCCTCTGCCGAGGACGTTCTGACGAAAGGCTCGAAGACCAACGCTTGCGCTTCGGCGGGAATACCCGGTCCCGTGTCCGCAACTTCTATTCGAACGGTGGTTCGCTTGATGTGAGCTCGGATCGTCACCTTGCGGACTTGTGAATCCGCAGTGTACTTGATCGCGTTGCGTGCCAGGTTGTCGACCAGGCTCATCAGGACGCCCGGGCTGCAGGAAACGACGCAGGGCTCCCGCGGGAATTCGATTCGCAGCTCCACACCCGCCTCTCGCGCGAGCGGCTTCAACTCCTCGGAAAGGCCCTCCAAGACTTCGACCAGCGCAGCAGAAGCGCCGTCAGCAGGTCGCGCGGCCTTGGCGAAGTCGAGCAGATCGCTGACGATCCTGGTCGACCGCATCAAGCCGCGCTTGGCGCGATCCAATCCAAAGCGGAGCTTGTCCTCCTCTGCGCTGGGAAGATGCCGGTCCAAGATGGCGAGAAAGGTGCTCACCGCGCTCAAGGGACTAACTACATCGTGCGCTACGCGCCCGGCGAAAGACTCGAGCTCTTCCGCCCGGCGCTCGAGAAGCTGGCGCCGGGATTCCATCAGTTGCGTGTAGCGCCGCAACTGAGCAATGGCCAGCGCGATGGCGATGCCTCCCAGCGCGACGTTCATCGCGTCCAAAGCGTAGGCGGCGAAGGTTGACTGGCTTCGAATCGAGCGAATGGAGAGCGCCAATCGGCGCGCCTGCTCCGCATTTCGCTCGATGCTCTCGATCAGCGCCGCTCGGGTCCCGTCAAGCGCCGGGCGCACCTCCGAGTCGTGGACCTGGCGGGCCCGGGCCGGATCGCCGCGGTCTACCTCCTTCAACGTTCGCTTCACCGCGTTGAGAAGGGCGGCGATCTTCTCCTCGATCTGCTCGCGCAGATCCCGGTGCGACGGATCTGCGGGCAATGAGCGGTAACTTTGAAGCTCGCCTTCGATCTTTTCCTTGGTCGCCCGGACGCGCCCGCAGTCCAGCAACTCGCCCTGGGCGCGGTTGACGCAATCGGTGAGCTGTTGGACCAAATCGTGAGTCTCGGCGCGAAGCGAAGCCAGCGCCTGGATTCGCACCGCAGCCACGTTGGCAATCGTCCATGCCGCGTCGTCGAGCTGCGTCACCCGAGTCTGGGTGTACACGGTCGAACCCACGAAGCAGATCACCACCGCGCAAAAAGCGAGCAAGAGGGCGCGGTGGGAATTGTCGTGCGTCATCAGTGTTCGGAGCTGACCGATTCAGTGTAATCGACCGCGGCGTCGCGCCGATAGGGGAAGAATTGGAGAGCGGACGAAAACAACTGCTTCGCTTGCTTGAGGCATTCGAGCCGGAGGATCGCAAGGAGAAAGAGGATCTCCTTCAAATGAAGCAGCTTGCCGAGTCGCTCCAGAATCCGCTCTCCCGGTTCCAGCCGGCTGCGCACTTCACAGCAAGCGCGGTGGTGGTCGATTCGACGGGCGAGCGCGTCTGCCTGGTGCACCACGCGAAATTGGGGCGCTGGCTGCAACCTGGCGGACATGTCGAGCAGACGGACGGCAGCTCGCTCGCAGCGACCGCCCTTCGAGAGGCGCGCGAGGAAACCGGCTGCGAGCTGCGGCTCCATCCGAACGCCGCGCGCCCGTTCGATCTCGACGTCCATCCAATCCCAGGACGAGGGCAAGAGCCGGCGCATCTCCACCTCGATCTTCGCTTCCTCGCCGTCGCCGAGGATCCCGAAGAGATCAGATGCAATCCGGCCGAGTCCAATGCAGCGCAGTGGCTCAGCTGGGAGGACGCCCTGGCTACCGTCGACGAAGCGCCGCTTCGGCGAATGCTCGAGAAAGCCCGCCGGATCTGTCAGGGGCTGCCGTCGCCCGCCAGCGGCAGGTCTACCCGGAACACCGTCAACCCCGGCGAGCACTGAACGGCGATCTCCCCGCGGTGCGCCTGCACGACCTTGCGCGCCAGTGGAAGCCCCAAGCCGGTCCCCTTCTCTCGAGTGGTGAAAAAGGGCTCGAAGATTTTCTCTCGGTTCGCCTCGGGGACGCCGGATCCGCGATCGGCGACTTCAATCCGGTAGACGCCGTCGCGTTTGCAGCCCCTGATTTCTACCGGAGCCCCTTGGGGCGAGGCTTGAATCGCGTTCTTCAACAGGTTGACCATCGCGGCGATCAAGAGGTTCTGGTCGACGTCCAGCGAGGCCGGCTCGGCGAAAACTCGGATCTCGTTATCGTGGGCTGCCGCTTCGGTCCGCACCAACTCCGCCGCAGCGTCGAGCATGCTCTTGGCCTCGAGGCGCGACTTGGCAAGGTGCTCGTCGCGCGCGAAGTCGAGAAAATCGTCGACGATCCGCTTGAGGTATTCGACCTCGCGCTGGATTTTCACCACGTGCTGGCGCGCCTCCGCGCTGACGGAAGCGGCAGGCTGCAGCTCCTCGGAAAGCGCCCCGGCGAAGAGCGCGATTCCTCCGATTGGATTGCGGACCTCGTGCGCCACGCCAGCGAGCATCAGCTTGAGCTGCCGCGTCCTGCTCTCCAGCCGGTCGCGCATCAGCTCGAGCTCCCGAGCGAGCACGCCAAATTCGGCGGTTCGCTCGGGCGGCACCGGAGTCTCCAGGTCTCCGCGGCCGATCCGCAGAGCCGAGCCCATCAGCCGCGTCAGCGGGCGCGACAGCCCCCGGGCGGTGAGCATCGCGATCACCGCAAGCAGGCCGAGCGCGCTCACCACCAGAATCGCGAATGCTTCGAACAGGCGCGTCAGCGGCCGAAAGAATTCAGCGCTGCCCTCCACGCCGATCGCGCCTACTACTTTCTCGCCCTGAAACACGGGCGCATATCCAGTCTTGTAGAGGCGACCATCGTTGCCCTCGAAGAGCACCTGGGACGCCGCGGTGGAGCCCCGAAATACGCCGGCCAACTCGGAGCGATCGCGCGCCAGCTCGGGCATTTGAGCGCCGACGGGAAGGTTGCCGCCGGCGTCCACCCGGACGCGCCCCTCGGTGTCCACCGCGAAGATGCGGCGGCTCTTGGAGGCGACCCGGATCTCGCTGAGCAGGCGAACCAAGCTGCGGTAAGTGCGGGTTTGCCGCCGATCGTCTTCGGGCTCGATCGTCAGCATCAGATCTCCGCCGACCTGCGAAGCGGCTGCCGCGGCGATTGCGCAGAGGCTCCGCCCGAGCTCCTCCTCGAGAATCTGGCGAGACAGCACGTACCCTGCACCGCCTGCGACGCCGAACAGCAAAAGCGTGGGCAAGAGGAATGCCGCCAAGAGCTGCGAGCGAAGCGACCTGAAAATCCGCAGCGACGCGGGCACGATGCTAGCCCCTGTCTCCCTCGGCTTCGGTCGGCGTCCGCCCACCTACGGCTGTCCCGAGCAACGTCGAGGGGCTCGGGATGAATGGTCCCTCGACTTCGGTCGGCATACGCCGACCTACGCTCGGGATGAAGATCTCGCCGGTCATGCGGCGATCCTACGGGAGCTTGGAAGGGGAAGCCATCCGCTCGCGGCGCCGATTTCAGAGCGAGAGTGCTTCCAGCGCCTCGGAGAGGGTTTCCACCGGGACGGCGGAGACCCGCATTTCCTCGGCTCGCCGCGCGCTTCCCCTCGGCAGGACGGCGCACTTGAAGCCCATCTTGGCGGCCTCGGCGAGGCGCTGATCGATCTGAGCGACCGCGCGCACCTCGCCGGCCAGGCCCACCTCGCCCAACAGCAGAGTATGAGGATCGATCGGCTTGTTCTGCAGCGAGGAGACCAGCGCCGCGCAGACGGCGAGATCCGACGAGGGCTCGGTGAGCTGCATGCCGCCCGCGACGTTGACGAAAATGTCGCAGCCGACGAGCTGGACATCGTGCTTCTTCTCCAGCACGGCCGCGAGCAGCGCAACTCGATTGCTGTCCACGCCCATCGTGGTGCGCCGGGCGGTGCCGTACCCCGTCGGTGCAACCAGGGCTTGAACCTCGACGAGCAGGGGACGGGTGCCGCTCACGGTGGAGGTGACTGCGGAGCCCGCCTTGCCCAACGGGCGCTCGGCCAAAAACAGCGCCGAAGGATCGGCCACCTCGGCCAGGCCGGTGCTCTTCATCTCGAAGACGCCGATCTCGTTGGTGGATCCAAAGCGATTCTTGTGCGCGCGCAGGATGCGGAAGGCGTGGCCGCGCTCGCCCTCGAAGTACAAGACAGTGTCCACCATGTGCTCGAGCAGGCGCGGCCCAGCGATCGAACCGTCCTTGGTCACGTGGCCCACGATGAACGTGGGAATGCCGGTTCGCTTGGCAAAGTCCATCAACCGCGCGGAGACCTCGCGCACTTGCGCAATCGAGCCCGGCGCGCTGCCCAGCTCGGGCAGATACATCGTTTGGATCGAGTCGACGGCGAGCACCGCCGGCTTCAAGCTTTCCGCCGCCGCCAAAATTTTTTCCGCGTCGGTCTCGGCGAAAACGTGCAGAGCGGGCGATGAGACGTTCAATCGCTCCGCCCGCATCTTCGTTTGGCTCAGCGATTCTTCGCCGGACGCGTAAAGGGCGGGGCCGCAGCGCGACAATCGGTCCAGTGCGGCGAGAAGGAGCGTGGACTTGCCGATGCCGGGGTCGCCGCCCAACAATACGAGCGAGCCGCGGACGACGCCTCCGCCCAGGACGCGGTCCAGCTCCTGGATTCCGGTTTGCTCCCGGCCGTTGCTTTCGGCCGCGATGTCTCTCAGGAGCACCGGCCTCGTCGAGCCACCGCTTGCGCGCCGCTCGGCGCTGCGCACGTCCAGCTCTTCGACGAGCGAGCTCCACGCTCCGCAATCCGGGCACTTGCCCAGCCACTTGAGCGATTGCAGGCCACAGGCCTGGCAGGTGAAGTGCGTTTTCGCTTTGGGCACAGCTGCGACTTACCGAAGGAGGCTGACGTTGCGGGTGCAAGAAGCCTGCGAACCGGCGCACGGTGGGGTCCACCGTTAGCCGCGGCGGGAGGGCTCCTCGACTTCGCTTCGCTACGCTCGGGGTGATTGGTAGGGTCCAAAAGGTCGGACCCCGTCCGATCGAATAGATGTCTACCGCGGACACCCGGCCACGTCGGCGTGAGCGGAGGCCACCACGAAATCGTTTCCGCCCCGCAGCGCTTGAAACGGCGAAACGGCTGGGGAGTGCGAACCAAAAAAAATGCTCGCAGCTTGTCCGCCCAACGTCTCCCAGCTTCACGTAGAGATTTCGCGAGCGCCCCCACCCGGCACACTGGGGGGTAGAATGAAGGTTCTATTCTACCTCTGCGCCATCGGCGTACTGAATCTAAGGCTGCCGTACTAAACCCTCTTCCGCGGTCTCCATCCCAAGCGAGCGGCAATCGCCAGCAGCAGCGCGATCGAGAGCCACCCGGGCCAGTCGCCGAGCACCTCGTAAACGGTTGTGCCTTCCATCATCGGAACGTCCGCAATCGCAGTTCCTCGAACGTTGCGAGGAATCCTTTGAACCACCCGCCCCGTGGCATCCACGAACGCGCTGATCCCCGTCGAGGTGGCGCGCAGCAGCCAGCGGTGATGCTCCGCGCTGCGCAGCGCGGCGAGCTGCAGATGTTGCTCCTGCTCGTGCCCAGCGCCGTACCACGAATCGTTGGTCAGATTCACCATCGCATTCGCGCGGCCGTTTCCGTGGTCCTCCATCGTCCTGCGCACCAGCGCGGGCAGGATGTCCTCGTAGCAAATGAACGTGGCGAACTTCCACGGGCCGTCCCGCAGCGGCGCGGTGGTCTCTCCGCGCGTCAGGTGCGACGACATCGGCGACCACTTGTACAGAATCGGGAACCAGTCGCCGAATGGAATGTACTCGCCGAACGCCAGCAAGTTGATCTTGTCGAAGTAATCGCCGAGGACGCCGTCGCGCGAGACCATCACCGCGCTGTTCCAGATTTTCGAGGCCTCCACCCGCTCGACGCCGGCGATGATCGAGACGGGGATACCTCCTTGAATGATGCGGCCGATGGTCGGATCGTCGAGGCGCACCGGGCGCGTGTTGAACGCGACTTCGGGCCAGATCACCAGCTCTGCTCCCTGCTTGCTCAGCGCATAGGTGTGCTGGCGGAGCGTTTGAACCGACGCCTGCGGATTCGCATGCAGCTCGATTGCTCCTACGTTCGGTTGGCTCAGGCCGACTCGGCGGTGCGGAGCCGATTCTTCCCGCGCCGCCACCTGCCTCAGCCGCCATCCGCCGTAGCCAATGCAGAGCGCGATTGAAACGACTGCCGCGACCATCGATGCGACGGGAATTCGCGACGCGCGGCGGGCGCGCCACATGAGGATGTCGGCAGCTACTCCGTTGACCATCGCCTGCAGCGCGGTGAGCAGCAAGGGGCCGCCGAGATCGGCGATCTGAATGATCGGTCGCAGCGGCATCATCGCCACTCCGGTGTAGCTCTGAAAAAGAAGGGGGTAGGCAAACTCAGTCGCGCACAGCGCGATCGGCGACAGCGCCGCCAACGGCCAAACTGATCGCCGCCAGCTCCATCGCAAAAACAGGGCGAATATTCCAAAGAGCAATCCCTGCGCGGCGCAGAGGAGCAAGTAGCCAAGGCAGGCCAGCGGCAACGGCAAGAAGGCGAAGACGCGAAGCAGATGAATCACCCAGGTGTAGCCGCCCAAGTGCGTGACGAATCCCATCCATGCGCCCAGCGCAAGCGCTCTGGGCAGCGCCGCTTCTCGGATCGCCCAGATGAGCGGCACCAGGCACACGAACGCCAGCGGCCAAATCCCGAAGCCGATCCAGGAGAGGAAATAGAGAACGCCGGAGAGCGTCGGCAGGGCGGCGGCGCGGATCAGCGTTCGCATCGGCCGAAATCGTTTAGCACGAGATTGTCAACCCACAGCGTTGGTTATCGTTGACAACCTCGGAAGGACTGAGGAAGTTTGCGCGCCTTACGAGGAGGCTCATGCTCGAACGGCACGACTGGCAGGTGAGCGAGGTTCGCGCGATGCACGACCTGCCGCTGCTCGAGCTGGTCTATCGAGCGCAGTCGGTCCACCGCGAGGCCTTTGGAGAGCCGCGGGTTCAACTCTGCTCCTTGCTTTCGATCAAGACGGGCGGCTGCCCCGAAGACTGCGCTTACTGTCCCCAGGCTGCGCGGTACAGGACGGGTGTTCGAGCCGAAAGGATGCTCTCGGTGGGCGAAGTCGCAGCGGCGGCGCGGGCAGCGCGTCAAGCGGGGGCGACGCGCTTTTGCATGGGAGCGGCCTGGCGCGAGGTGGCGGACGGCCCGCAGTTCGACGCTGTCTTGGAAATGGTGCGCGAGGTGCGGGCCCTTGGAATGGAGGCGTGCTGCACGCTGGGGATGCTCAGCGATGAGCAAGCTCGACGGCTCAAGCAGGCGGGGCTGTCTGCGTACAACCACAACCTCGATACCTCGGCGGAATTCTACGGAAAAATCATCGGAACGAGGACCTACCGCGATCGCTTGGAGACGCTGCGGCGCGTGCGCGAGGCGGGTATTTCGGTCTGCTCCGGCGGCATCATTGGCATGGGCGAGTCGATCTCCGACCGCTGCGCGCTCCTTGCGGTCCTGGCGAACCAGGACGTTCATCCGGAGTCGGTGCCGATCAACGCGCTGGTCGCCGTTCTCGGAACTCCGCTTCAGGACCAAAGGCCGGTAGAGCCGGTGGAGCTGGTGCGGATGATCGCCACTGCGCGCATCCTGATGCCGCGCGCGATGGTGCGGCTCTCCGCCGGTCGCCTTTCCATGAATCGCGAGGCGCAGCTTCTGTGTTTCTTAGCCGGAGCGAACTCCATCTTCTTCGGGGAGAAGCTGCTCACCACCGCCAATCCGGAATACGCCGAAGACATGATGATGCTGTCGCAGGCCGGGTTGCAGCCGCTCGAGCCCCAGTCGCCGTGAGCAGGTCGGCTCGAGAGCTCCAGCCCGCATCCGCGCCAACCGATGAATGGGCGGCCGAAGAGCTTCAGCGGCTTTCGAGTCTCGGGCTGCGAAGAGAGTTGGAGCCGATCGACTCGCCGCAAGGCGCCGAAGTGAAAATTGCCGGCCGAGCGTTGGTGAATTTCTCGTCGAACGATTACCTCGGGCTGGCAAACCACCCGGCGCTCGTCGAAGCCTGCGCGGCGGCGGCGCGGCGATACGGCGTTGGGTCAGGCGCCTCGCGGCTCCTGGTGGGAGACACCGCTTCGCACCACGCGTTGGAACGCGCGCTCGCCATCTGGATGCACAGCGATCGAGCGCTCCTATTCAACAGCGGGTACGCCGCGAACGTCGGAATCCTCTCCTCGTTGGTGGGCACCGGCGACGTCATCTTCTCGGATGAGCTCAATCATGCCTCGCTGATCGACGGCTGCCGTTTGTCGCGAGCGAGCACGGTCGTCTATCCGCACCGCGATCTCGGCGCGCTGGAGCGCCTGTTGCAAAATCATCGGGGCCGCCGCCGGCTGGTGTGCAGCGAATCCGTGTTCTCGATGGACGGAGATCGCGCTCCGGTGCACGAGCTGGCAGCGCTGTGCGCAAAGTTTGAGGCCGGTTTGGTGATCGACGAGGCACACGCCATCGGCGTCATTGGACCAGCGGGCACCGGCGCTTGTGCCGAAGCCGGACTGGCGGGCGGAGCTGCCGTGCGGATGGGGACGCTGGGCAAGGCGCTCGGCGCATTCGGCGCGTTCGTCGCGATTTCCGGTTCCGTGGCCGACCTGTTGATCAACCGCGCGCGCACGCTGATCTATTCGACCTCGCTTCCGATGCCGATCTGCGAAGCGGCGCGCGTCGCGGTCGGGCTGGCGTCGAGCGGAGCGCCGCAGGCTCGGCTGTGGCGCAACGTGCGCCGGTTTCGCGAGGGGCTGTCGAGAATCGGAATTCGAGCCGACGCCAGCTCGTGCATCTTCCCGGTAGTGCTCGGCGCGCCCGAGCGCGCGCTCGCGGCGTCCAAACACCTGCGCCGCAGAGGACTGCTGGTCAAGGCGATTCGCCCACCCACCGTTCCGCCGGGCACGAGTCGCCTCCGCTTTTCAATCTGCGCCAGTCACGCAGACGAGCACATCGACCTCGCGATCGATGCGCTGGAATCGCTGGAGATTGAGAATGGACGCTGAGCTCGCCCGCGCGCTCCTGCTGCAGGACCAGAGGCACGTTTGGCATCCGTTTACGCAAATGCAGTCGTGGCCGGACGACGAGCCGCTGATCATCGAAGGTGCTGAAGGGAATTACCTGATCGACGTCGGCGGCAATCGGTACCTCGACGGCGTCTCCTCCCTCTGGGTGAACGTCCACGGCCATCGCAAGCGGGAGATCGACGAAGCAATTCGAGCGCAGCTGGGGCGGGTGGCGCACTCCACGCTGCTGGGGCTCGCGTCGGTACCGTCGATCCAGCTCGCGGTCGAGCTCACTCGCGTCGCTCCTCCGGGGTTGACGCGCGTTTTCTATTCGGACTCGGGCTCGACCGCGGTCGAGGTGGCGGTGAAGATCGCCTACCAATACTGGCGGCAGAAGGGCAGGCCGGAAAAACGAAAGTTCGTTGCGCTGCACGAAGCGTATCACGGCGATACGCTCGGCTCCGTCTCCGTCGGCGGCATCGAGTTGTTCCACGACATCTTTCGAGGCCTTCTCTTCGAGGTGTGCCGCATTCCAACGACCTACGACTATCGATGGGCCGGCGAAGGCGACTGCGGCGAGGCCTGCCTTGCAGCGGCCGGCGAATTGCTCGCGCGAGCGTCGGGAGAGCTGGCCGCCCTTTTGATCGAACCCTTGGTGCAGGCCGCCGCCGGGATGGTGGTCCAACCGCCCGGCTTTTTGGCGAGGCTTGCAAAGCTCTGCCGCGAGCACGAGGTGCTGCTCATCTGCGACGAAGTGGCGACCGGCTTCGGGCGCACCGGGACGATGTTCGCGGCGGAGCAAGAGGACGTCCGCCCGGACCTGATGTGCATCGCCAAAGGGCTGAGCGGAGGATATCTGCCCCTGGCCGCAACGCTCGCCAGCGATGAGGTCTACTCAGCCTTCCTCGGATCGGTCGCCGAGAAGCGCGCGTTCTTCCACGGCCACACCTATACCGGCAATCCGTTGGCCTGCGCCGCGGCTCTGGCGAGCCTGAGGCTGTTCGAGCAGGAAGAGACGCTCGAGCGCATGAAGGGTCCGATGGAAGCGCTGGCGCGAACGCTCGATCCCATCGCGCGCCTGGAGCACGTGGGCGAGGTCCGGCGGCGCGGATGGATGACGGGCATCGAGCTGGTGCGAGACCGAGCGACCAAAGAGGAGTACCCGTATGGCGAGCGCGTCGGCCATCGAGTGTGCCTCGCGGCGCGGCGCCGCGGCATCATCCTTCGCCCACTTGGGAACGTCATCGTCCTGATGCCGCCGCTCTCGTTGTCGACCGAAGAGGCGCTCTGGCTCGGAGACGTGGTCTACGAGTCGATTGAAGAGGTGACGCGAGATCGATGAGGTCGATGCGCTGGTTCGTGGCCGGCACCGATACCGGCGTGGGCAAGACGGAGGCCGCCTGCGCGCTTCTCTCTCTGCTCGCCGACGAAGGTCTTCGACCCGCTCCGTTCAAACCGTACGAAAGCGGATGTCGAAATCTCTCCGCTCCGGCCGACGCGCGCGCGCTGCGGGCGGCCGCGCGGTGCGATGATGACCTGTCGCTCATCTGCCCCCATCGCTTTCGCGCGCCGGTTGCGCCCGGCGTGGCGGCGATGCGCGCCGGGGTCACCGCGTCGATCCACAAAACGCTGCGCGCCTTCCGTTCCTTCGACGGTCGGCCGGTCATTGCGGAGGGAGCCGGCGGGCTGTTCGTCCCCGTGGACGCCCATCGGGACGTCATCGATTTGATCGCTCTATTGCGCATGCCGGTGTTGCTCGTCGCGCGAGCGGGTCTTGGGACGCTCAACCACATCGCGCTGTCGATCGAGGCGCTGGCATCTCGCGACATTCCGCTGGCGGCCGTTCTGCTCGCCCGCAGCTCGCCGCAAAGCGACTCCTCTCAGCTCGACAACCCCGAGCTGATCCGCGAACGCCATGGAGTAACCGTGCTGGGCCCGGTGCCGTTCCGATTCGATCGCGCCCGCCGGCGCACTGCGTTCCGTCGCGCGCTGAAGCCTTTGCTACAGAGGTGATCGGCGCACAGTGTCTTCTCGTGGTTGCGAATTGGACGGATTGTCTGATCCGCGCGAGAACAGTTTTACATGGCCGACATCATCGACCTCTCGCTCGTCGCAAATGCCAAACGCTATTTCTACAAGCTCCTCGATCAGCGCGGCATCTCCTATTTCCTTCAGAAAGATGGACATCGACTGTTTCAGATCGAACAGTCGAAAGTGGAAATGGTGGTTCGCACTGCTGCGCGCTCCAGGCCGGCGCATCTTCCCAAACCGCCGCTGCACGCCGTCGATCATTGTCGAAAGGAAATCAGGCGAGAGCTGATCCGGCGCGTGGTTGAGGCGATGCTGCAGACCGGTCTCTGAAAAGATCGAGCACCGCGATACATTCCGAGCCGCGATGTTCTCCGGACGGACGGCCTGGGATCGGCGGCTGAACCGAATCGCGCTCCGAACGGCGGCGTTGAAGGCTCAGGGGAATCAGCTGATCGATCTCGCCCAGACGAATCCGACTCAGTGCTCCTTCGATTATCCCGAGCGCGAGCTGTCGGACGCTCTGAGCACCGCGGAGCTGCGGCGATACTGCCCCGATCCGAAGGGCTTGAAAGCGGCGAGGGAGGCGCTGGCCTCGCGAGGGTTCGCGGGCGGGGGTCGAGTGAGTCCGGAACAAATCATCCTCTGCTCGGGAACGAGCGACGCCTACTCGTATCTGTTCAAGCTCCTCTGCAATCCGGGGGACAACCTGCTCGTGCCCAGGCCGAGCTATCCGCTGTTCGAGTTTCTGGCCGACCTCGAATCGGTGAATCTGCGCGCCTACCCGCTGCGGTTCGCCGGAGAGTGGGCGATCGATTTCGCCGCCCTCAAGGACGCGTTTGACGATCGCACCCGGGCGGTCCTTGTCATCAATCCGGGGAATCCAACCGGCTCATTTCTGAAGCTCTTCGAGCTCGACGCGCTCGGCGGGCTTTGCGCCAAGCGCGGCTGCGCGCTGATTTGCGACGAGGTCTTCTCCGACTATGGCTTCGGCGGTGCGCTCGATCGGGTGCCCACGGTGGTCGGTCTGCCAACCGACGCGCTCACCTTCGCCCTCTCCGGCCTTTCAAAGAAAGGTGGGTTGCCCCAGCTCAAGACCGCCTGGCTGTGCGCATCGGGGCCGGAGTCGCTCAGGCTCGAGGCGTTGGCGAGGCTGGAGATCATCTCCGACACCTACTTGTCGAGCAGCACGATTCTTCAGTCTGCGCTCCCGCGGGTCTTGGAGCTCGCGGACGGAATGCGTGCGCAGATTCGCGATCGCGTGGTTGAGAATCGGTCGCTGCTTCT
>DATFTC010000365.1:0-4785 GCA_035262305.1 Myxococcaceae bacterium | reverse complement strand
GACTCTCGTAATAACCGATCACCAAGCGAGGCTTCATCGCCATCGCGCCCGAGCTGGAGGATTTCATGCGCGCTCAAGCTCTCGAACAGTCAGCCAACGGCGGGCTCGCACACCTCGTGCAATCCGCGCCTCATCGTTTGGCTGAAAGCGACGAACTCCGGCAGGCACTTGCAAAGAGCCTGGAACATGCGTTCACGCGAACGCAGTTCTATGGACGGTTGTTTCGAAAGCACCTTCGCTCCAAGCCGATTGATGGCGAATCCGTTGCCGAAATCTTCTTCGACCTGCCATTCACGTCCAAGGAAGATGTTGTCAGGACCTATCCGTATGGATTCCTGGCAGTCGATCGCAAGCACATTGCCGCCTACTTCGAATCCTCGGGCACGACCGGAAATACGGTTCACAGCACCAAGGGTGCCTCGTTTTTCACTCAAGGCGACATATCGAAAGACGTGCCCCGGCGCTTCTCGCCTGATCTCGGGATCAGCGAGTCGGACGTCGTTCTCAATGCGCTCCCCTTTGCTTTGACGAGCTCGGGCCTCGGGTTTCAGCAGGCGACCCTGGCGGCCGGGGCTTGCGGCGTGACGGTCGACAGTGGAAGCATTCTCAGCAGCCACCTCAAGCATCTCGACTTGATGAAGGAGCTCAATGTCACGATTTTCGTGACGTCGCTACCGCTGCTGTACAGCACGTTGCTCCTGATGGAGGGGCGCGATCCGCGTACCGAGTTTCCCAGCCTGCGCGCAATTCAGCTGTGCGGCCTCGCCACGCTGCGGCGCGGGCAGGCAAAAATCGCGGCAAGCTTCGGCGTCCCGGTCTTCAACACCTACGGACTCTCGGAGTTCGGTGCGACAACATTTGGCTGCCGTGACGGGCACATGCACATTCACGACGATGCATTCTTCGTGGAGATCATGGATCCGCGCACGGGGGAGGCGAGCGAGGACGGAAAGGGAGGTGAGATCATCGTAACCACTCTCACCCGAGAAGCATCACCCAAGATACGTTATCGCACCGGGGACTTTGGGTATATCGAGAAGGGGGCGTGCAGTTGCGGCCGCTCGAGCCCCCGACTGGTGGTCAAGGGACGTATCAGGGACGTTGCCTTGTTCGCCGAGGGCTTTCGGCTGCCGATCGATTTCGAGGAATGTATCTACGACTTCCCGGAGACGACCGGGCTCTACCGTCTGCGCTACGAAGCGCTGGAAAACAGCGCGTCGAAGGAGCAACGCACGAAGGCAACCGTTACCCTTGATGTTGCCGATCCCAACGCGGCCGGCCTTCACCAAAGGATTGAGCAGCGCCTGAAGGCGGACGTCACGAGCGACGTAACGGCTCATCTCGTTCGAACCGGAGGCGCTCAGGCAGGCATCCTCGATCAGCAGCGCTTCGCTTCCGTCCGGACCGTCAAGTCCGCAATCCTCGATGATGGGAGGCCGCAGGAATGGCTGGTCACGTACTAGAATTCGCTGCGGCCTCTGGCCTCGAGCGCCAGCGCCTCGAAGGCCTCAGAGATGTCCTGGATTACGTAAAGCACGAGTCGCCACTGTACGGGCGCAAGCTCAAAGGGGTTGACCTCAGATCAATCCAAACGCTGGAGGATGTCGCACGTCTTCCATTCACGACTCGCGGTGATTTGCAGGACGCCGCGCCGTTCGGATCTCTGTGCAGGAGCGCGCGACCAGAGGCGTACTACGAATCGAGCGGTACATCGGGTGCGGCTGTGCCGGGATTTCCCGACCTGTCGGCCGGGAAAGCGCGCAGCTTCGCCCAGTTTCTTGACATCTGGCTGGGGCTCTCCCGATCAAAAGTTACGCGTGCGCTGGTTGCCTTCGCCTATGAAATGAACCCGGCCGGGGTTCGCTTCCAGACGGCACTTCCTTACGTCGGGGTGATGGCGATCCCAGTCGGAGTGCGGACCACGATCTGCTCTCCGGAAAAAACCCTCGACTACATCCTGCGCCTCGGCCCCCAGGTCATTTTTGGTCGCCCTCTGGAGCTTCTGCGCTATGGCGATGCGCTCGCCGCCGCCGGAACGCCGCCGGCGCAGACGCAGGTCATCAAGCTCTTCTTCATCGGCGAGGTGGTTTCCAAGGCGAAATGGCGTCGGTTGCAGATGCTGTGGGACGATGCTGACCTCTACGGCCACTATGGTCTCGTGGAAGTCGATTCCGGGCTTCAGACCTGCCATTGCGGCAACTACCACGAACCGCCTTCGCCGTTTCTCCTGACCGAGATCGTCGAGCCCGCGACCGGTCAAGCCGTCGACGCGGGAACGTGGGGGGAGGTGGTATTCACAACGTTGCGACGCACGCATGCACCCCTGGTGCGTTACCGAACCGGGGATGCAGCGCGGCGTTTGCCTGATCGCTGCGCCTGCGGCGATCCTTCCCCCGTCTACGAGGTGCGCGGCCGGTTACTCGACGGATACACGGCCGCGGGCCGTACCATCTTTCCAATCGATCTGGAGGACGTGATCTACAGTCATTCCGACATTGGGAATGAGTATCTCTTCGTCATCGAATTGGACCACAGCCTCCGGCTGGTACTCGAGAGGTCGCTCGGATCGCAGTGTGATTGCGATGCCGAGGCGGCCCGGGTCGCCGCCCACGTGAAAGAGGCCCTCGGGATAACCGTCGCCGCCGAAGTGAGACCATTCGGTGCGATCGCCGACAAGTTGGGAATCGCCAAGAAGAAGAGCGGGCGGTTTACCGACTTGCGCGGCCTTGATGCCGCAGCTCGCGCGGCGGAGCTCGAGATCAACGCTGTGAACTCTTGCCAGCTTCGCACCGGCGGCGGCGTCGCCATCTCGATCTGAGGGACGCACAATGATTGTTGATGCACACTGTCACCTCGTGCCAACGCGCGAAGGACGTGAGTGCACCCTTGCGCGCATGAACGAATCGGGGGTGGACGTCACGGTTCTCGTGCCAGGCGGAATGGTTCCGCCCCTTGGCATGGCCGACTTTCTTCGCGGACGCGAGCCGCTGATCACCCAGGACCCACCCAATCAGTTCATGCTGGAAACGGTACGCGAGTTCCCCGGGCAGTTCGCCGCGTTCTTTCATGTCGATCCGGCGTTCCACGATGAGGCCGATTTCGAAGGCGCGGTTGCCGATGGATTCTGCGGATTCAAACTCAGCCCGCTCGTCAATCGCGTGGCGTTTGCCGATCACGGCGTGCAGATGCTGTGTGCGTTTGCCCAAGCTTTCGAGAAGCCGCTGTACACGCATGTCGTCGCGGCCGGTGATGCATCGCTTGACGCCCTCGAGCCGCTCTTGCGCGCATATCCGCGGCTGCCGCTCATTCTGGGCCATATGGGTTTCGCCGGGACCGATGCATCGGCAATTCGTCTCGCCCGCCGCTATGACAATCTCTTCCTGGAAACCTCGGTCGGGTCCTTCGCGGCCATTGACGAGGCGGCGCAACGCCTTGGACCGAACAAGATTCTTTTTGGCTCCGAGGGTCCCGTCCATCATCCGGGCGCCGAACTCAAGAAACTGGAGCTGCTGCGCCTCTCCTCGGGCGCGATGGAGCGGGTTTGCGGCGACAACATCAAAGCGCTGATCAAGTTCGCTGAAAGCGGAGTATCCCATGAACAGCTTCAACCCTCGGCCGTTTGAGCCGTCGTCACCCGCTGCGAGCGCGCTCGATACGCTGGACGCGATGCCGGCCCCGCTGTCCAACATCAGGATATCTGGCGATCATGACGGCGACGTCGCCCCGGTCGTTCTTGTCAACGGATTGCTGCAGACGACGCAAGGCTGGACAGGCCTCATCGACATCCTGAAGCCGTTCGCGCGAGTCATCAGCTATGACCTGCGGTTCCAGGGGCCGAGTTGGACCGCCGCCGAGCTGCCGGAGGGCGAAAATTGCCACGTCAGCGACCTCGTGGAACTCCTGGACTTTCTCAAAATTGAAAGCGCCATCCTCGTCGGCCAGTCATTCGGTGCGCGCATCGCGCTCGACTTCGCGCTTCGTCACCCGGGGCGTGTTGAGCGCCTGATATTGCTCGCCGCCCACAGTCCCGTCGTGGCCGAGCGCTACCGAATGATCATCAACACGTGGCAGCAAGTACTGCCGGACAGCGAACAGGGAGATTGGTTTCCGTTTGCCCAGGCCGTCTGTCCGTGGGTCTTCGGCGCAAAGTACTTGGCGGCTCGTCCCTCCTTTCTGCAGGCCTACGCGAAACACATTGCGGCGGCCCACAGGCCGGCGGGGGTCAGAGCCAATCTTCGGGTACTGCATCGAGTGCACGATCGCGAGCGGCTGTCGTACTACGAGAGCGAGGAGAGCATGGTGCCCGCACTGGTCATCAATGGAGAGGACGACTATCTCACCCCGCCGGCTGTGCTGCCGGCCGCCATGCGAGTGCTGCCGCGCGCGACGCTGATCCTTCTTCCCAATTGCGGCCACGCGGTCACCGAAGAGGGCGGCTATGAGGCCGAACGCCGGATCACGGACTTTCTGCTCGATCAGTAACGTCGATCTCTGAAGCGGATCGGAACGCTGCGTGGTTCGCGGTTCCGTGCGCCGACCGTCGCTCTGCGTGCGTGGCCGGGGCAACAGGCTGGGCAGGGACGCCGATCAGGAGTGCATGCGATGACGCGACAAGTGACCTCCGTCTACACGTCCCCCCGAGCTCGTCGCGACTTCTGGCTCTTCTGTGTGGCGACATTTCTCGGGTGTCTGACGTCATCAACGATCGCCTATCTTTCCGTCATCCTCTCGTCCCTTGGGGTGCCGCAGGCGCAGATCGGAATGATCCTCTCCTCGCCACTGGTT
>DATFTC010000364.1:0-11469 GCA_035262305.1 Myxococcaceae bacterium | reverse complement strand
CCGGGCGTCCTCCAGATGATTACCAGCCCTGAGTACAAAGAAAAGGTGCGCAGCAATAAAAACACCGCTCTGGAGATGTCCGCTTTCCAGATGGGACTGAAAAATGTGAAGAGAGTCTTTGACGCCGGAGTTCTTGTCGCGCTGGGAACGGACTCTGGAGCTCAGCCGGTTCGCGTCCAGGGCTTTTCAGAGCACATGGAGCTCGAGCTTCTGGTGAAAGCGGGATTGACCCCGATGCAGGCGATTACCGTCGCGACGAAAAATGGCGCACAGCTGCTGAAGATCGACGATCGATGCGGAACTCTTGAGCCGCAGAAAAAGGCCAACTTCATCGTGCTCGACAAGGATCCGTCGACAAGCATTGGCAACACCAAGACAATCAGCGGGGTTTGGAAGGACGGTAAGAAAGTCAGCGACGGCCCGCTCTCCAATTCGGCGAAGCAGTTGACGAATTGAGGCCGCGGCGTGCAAGTGTCCTGCGCAGAACGCAGCGAAATTGACTGCCGCGCTTTATTAAGCTGCTGAAATGAGCGGTCCGTTCTATAAGCGTCCGCGTCCAATGGACTAAAAAATGCGTTTTCGCCGTCTGAGCGTCCGTTATCGAGAGCTTGGTCCCGGGGCAGTGCTGCGCCTGTACGGGGATCCGTGGATTCTGCCGCTGCCGATTCCAATGGCCCGCCCGGAGTGGCGCCCGCCGGTGGACTACTGCGAGAGCAATGGCGAGCTGACCGTGAAGATCGAGGTCGCTGGAATGACCGACGACCAGTTCGAGATCCTGCTCTATCAGGATGTGCTGGTCATCCAAGGCGACCGGCCCTGGCGATCCAGCGGCGCAGAGGCGCGATTCCACCTCGCCGAGATTCGCTATGGACCGTTTCGCCTCGAGCTGCCGATTCCCGGTGACATTGACCGCGAGCGCGTCACCGCCCGGTACGAGCAGGGCTTCTTGACCGTGCATCTTCCCAAGGCCAGCCCAAGCTGATGACCCCCGGACCCAACCCGCCTCGCACCGTCTCCGTGCCGGAGATACCCAACCTGCTGCCGATTCTGCCGCTCCGCGAGTCGGTGATGTTTCCGCTGGCGGTGATGCCGATCAACGTTGGTCAGGAGCGATCGCTGCGCTTGGTGGACGACGTGATGCGCACCAGCCGCGTGGTTGGGTTGGTCGCGCAGCGCCGCGCCCAGGGCACCGCCGCTGGACTCGAAGACCTCTATGGGACTGGAACCGCAGCGGTCATTCATCAAATGGTGCGAAACCAAGATGGAACGATGCAGCTCGTCGTCCAGGGCTTGGAGAGATTCCGAATCGACGAGCTGGTTCAGACCGAGCCCTACATCATCGCCCGGATTCGGCCCGCGCCTGAGGTCGAATCCACCGGAAACGAAGTGGAGGCGCTGGCGAGAACCGTGCGCTCTCTTTTCGAGCGCCTGATCGCTCTTCGAACCGACCTTCATGGGGAGCTGAGCGGCGTTCTGGAGAACCTCGGAGGAAATGTTCAGGTCGCGTATTTCATCGCCGGGGCAGTGCCGCTGCCGGCGGCGGTGCGGCAGGAGATCCTCGAGGGCGATACCTCGCTCGCCAAACTGCGGACTTTGGTTCCGCTGCTGCAGCACGAGCTTGCGGTTCAGGAGCTGCAAAAGAAGATCACCACCGACACGCGGGAGCAGCTGTCGAAATCGCAGCGCGACTTCATGCTCCGCGAGCAGATGAAGACGATCCAGCGAGAGCTGGGCGAGTCGGAGTCGCAGAATTCCGAGGTGCGCGAGCTGCGCCAAAAGCTCGAGGAAGCAAAGCTTCCACCCGAGCCGCGCAAGGAAGCGGAGCGCGAAATCTCTCGACTGGAGCAGATGCCGCCCGGGTCTCCGGAATACGGGATGGTCCGAACCTTCCTCGAGTGGTTGGTGGCGCTGCCCTGGGCGAAAACCACCGGCGGCGAGATCGACATCGCCAAGAGTCGGCAGATTCTCGACGAAGATCACTACGACCTGGAGAAAATCAAGGAACGCATCCTCGATTACTTGGCGGTGCAAAAACTTCGGCAGGAACGCCAGGTTCACGCGCCGGCGGTGAGCGGCGACTCATCGCCTCTGCCGGTGACCCCGGAGGACGAGGTGCGGCGCGAGCCCATCCTGTGCTTCGTCGGAGCACCTGGAGTGGGGAAGACCTCGCTCGGCCAGTCGATCGCCCGCGCGATGGGGCGCAAGTTTGTTCGCGTCAGCTTGGGCGGCGTGCACGACGAGGCGGAAATTCGCGGCCACCGGCGAACCTACATCGGAGCGCTGCCGGGGCGGGTGATTCAAGCCCTGCGACGGGCGGAGACGCGCGACCCGGTATTCATGCTCGACGAGGTCGACAAGATGAGCGCCAGCTTTCACGGCGATCCCTCCGCGGCGCTGCTCGAAGTGCTGGACCCCGCTCAGAACCAGGCCTTTGTCGACACCTATCTCGGGGTGCCCTTCGACCTTTCTCGAGTGCTGTTCATCTGCACCGCCAACACCGTCGACACCATTCCGCCGCCGCTTTTGGACCGGATGGAAGTGCTCACGCTGTCGGGCTACACCGAGGAAGAAAAGCTGCACATCGCCCGTCGATACCTGCTGCCCAAGCAAATCGCCGCCGGCGGCCTCATCCCATCCGAGCTGCGCGTCGACGACGCGGCGATCCGGAAGATCATCCGCGAGTACACGCGCGAGGCGGGCGTGCGAAATCTCGAGCGGCAGCTTGCCACGATCGCGCGCAAGGCGGCGCGTTGGATCACCGAGGGGGTCAAGCCTCCCATCGTCGTCGGCCCTGAACGTCTTCAGGAGCTCCTCGGAAGGCGGCGCTTTTACGACGAGCTCGCGGAGAGAATCGATCGACCGGGTATTGCCACCGGTCTCGCCTGGACACCGACCGGAGGCGAGGTCTTATTCGTCGAAGCGACGATGGTGCCCGGGCGGGAAGACCTGCTGCTCACCGGGATGCTGGGCGAGGTGATGAAGGAATCGGCCCAAGCCGCGCTCTCCTTTGTGCGGTCCAATGCTTCGCGGCTCGACATCGACCCCAAGGTCTTCGAAGGTAAGTCGATCCACGTGCACGTCCCAGCGGGAGCGATTCCCAAGGATGGCCCGTCCGCGGGCGTGGCGATGATGACTGCGCTGGCATCCCTGGCCAAGGGCGTACCCGTTCGAAACGATGTGGCGATGACCGGGGAAATCACCCTGCGCGGCAAAATTTTGCCGGTGGGTGGAATCAAGGAGAAGGTGCTCGCCGGTTTTCGCGCCGGGGTGAAAACCATCATCTTGCCGCAGCGCAATGAAGACATGTTGGAAGAGGTTCCCGAGGAGGCGCGGGGATCGATTCGGTTCGTGCTCGCGGATTCAGCGGAGAAGGTGCTCGAGGTGGCGCTGGCGGGAAAGTCGGCGCCGGAGTCAAAACCGGAAAGCGGCGCTCGAGCAATCCACTGATTTGTTGCGCACACCCCGGGGATATTGACTCCGGTGCGGGACTCGGTTTGCTGCGGTCACCCCGGACCCGCGCCGCGAGCCCGAGACGAGATCACCAGGAGTTGTATTTCCGCCGGGTCGGTCTCGACCTTGAAACAAGCTGTGCGCAGCTGTCGCCCTGTCTCGTTTGGATGGCGCGCCACTAAAATCGAAGACCGAAAGGCCGCCCCTTTCGTGTATGCCCAACGCTTCGCCGGCAAATCAAGCGACGTCGGCTCCGGAACCCTCCGCGTCGGACGTGGTTGAACCGCTTTGGAAAAAAGTCCTCAATGACCGGTTCACCATCCTCGAGCCGATCGGCGTGGGAGGCATGGGCAAGGTCTACAAGGCGATTCAGTCGCCCTTGGACCGGGTGGTAGCGATCAAGATTCTGACGCCCAACGGCGGCGTGGACCCGGGCTTCCGTCAGCGATTCTTCCTCGAGGCATCCCTCACCTCGAAGCTGCGGCACCCCAATACCGTGACGGTGATCGACTACGGTGAAACACCGGACGGGATCTTCTATTTGGCGATGGAGTATCTCGACGGCCAGCCGCTTTCCCAGGTTCTCGCGGGCGGTCCTCTTCATTGGACGCGCTGTATCCGAATCGCCCAGCAAATCTGCCGATCGCTGCGCGAAGCTCACAAGCTCGGAATTGTTCACCGCGACTTAAAACCTGCCAATGTGATGCTCCTCACCGAAGAAGGGGATCAGGATTCGGTGAAGGTGCTCGACTTCGGTTTGGTAAAGTCCTTCTTGCGCGAGAGCGACGCGAGCGAGTCGGAGATCACCAACCCCGGAATGCTGCTCGGATCGCCTCGATACATGGCGCCAGAGCAGCTGAGAAACCAAGCCGATCCGCGAAGCGACGTGTACGCTCTAGGCACGGTGCTCTACGAGATGCTGGTCGGGCAACCGGTGTTTGTGGCGAAGGATGCCATCGACGTGATGTTCAAGCACATGAACGAGGCCCCGGCGCCGATGCGCACGGTTCGGCCGGACATTCGGGTGCCCAAAGAAGTCGAGGCGCTGGTGATGAAGTGCCTCGAGAAGCAGCCCGCGTGGCGCTTCCAGTCGATGGACGACGTGCTGGAGGCGATGCGCAAGGCGGCAAATGCCGCCGGCGCGGCGGGCATTCTAAGCGAAGGCGGGGTTCACATCGACACCTCGCCGTCGCAGATTCTCCCGCGCTCGGAGATCCCGCTCGCTGAGCCGCCGTCGGAAGGGACGCTCGCAATCGAGATCGACGTTGTTCCCCCGCCGCCTCCTCTTCCTTCGCCCTCGGCGAGGACGGCCGGCGCCCGGAACGCGGCGCCGGCCCTGGGCACGCCCAGCGATCCCCTGGTGTTGACTCAGCCGCTGCAGCTGCTGCGCGACAACCCCAAGGTGCGCGCCGCGCTGATTCCAGTTTCAATTGGCGTGGCTCTGCTCATTGCTTCGGTGGCCTATCTGACTCACCGAAGCAACAGCGCGAAACCGGAGCCGCAGAGAGCTCAGCCCACCGAAGCAGTCCCGTCGACCGCCGCTCCGCTCCCCGCGCCGGTGAAAACAGAAAAGACGCCTTCACCTCCCGCCCGGGTTGCCAAAACCGTGGCCTTCAAAATTTCGACTGAGCCGGCGGGTGCTCGCGTTTTTCTCAACGGGCACAGTGTTGGATACACCCCTCTGTCGGTGGATGTGCCTGCTGGGTCCAACGGCAGGGCGAATGCAGAGCTCATTTTCATGCTCCGCGGATATCAGCCGCTCACCGTGAGCACGGGCGGCTCGGGCCCGCAAGTTGTGCTTACGCAAAGGCTACAGCCGATCTCGTCTTCGAGGCCGCCGTCGTACGAATCGAGAAGGAGAGAACCCCCACCGCCGCGCGAAGCTCCGGAGCCGGCCAAAACTCCTGAATCAGAGCCGCCAGCGCTCCGCAAGACCCCGGCTGAGGATGAGTCGAAGGTCGTCGCCAGCCTGGAGGTCGCCAAGCCGAAGGAGATTGCGCGCGAACCTCTCCCCGTCGCGCCGCCCCCTCCGCCAAGCGCCGTCCTCTCGTTCCGGGAGGGCATGAGCGCTCCTGAGCAACTGCAGGGAAGTCCGATCGTCTACACGCGCGAGGCGTTGGAGGCTGGGGTCCAGGGGACGATCCGAGCCAAGTGCGTGATCAACCTGCGCGGCGCGCTGGAAAACTGCCGCATCATTCACTCGCTTCCATACATGGACCGCGCGGTGCTCGACGCCCTCGCTACGCGCAGGTACAAGCCGATCCTTTTTGAGGGCAAGCCCGTAGCGGTCGAGTACGTTTTCGATATCAAGCTTGTTCTCAAGGAAAAACAGAAACGGTGCTTCGGCAGCCGCTGCATGGACGAATGACCGGCGCCGGCTGCGCGGCTAGTTCTTCACCGGCTCTACCGAGACGAACTGCGGGAGACTCTCCGGCAGCAATTCCACTTTTTCATTGAAATCGAGGCAGAATTCGGGTGTCGGCCCGAGCGTCATTTGCCGCTGCCAAAGCGCTGCGCCGCGTTTGAGGAGCGGTGCCAGCCTCTCCGATAGCTCTTCGTAGGACAACGCACCGGGTTTGCTGAACCAGGTCGCGCCTCGATTCACGCTCGAGGCGGCGTCTCCGAATCTGAGCCGATACACTCCGGCGATGCCGCCCGAGGCCCTTCGCGCGACGGTGTCATGGGGCAGTCGAAGTTGCTCAGACACTGCCGCGTCGTTGAGAACTCCGAGCGCGCCGAAGCTCGCCACCAGGTAGCGGTCCTCATAGCCTCGACCGCCGGGAATCCAGGGCGCGCCGCTGACCCGCGCCACCGAGGAACACTTGAACCCATCCGGCTGATGAGCGCGAAGAGCAGCATGGAACGCAAGCAAGCTGCGCTCGTAAAAGTCGAGCGTCGCATCGGCGCTCGGCCAGTGCCAAAAAAAGTAGCCGATCATCACTTCACCCTACCGCGAAACGACCCACCCCCCCGGTGAGGCTTGCATACAAGCGCAGTACGGTGGATCGAGCAAGTCTCAGCAACGCCGGCAGCGGGCGATCCCTCGGCGCGGCGCGCCCCTCCCGGACGCTGCGAGCGTAGAATGAAGGTTTCATTCTACTCCTGGTGCCTCGGCCGGTCCTCCCGTTGTACCGAGCCTGTCGCGACCCTATTGCTAGAAGCATCGATCGCCGCGCTGAACTGTTGTGACTTGCGTTTTGCTTACGGACGAGTAAACGAAAGCGATCTACGGGGATGAGTCGTTGCAAGGAGGGACGATATGTCTTCAGCATTGAAGAGCGCTTTGCCCATCTTGGTGTCTGCACTCGTGTGCACTGCGGCCCCACTGGACCAGGTGTCGGAAGTAAGCGCATCCAAGGGTCTCGATGAAGGCCCAACCTGCGTTTGTCCGGACGGCTACCTGCCCGTCGATGGGGGCTGTTGCCCAGCCTGTTACTTTCAGACGCCGCCCTGTTCGTTGCCGTGTTTCATTTGCGAGCCAGCCTGCGGCGTGACGGGCGATGTATGTGATTACTCTCGCGGGTTGACGTGCTGTGCCGGATCGCCATTTTGCTGCCCCGGCGGAGCGCAAAGCACATGCTCCGACTACGCGTGCGCCGACGACTCGATGTGAGGCGGAGCGCCGCCGAGCCACTGTGGGGGCAACGAGCGAGCGCCCCCGAGCGTGACGAAAGCCGCGCTTTGGGGTATTCGGCCGTGAAATATCTGGAGGAGCGATGAAGCGGGTCTCGCCGAAGGAAGCCAAGGTTTTGTTGGAAGAGGGTTGGGTCTACGTCGATGTTCGATCCGAGCCAGAGTTCGAGCAGGGGCATCCCGCCGGCGCGATGAACATTCCCTTGATGCTTGCCGGCCCCATGGGGTTGACTCCCAATCCGGATTTCATGCGCGTATTCGAGGCAGTCTTTCCAAAGGATGCCAAGCTCGTGGTGGGCTGCCAGGTCGGGGGCCGGTCCTTGCGAGCGGTGCAGCTTTTGGAAGGCGCTGGTTACCAACACATCGTTGACCAGCGGGCCGGATTCGGCGGTGCGCGAGATCAGAGCGGCCGAGTGCTCGAGCCAGGCTGGGCGGCGGAAAAGCTTCCCGTTGAAACCGGCAACCCCGCCAAGCGCTGCTATTCAGACCTCGCGAAGTCGAAATGAAGTCTGGCTTCTGACCAGATAGTTCAAAGGCGATCGATCTTCGCCGCGAGGATGAAGTCGCTCTCGGTCAATCCATTGATCTTGTGCGTCCAGATCGTCACCGTGACCTTGCCCCAGGCGAGGTGGATATCCGGGTGGTGAGCCTGCTCCTCCGCGAGGATGCCAACTTTGTTGGTAAACGCGAGAGCGGACTTGAAATCGGGAAACTTGAAGGTGCGCTCCAGATGATGCTCATTAATGAGTTGCCAAGTCGGGAGTTGGGAACGGAAGCGCTCGAGCGGTTCGCCCTTGAGAGGCGGCACGCCTCCTTTGCAAGGCACGCAGGTCTTCGATGCAAGGTCGCTCGCTTCGCTGGTGGCTCCGCTCATCGTTGGCTCCTCTCCGAGTTCGGCTGAGACCAGCTTAATAACAAGGCTCGCTTTTATGTGCCTTCCGTTTAACGGAACCTTCTCGGAATGAAGGGCTTGATCGTGAACCGCCTGGTGTCAAAGCAGACGGGCTCCCTGTATTCCCTCGAAATGGTGATCACATTCGGCATCTTATCCTTGATGGCCTGGAACATCGGTTGGGTCGCCCGATCGACAAGCTGACCTACACGTTCGTCGTGGTGAGACGGCAAGTACACCGCCGGGCGGTACAGGCGCACCATCGGCAATAGCACCGCGGCCTGGAGTCTGGCGATCACCAGGGGAGCGATCGATCCGAGGAGCACGTCCACCGGTCCTCCGCGGGCCAGCGCCGCCTGCTCGTACTCGGTCATGTCGCCGCCGGTGTCGCGCCAGGCGAGGCGGAAGCCGGTGTCGAAGGTGAAGATGAAGCTGATCGAGCCTTCGGTGAGGATGAGTGGATCGGTGCTACCGCGCGCCTGGATGGCCGCCTCTTCAGCGGCTTCTTCGGGCGTCGGCGGTGGAACGCCGGTAGCGTACGCCGCCGTATAAGCGGCGGTTAGATCCGCCGGTGCGCTCGAGTGAAGGCCGAGGACGGGCTCCACCTGGAAGCCGTCAAACTGCAGGACTTCGCCTCCGCGGCCGGTGAGCGTGTTGATCAGCTTCGGATCGATTGGCTGGGTGAGAAGCTTCTCGACCGTGACCGGGGCGCCGTACACCGGTATGTTCAGCTTGCTGCCGATCGACGCGGCGTCGGACATGTGATCGTAGTGGGCGTGCCCGAGGAGAATTGCCGTCCCGCGCGTCACGTCGGCCGCCGCGAAGCCCAGCGGGCGATAACGGCTGCCTCGATCGAAGTAAGCGTCGAGAAGGAGGATCTGGCCTCGGTAAATCAGCTCGAAGTTCGCGTAGCCGGTCCATCGCAGCACGAGAAGGTGTGGATCGCGTGGGATTGGACCGCCGGTCGAGGCCAAGTTGAGCGTTTCGCAAGCGCCGCGGTCGTCGCGGTCATCCTTGCCCGCGGCGACCTCGCGAGGGCTGGCAATGACCAGAGCTGCAACGAGACCACTGCGCGCAAAGATGGACGAGATTCGTTTCATGAACGGCTCCTCCGGCAGGCCGATCTGCCTGTCCCGCTCCGGCTTGTGCGTCGGCGTTACCTTCAAGTCAAGAACGGCTAAAGCCCAATAAGGAGGATGGCGCGTCCATCGTGGCTCCGGAATTCAAATAGAGCTGTGGCGCTCGCAGTGTCCCGCTCTTCAGCGGTGAGAGCAGGGGGGAACCAGCGGGATAAGCGACTGCGCAGCTCGACTGCTTCCTCATGTTGCTTATGTGTAACGACGTACAGATGGTCTCTCGTTACGTTCAGACAACAAGGGCGAAGCTTCCGGTTGCCATTTTGTTACGGAGAGGCCGCCGTTCTCTAGACAGCTGTTGCTGCGCTACGTCTCCTTTGTCTGGCTTTGCAGACCATTTCTGACTGGCGATCCTCGTTAGTGCGCCTTGGCATCTTTATTGCCAGGGGCGCGGTGCTTCAATGATGCAAGAGCCTGACATTTCGCACAGAGAGGACGAAGTTGACCCAGTTTCTGAGTTTCTATTCCGCCAGTACAGAAATGGCGATCGCCATTCTGCGTTTGCATGACGCTATCCCTTCTCCCATTTTGAAACCCGTTTCTTCAGTCTCTCCAGCTATTCGGGGGGTAATCGATTATCGAGGCAGTGCGTTGCCGGTGTTGGACGTCTCGATGAAGTTAGCTCCTTCGACTTATGAGGGCGCGATTCAGCCGTGGATTCTCGTTTTGGACGTGAGTGTCGACGGCGAACGAGTCATCCTAGGAGTACTGGCCGAACGCATCGGCGAGGCGTTCGAGCTTGACGAAGGGAGGATGCACACAGCGACCGCGCTCGACGGAGCCAGTCCAGCAGAATTCTTTCGCGGGCTGGCCGAAGTTGACGCCCGACTTATCCCGGTGGTCGATATGGACCTGATCGTTTCCGCGAAGGGACTGCAAATCGCCAGCGCGCTTGGCGACCCTCGGGCTACGAATGAGTTTGCGGCCGGCACCAGAACGAGATAAGGGCGAAGGAAATCAACGCCTGCGCGATTAGCTCGGTGCTAGTCCGCCTGCCACTTCATCCAACGTCTCCTCGGAAAGAGTGCGCAGCGTCTCGCGTTTGAGTGAAAGCTTCTGATCGCGTTTCTTTTCGCGCTTCACCTTGGTCATTTTGTTCCCTCCTCGGTTCGCTGGAGTTCCCCTCTATCTTGGAGGGCAGCCGCTCTTAGCAGCCGTTGCAGCGAGCAGCGCCGGCGCGCCTTCGACCTGGTTGGCCTTACCTCGCCTTGCTTGTCCGCAGTCTGTGCAGCTCCATCTGTAGCGTGTTCAGGCTGTCACTGGTCTCGTTGAGCGAAGAGGCGCCAAGCGGGGCCAACGTCTGGGGTGTCGCTCTTCACGCTGCGTTCGTCTGAACGCTGATTGACATCTTCCGATGCAAAGGCAGACATCCAAATATTGTACCCAAGTGCTAGTCCTCTGGTCCAAGGAGGCCGTGGGTGAAGTAAGAACTGTCAGTGCCATCTGGTAGTACAATTTGGATTGGCCTCCGGACGGCCCATCACCACACAGACCCTCACGGGGGGATGTTGATAAGCCAGCCGTCCGGAGGACAGTCCAAGCGTCAATAGGACGAGCAGGTCATTTGCGGAGGCTATTACCAATGCTGACGCGTCAGCTCTTCCGGTCGACCCACGGACCCGAAGCCGTGCCTTTCCTCGAAACGCGTTCGGACCTGCGGCGGGTCTTTTGGTTCAAGGACAAAGAAAGCCGAATCGCGCTGGCTCAGGAGGCGTTAGCGCCTATCCTTTCGTCGTGGAAATTGCGCTCAGGCGGGCAGGGCCTTCTGTTTAAGCCAATGCGGTACGGCGGAACGTCGGGGCGTAGGCCTTCGTTCATGCGACAGCACGCTTCGTCGGTGCAGTAGCGATGGCGGGGCTACGAATGAGTTTGCGGCCGGCTCCGGAACGAGATAAAGCCGAAGGAAATCAGTGCCTGCGCGATTAGCTCAGTTGGATAGAGCGTTGGCCTCCGGAGCCAAAGGCCACAGGTTCGAATCCTGTATCGCGCGCTTTCAACCGCCTGAATCCGGGGCGGTTTTTAATTTTTCGTCGCTCATGTGCCGTCTATGTGCCGTGCGGGCGTCGAGAACGTTGACGGCGTCCATGGCGATCGACGGAGACAGATGCGCGTAGCGCATCGTCGTCTTGATGCTCGCGTGACCCAACAGTTTTTGAACGGCCGCAAGCGGCACTCCGCTCATCACCAGATGCGAAGCGAAGGTATGGCGCAGCGTATGCCAGCCGATGGCCCTTAGGCTGGCTGCCTTCGCTGCGTTGTCGATCGCCTTTCGGCACGTGTCCGACTTCAAGTAGCTGCCATCTTCGTTGCAGAACACGAATGGGCCGCGCAAATGCCGCTGCTGCCGTAGCGAGGCTT
>DATFTC010000363.1:0-4301 GCA_035262305.1 Myxococcaceae bacterium | reverse complement strand
AAGCCTCGCTCAGCGCCCGAGGGGGATGTGGCGCTGGCGCGAGCTGCTGCCGGTTCGGGAAGAGCGGCACATCGTCTCTCTCGGCGAGGGAGATACGCCGCTGCTTGCCGCCCCGCGGTTGGGCTCGCGATTCGGGTGCAGACGATTGTTCATCAAGGACGAGGGCCTCAATCCAACCGGCTCCTTCAAGGCGCGCGGAATTTCCGCTGCCGTCTCGCGCGCCATCGAGCTCGGCATTCGCGAGATGGCCATTCCGTCCGCCGGGAACGCTGGATCCGCACTTGCCGCTTACGGGGCGCGCGCCGGAGTCGTGACGCACGTCTACATGCCCGTGGACACGCCCGAGCTTAACAAGAAAGAGGGCGCGATCTACGCGGCGCAGGTGACGCTGGTGCGCGGCCTGATCAACGATTGTGGCGCGATGGTGCGCGAGCGTTCGGCGAAACAAGGTTGGTTCGATGTATCAACTCTGAAAGAGCCGTATCGCGCCGAAGGCAAAAAGACGATGGGCTTGGAGCTCGCCGAGCAGTTTGAGTGGGAGCTGCCCGACGTCATCATCTACCCCACCGGCGGCGGCACCGGGATCATCGGCATCTGGAAGGCATTCGAGGAGCTGGAGCATCTCGGATTCATTGGCAGTGCGCGGCCTCGGATGATTTCGGTTCAGGCCGCGGGCTGCGCGCCGATCGTCCGAGCTTTTCAACAGGGCCTCGAACAAGCGCCGCTGTGGCAAAACGCGACCACCATCGCGAGCGGGCTGCGCGTCCCCGGCGCGGTCGCGGACTACTTGATGTTGGCGATCATTCGAAAGTCGCGTGGAACGGCGCTCACCGTGACCGACGAAGAGATCATCGAAGCGATGAAGGAGATCGGTGCTCGAGAGGGCGTGTTCGCGGCGCCCGAAGGCGCGGCAACCTGGGCCGCGGCGAAGCACCTGCTCGCCGACAAGCTGATACATCCCGAGGAGCGGATTGTTCTGATGAATACTGGCACCGGCCTCAAATACCCCGAGCAGGTGACGGCAACCTTCCCCGTGGTAGAGCCGGCTGCACCGTGAGATGTCCAACGCATCCCTTCCAAATTCCCGCCGCCTGTTCCCACCCTTCGTTAGGGTTGACCGGCAAGGGAGCGGGAGGCCAACGTTCAGCCGCTAAAAAATCAAGGGGTGAACAATGCGATCCACCTGGGTGTTGGTTGGCGATGCCAGCAAGGGCCGCCTGTTTCGAGTCGGACCGCGCCGCAAGGACTGGCAGCTGATTCGCGAGCTCAAGCATCCGGAGAGTCGAGCCAAGGGAAGGGATTTGATCACCGACCGGCCGGGGCGAGTGAAGCAAAGCGCCACTCCCCTCCGTCCGGCGATCGATCCGGGCAAGCAACCCCATCAAGTGGAGTCCGAAGCCTTCGCCCACTCGATCGCCAAGATGTTGGAGAGCGGCTTGGCGGCGAATTCGTATGAGCAATTGGTGCTCATCGCGCCGCCCTATTTTCTCGGCCTACTTCGCGCCGCGCTCAGCGAGACGGTTGCCAAGCGCGTGCAGCTGACGTTCGACAAGGATTACACAGCTCTCGAAGCGCGCGACCTTGCCGAACGCATTTGGATCTAGCGGCGAAACGGGGCCAGAGCATCGATGCCCGGGCCCCGCTCGGTAAAACGGGACGATTATGCTTTCGCCTTCTTTTCGCCGCCGGCGCCCGTGCCGGTGCCCTTGACATCGATCCGCTTGGGCTGCACCTCCGGCTTCTTCGGCGCAACTAGCGTCAAGACGCCATCCTTAAGCTCGGCCTGCACATGCTCGGCATCCACGCCGTCGGGAAGGGTAAACGAGCGGGTAAACGATCCGTAGTTGCGCTCGTAAGCGTAGTACCGTTCCCCCTCGTCCTTCTTCTCTTCCTGCCGCTGGCCGGAGATGGTCAGGATGTTTCCGCTGAGCGACACTTCGATGTCATCCTCTTTGAGGCCGGGAAGATCGGCTTTGAAGGTGAAGGAGTCCTTCGTCTCCTTCACCTCAAAAGAGGGAACAAAACCCCCAGGCTCCCCAAGGAATCCGCGGGACAGCTCCCGGAACGGGTCCGCTCGCATGATTTCCTGCATCATCTCGAATGGATCCCAGGTGCGAGCTCGGGCCAGGCCGCGCTCGGGATCACTCCGTCGAATAATGGCCATTTCAAACATCTCCTTTCGCAAGGGAACGCTGCCAATCGATCCAATCCCTTGCGTCAGGCAATGTGTGTCGCGGTCGCGAACTGTCCAGCAGAATTCGACAAGCTCTCAATCACGCGGCTGCCAGCTCGGTTTCCCGTGGGCGCGAAAGAACACGCTAACGAGCGTGTCGTCGGCCGACTCCCCGCTGGCGAATCCCAAGACTCTGGCCTGGTCTTAATTCCCGAAGTCGATGCAGGACCTCTCGGCGCGAGGACGAAACACTCGCGCCGAGGAGGGCCTTGAACGCGCAATCGCTTCTACTGTGAATTCGAGGTTGCGTCCGGCGGGACGGGCTGCGGATCTACGTCGGATATTCCGAGGATCGCCCCCGTAACGTGGTCAGAGCGGATCTGCCCCTGGGCAAAGCCCTGAGCAGCAGCGTCAATCGTCACGACGATCCTTTTGATCACCGGGCTTGAGCACGAAACTGCCAGCAGCCTTGCGCCGAAGGACCCGTCCACGTCGCGCATCACCCGGCCGACCTCCGCGCCGGATGCATCCTGGAAGCTCGCGGTCATGGTGAACACCTGGAAGAGGTTGGGCTCAACTTCCATGCCGGCGATCGAGGCGTTGTTGGTAAACGTGGTGGTCACGGTGGTTCCCGGAGCGAATCCGACCCAGGGCGTCGGGCTCTCAGAGTCAGGCGGCGAGGACCATGATGCCCACCCTGCAACTCCCGCGTGGCGCACGTTGATCGGTACACTGAAGGTCGCTCCGACACTGCCGTCCGAGTTTGCGCAACTCGTGGTGTCGGCAAAGAGCGTCATTCCAAGGTCACACCTGCCGGTCGAGGTCAGGTATCCCATCATTCCCGGTTGCATGATTTGCGTACAAGTCGTCCCACCGCCGCCGGCGGCGTAGACCACGATGTCATCGAGATAGTAATAGTCCGGTACGTTCTGAAATCCGAACGTTAGAATCGTATTAGCCGTAGAGGCTGTGACAGGACCAATCGCAATCCTCGCATAGTCAAAGTCCGCGGTATTCGGCCACCGCCAGAGCAAGGTTCCATCCCAATACACGGCAAACTCGCTCGGAGTTCCAGAGTTTCGAAGCCAGAACGTGATGAAATACCTTCCGCCCGCGGTCGTTGCTAGACCCTGTGAAAGATATCCCAAGGTAAGAGGGCCCAATTGACCCCCGAAATTACCGGTGCGCCGTGCAAGCGCGCTTACGCCTGTGAAGGAGAGGTCGCCGTCTTGAACCCAGCTGGAGAAATCTCCGGTTTCAAAACCACAGTTTCTAACTATGTTGTCTGGATTCATGTCGCACGCGCTCGGTTGACCCCCTTCGATAACTACGTTCGGATCGGGTGCTTCCTTTGCGCTTGCAAGATTGGGTAATAGCAGACACGACAAACCTGCGATCGAACTTCCCAAAACAAATCTCAACAGTTTTTTCACGGTACTTCCCCCTGAGTTGTAAAAGAATCATGAATGCAACCGCGACCCGCTTCGCCCCTAAGGCAAGCAGGCCTTCAACCCGAAGTTCTTGGCTGTCCCTCCCTTCTGAAAAGTCAGACCTTTCCGAAAAGTCAGACCTTCGATCCGTTTGTGAACCCTTGCTAAAGTCGGCGCAATCGATATCGAACGCCCTTCGGAGTCAAGGAATTTTTCTCACTTGTCAATCATCGGATACTCCCGCTTCGAGCTCGCGATGAATGGGCCGTGACGAACGCGTGACGTTGGCGTGCGGGCGTGCCTTAAAAAAGTACCGTCGACACAAGCAATTGCTTCTAATGCCGCCCCGGAAAGTCTTATTGCTAACAATCACCTCATGCGATGACTGCCCCTGCGCGCCGTGCTTTTCCGGCGCACCTGGCTTTTGGCAAGGAAAACGGCCGCCGACCTCTCGCGATATGGGCAGTAAAACTTACGACGGCATCAGCTCCAGTTATCCGGGCCTCAAATGGCGAATCGAAAATTGATGATATCGCCGTCCTGGACGACATACTCCTTGCCTTCCAGGCGCAGTTTTCCTTCGTGCCGAGCCTTGCCTTCGCTGCCAGCGGCGATGAAATCGTCGTAGTGAATCACTTCGGCGCGGATGAAGCCGCGCTCGAGATCGCTGTGGATGCGGCCCGCGGCGCGTGGTGCGC
>DATFTC010000362.1:0-36337 GCA_035262305.1 Myxococcaceae bacterium | reverse complement strand
TGCTCTTGCGCAGCGACATGAATGGCTGGCAGTTCCTGGAGATTGTCAAAAACCACCGCGAGCTGCGAAAGATCCCGGTGATCGCAATCTCGGGCGCGGACCTCACGCCTCAGCTCCGGCGCCAGTGCAGGGCCGAGGCGTTCCTCGCCAAGCCCGTTCATCCGCACCAGCTTTTCGCTCTGCTGCGGGATTACGGTGCTCCGCCTTCCAGAGATGGGCCGGACGGTTCGAGCCCGACCTTACCCTGGTGAGGGCGGCGCAGAAGCGGCCATTTTCTTATCCAGCCACTTGCGCGCCGGGCCAGCGTGAACTCCAAGGCTTTCCAGGCCCGGGAAAACCACGTCGACCAGCGTCGTCGTGAACACGGCGCGCTTCATCGAGTGGGGAAGCACGCCATGTGCGAGCAACTCCGGCGATTCGAGCTCCTCGCGAGCCGCTTGAAAGAGCCCCGGAGCAACGGACCCTTCCAACATGTTCGGAACTAGGGCGTCGAGAAAGTGGACATTGCGCTGCGCGCTTTGATGCGCCAGGTGGGCCCAGCCCAATCTGCTGTGGCCCACCTCGTCGCGCAGAAGCTCGCGCAGAATATCCTGCATCCTCCCGCCGCGAACCGAGTTGACCAAGGTGGTGAGCACGCTCACGCTCTCGGTTTCGGTGACGCAGCATGCCGCCACAACCTCGTAGAGGACGCGGTCTCTTTCGTCGAGCGCGGGCGGAGAAATTTCCCGAGCGGACACACCGCAGGGGACCGAATCAGCGCCATACCCCACAGCCAGCTCACCGCACAGCGCAGCGTGGCGGCGCTCATCGCTGGAGGCCCGCGCCGCGAGCTCGACAACCACCGGCAACGCGCCATTGCGAGCGAGACGTTGGGCGAGCCGGCTAAACCGCAGCTCGGCCTCCAATTCAACCTCCCAGCGAAACCTCCAGGCTTCGGCTACTGTGCGCCGCAAGGACTGGGAAAGCTCGTTTCTCAATGAGGCTCTTCACCAGCCCGTCGTTCCGCCGCCCATACCGGTGCCGCCATCCGAGACTTGGCCGCCGCCGCCGGTCGTCGGCGAGTTGCTTTGCCCTTGCCCGTCTGAGCCACCGCAGCTGGCGACCCCACCGAGAATGGCTCCGCCCGCGACGAGGATTTGAAACAGCTTGCGAATCTGCATGCTTTCTCCTCTGAGCCGCGGTTCACCTTACCTTTGAAAAATGAACCGGTCCTCTGCCGGACCAGGGGACTGTTCAATAGTACGCGTGCTCCGCAGCTCATTTGAATGACACCCCAACGAGGCGCAGGTTGCAGTCGCCCTGGTCGGGCGGCGGAAGTGGGGGGTCGGTTCAGACCCATTCCCCCCTGGTCGCCATGTATTTTTGTGTATACAAAGCTCACCTGTCGCGGTGAGAAGCCGTATAGCGCGGGAGCGGCAGCAATGGCGAGTAACTCTTGGGTGCTGATGGGTCTGGTTGCATTGACAAGCTCACTGGCGCGGGGAGCAGAGGTGCAGCTTCAGGTCGGCGAGACCCGGGTCCTTTCGGCCGACAATGTGCAGGGCGCCGCCCTCGACAATCCGAAGGTTGCCGAGATCAGGATCGTGCAGGACCGACGAGTGGAGGTAGCAGGCAAGGCCAGCGGAGAGGGCACGATCTCCGTATACACGGCCGATGGACAGTTGCGGGCTTATCCAATTCGCGTGGTCGCTCTGTCTGCAGACAGCACTGGCGGGCGAGGCGATTCGGCAAAGGCGTGGCCAGCTGCGATTTTCGGCGGCAAGAGGATTCCGAGTGCCCGCTGTTTCGAGCCGCTGGAGGATGAAGAGGCTGCAGCCGAGCTTGACGATGCAAGAGATCTCTTGAGGCAAGAGCACACCGGAGATGCAATCCATAAGCTCGATCGCGCATTGCTCATCGAACCGGACGCTGCCGTCGTCCACCTGTTCTTGGGTTCCGCCTGTGCCAAGCTGAGAGAGCCGTCGCGAGGCGCCTACAGCTACGAGACATTTGTGCTCTCTTGCCCCGACGACGCAAAGGCGAATGCGGTGGTTCGCATGTTGCGCGAGTTCGAACGCCGAACTCACCAAGCCAAGCCCGAATCATGACCCAGGCGCCGCTGAGCGGCATCGAACCCCGTTCAGTCTGGTCCGTTCTGCGGCCGCAGGTCATCCCCACCACCTTCGTGGAGTCGGAGCGGCTGAACCGCGCTCTTCAGCTGGAGCCGGGGCTCTTGTTGGTGAGCGAAGCTTTCCAGCATACCGGGAGCTTCAAGTATCGCGCCGCTCTTTCGGTCGCTTTGCACAGCCAGGCGTCGCACCTGCTGACCGCTTCTTCCGGAAATTTTGGAGCCGCATTGGCCCTCGCTGCATCGCGGACCGGCAAGCGATGCACGGTGGTCATGCCGGCAAAGTCAGCACGGGTGAAGGTTGCCGCAGTGCGCAGCGCAGGGGCAGCGGTCGATCTGATCGACACCAAGCAGATTACTCGCGCTGCTCGGGTGGACCAACTTCATCAAAGCGATCCCAGCGCCCAGGTGGTCTCGCCATATGACGACCCCTACGTCGTGGCCGGCAATTCCTCGCTCGGAGCCGAGCTGTTCGCCCGCGAGATCGCTGATTGCGTCGTCGTTCCAGTCGGCGGGGGAGGGCTGTCGTCGGGGCTGGTGGTTGCTCGCGATCTCCTCGCCAACTCCTGCCAGGTGATCGGGGCGGAGCCGCTGTTAGCAAACGATGCAGCTCGATCGATTCGGGCCGGCCGGCTGTGCGCCAACGACGAGGAGCCGAGCACGCTCTGCGATGGGGCACGTACTCTCTCCCTGGGCAAGCTCAACTTCGCCATTCTGCGAGAGGGGCTTGCGGGCATCATCGAAGTGGAGGAATCCAAGATCGCCTTGGCTGTTCAGCTGCTTTTTCAACACGCGAACCTCAAAGCCGAGCCTACCGGCGCACTCTCTCTCGCTGCAGTCCTTCAGTCGCCGCAGCGGTTCGCCAGCAAGAGAGTGGCGTGCATCGTCAGCGGAGGAAATGTGGATCCCACCCTGTACGCACAGTTGCTTTTGCAGAATGGCTGATCGCCGCACAATCAAGGAGCGCGACAGCGAGCTCGATCGCTTGTTTGCACTCTCTGCCGAGCAGTTCACCAACGCGCGCAACGAGCTCGTTGCCAAGCTCAAGGCAAGCGGCGATCAAAAGCGCGCCGCGCAGGTCAAGGCGTTGAGCAAACCCACCGTCGCGGTCTGGGCGATCAACCAGCTTGCGCGGCTTCAGCCCGAAAAACTGGCTGCGCTGCTTGAAGCCGGCGAACGCCTCCGAGCAACTCAGGCGCGCGCCCTTCGCTCGAAGGACAGTCAGGTCGAGCTCCTCCGGGGGGCCGTACAATCGGAACGGCAGGCCTTGGGAGATTTGATTCGCGCTGCGGAAGAGATTCTTGCCAACGCCGGCCACTCGCGGAGCGCTTCACTGCTGGGTCGCATCGAATCCACTCTGCACGCGATCGCGATCGGAAATGGCGCGGAGCGCGAGCTTCTGCGAGCTGGGCATCTGGACCGCGAGCTGCAGGTGGTTGGATTTCCAAGCGCAGCTGGTGGAGTGCCGACAGCTCCGTCCTCGTCACATGCGGCGGGACAAACGGCGCCGCGTCCAGCTGGCGAGGAGCTTCAGCAGCTGCGGGCAGAGGTTCGGCGCGCCCAACGGGAAGAGAGAGCGCTTTCGGCGGCGCTGAGCAAATCTGAGCGCGTAGCCCAGCGTCTCCGCCTTCGGGCCGAGCAGGCCGAAGAGGCGGCGACGCAGGCGCGCCGCGAGTCGGCAACTGCACAGCAAGCAGTGGCGGCCGCTCGTGAAGCACTCGCCGACTCTAAGCGCCGGCTCGAGCGTTCCAACGCTGCTCTTGCCGCAGCAACTGGCAAGCAGTGAACCACCTCGAGGGGCGCCGAATCAGCATCGTCGGCTTGCCGTGGCACCAGGGAGCGATTGTTTCGCTACTTCGGCTGGTGCGAACGCGAGTCACCCGTCCCAGAGCGCCCGGACTTTCTCGGCGACGTCGATCTTCCGAGTTGAAGCGAGGCGAACGTCCTTCCGCGCTTCGTGATGGGCATAGGCAACTTGCTCGAAGCGGTTCAGTAGATCATCCGGAATGAAACGGCTTCGAGGAACCAGGACATGGCGGTCGCCGAAGCGCGGCTGTTGGGCGATGAACATCTTCGTTGGGTGAAGTAGATAGAGCGAGTCCCGGGCCCGGGTCATCGCCACGTACAACAACCGCCGCTCTTCTTCAATCTGGTCAGCGCTTGCAGCCGCCATGTCCGACGGAATGCACCCGTCGACTACGTTCAGCAGGTAGACGACCTTCCACTCTTGACCCTTGGCGGAATGAATCGTCGACAGAATCAAGTAATCTTCGTCAAGAAGCGGTGGCCCGACTTCCGCGCCTGACGATTCCGGTGGATCGAGCGTCAGCTCGGAAAGGAAATTCTCCCTGGTCGAATACTGCGATCCGATCTGCTCGAGCTGATCCAGATCCGAAATCCGGGCGCGAGCTCCGTCGTAGAGTCGCTCGAGCTGCGGCTCGTACCACTTCCGAATTCTGGCGATCTGGCCGGGCCAAGCCGTCGCTGGGCTTCGCAGCGCGCAGATCAGTTCCCAAAAGGTAGGCCAGGCTGCCCGCGCCACGCCGCGGGCCAGAAATTCTCCCGCCTCGCTCGGGACGGGCTCGCTCAAGGAATTGAACGCTCGCTCAGCCAGTGCGGGACCAATTCCGGCACACAACTGAAGCGCTCGAAAGGCGGCCAAAGAGTCCCGCGCGTTCTCTGCCCATCGAAGGATGCAAAGGACATCCTTGATGTGTGCCGCCTCTAGAAAACGAAGTCCTCCGTACTTGACGAACGGAATGCCTCGCCTCGCCAGCTCGAGCTCCAGCGAATCGCTGTGGTGGGCAGCGCGGAAGAGGACTGCTTGTTGCTTGAGCAGCACGCCCGCTTCCCGTTGCTCGAGGATGCGGGCGACCACGTACTCCGCCTGGAGCAATTCGTCCTCGACGCAAATCAACATCGGCAGGCTGCCCTCGGTTCGGGCGGAAAACAGATCCTTGGTGAAGCGCTCCGGCGACAAACCGATGACGCCGTTTGCTGCGTCCAGAACGGGTTGGGTCGACCGGTAGTTCTGGTCGAGGGTGACCACTGTCGCCGGACTGCTGAATTGGTTTGGAAAGTCGAGGATGTTCCGGACCGTGGCACCGCGGAAAGAGTAAATTGCCTGCGCGTCGTCGCCCACGACCGTCAGGCCGTGGCCGTCGGGCTTGAGCGCGAGGAGGATCTTCGCTTGCAGGAGGTTGGTGTCCTGGTACTCGTCGACCAGCACCTGATCGAAACGCGAGCTCACGCGCGTCGCTGCCGCAGGCTCGCCCATCAAGTAGTACCAATAGAGGAGCAAATCATCGTAGTCGAGCACGTGCCGCTGTTGCTTCGCCTCGGCGTAGCCGCGGAATAGACGGCGAAGCTCGCTCTCCCATTGGGAGCACCAAGGAAAGGCTTCTGCAAGGCAAGCCTCCAACGGGCGCTGAGCATTTACGGTCCGCGAGTAGATCGCCAAGCAAGTTCCCTTGCGGGGGAAGCGCTGCCTGATTTTCGAAAGACCCAAGCCTTGGCGAACGAGGTCCATCAGATCGCAAGAGTCCTCGCGATCCAAGATCGTGAACGATGGATCGAGGCTCAACTCATCGGCGTGCAATCGCAGCAGTCGGTTGGCGATCGAGTGAAAGGTGCCAGCCCACGAGACCGCGCGGTCTTTGCGGACGCGCCCGAGGATCGATTTCGCTCGGCGCGTCATCTCCAGAGCGGCCCGCCGGGTGAAGGTAAGCAGCAGAATCCGGTCGGGGTGGACGCCATCGGCTACGAGCTGGGCGACGCGGTACGCGAGCGTCCTCGTTTTGCCGGAACCTGCTCCGGCGATGATCAGCAGCGGCTTGAATTGAGTTTTGGGCTCGATGCCGTGAAGTGCTGCGGCGCGTTGTCGAGGGTTGAGCTCGTCAATGGCGGGGAGTTCTGGCACGCGGCATCTCCCTGGGAGCGGGGGATACTACTCAAATGTACAGTAATGGCAATAAGCCGCCATTGACCGGAGAGATGGCGGACGAAATGGAGCGAAGAAATTGGAGGAGGCGCAACTCGCTTGCCGAGCAGGCCTCGCCTGGAACCAGCTATCCGCCGCGCGTGTGCATCTCGAGATGAGGGTCCTGGCGCAGCACGCTGGTCGGTACCAGCGGGCCGCGGTTCAGGAGAGCCAACCGCTCCTCAGCGCCTCGATCAGTGCGCCCGCGCCAGGCATTGCCGATCAAGGACTTCAAGTCCGCTCGAGAGGCGCCGGACCTCAGCGCTTCGCGCAAATCAGTTCCCGAGGTTGCGTACAAGCAGAGATACCACATGCCATCGGCGGTGAGGCGGCTGCGATCGCAAGACCTGCAAAAGGGCGCGGTGGTGGAAGCGATGATTCCAAAGACCGTCCCGTCGCGCAGGGCGAACCGCTCGGCAGGAGCGGAGCTGGCCTCCCGCATCGGCTCGACAGGACCAAAATGGCTGGTGAGGCGATCGAGGATCTCTTTCCTCGTCAATACCTTCTCCGGCGACCAGCGGGTGGCTCCGCCGACGTCCATGTACTCGATGAAGCGAACCTCCGCGCCCACGTTCTTACCGTATTCGATGAGATCGACAAGCTCGTCATCGTTGGTGCTGCGGATTACGACCGAGTCGAGCTTCAGGGCATCAAAACCGGCCCGGGCCGCCGCCTGGATGCCCTCGAGCACTCGATCGAGCGAATCCCGTCTCGAGATGGTTCGAAAACGATCCGCGCGAAGGGTGTCCAAGCTGACCGTGATGCGCTGAAGTCCGGCCTCTCGCAGCAGCCGCGCAAATTCGGCGAGAAGCACGCCGTTCGTCGTCAGCGCCAGGTCTTTGATCTTCTGATTGTCCGCGAGCATGCGAATCAGGAGAGGCAGATCCCGGCGGACGAGCGGCTCGCCTCCGGTCAGTCGCACCTTTTCGACGCCGAGGTCCGCAAAGACATCAGCCAGCAACTGGATTTCTTCGAAGCGGAGCAGCTGGTCGCGCCGGAGCCAGATGTACTCCTCCTCCGGCATGCAGTACTGGCAGCGCAGATTGCAGCGATCGGTGACGGAGATTCGCAAGCTGCGAAGGGGCCGTCCGAGCTGGTCCGCCAAAGGCATGCTGATGAATATACTCGGCCGATGCTGCCGGGCCACCCCTCTTGGCTTATTTATCAGAATCCGGCTGTTTCGAAGGTTGAGCGCGGTCGAATGGCGCCAGCGCCATGCAGTTCGAGAAGATCCGAATCAAAGTGGGGTACGGGCCGAGGTCGACTTCGGACCGTTTCGCGTTGAAAACCTGGGGGACCAGGCAGACGTCCGCCATCGTCGGCGTCTCTCCATGACAGAAGCTTCCGGTCTGTGGTGACCCGGAGAGCGCCTTTTCCAGCGGTTTGAAGCCCTCGACTATCCAGTGCTGACACCAGGCATCTCGTTGCTCTTTGCCGAGCCCGAGTTGATTCTTGAGGTACACCAACACTCGCCGATTGTTGAGGGGGTGGATGTCACAAGCGATGAGCTGCGCCAGCGCGCGCACCCGGGCCCGATCGTCCCCGTTGGTCGGAAGCAGAGGAGGCTTTGGAAATTTTTCTTCGAGATACTCCACGATCGCCAGCGATTGAGTGAGGACGCGGTCTCCGTCGACCAGCGTCGGCACCGCCTGCTGCGGGTTGATCCGGGCGAAGTCTTCCGCGTGGTGCTCGCCTTTGATGAGATTCACCGACACTTGCTGGTACTCGAGGTTTTTCAGATTGAGAGCGATGCGAACTCGAAATGCGGCCGACGACTGAAAATACCCGTACAGCTTCATCTGGACACCTCGGTGGGGCGACGTCATCACCACAGGCGTCGCCGTGCAAGCGGTAAGCTCGAGCCGTGGTCAGCCAGCGTCTTCGGCTTTAACCGGGTTTCGCAGCACGCCGATCCCGGTGATTTCCACCTCCGCAATGTCACCCGGCTTCATGAAGAGCGGGGGCTTTCGCGCGAATCCCACGCCGCCCGGCGTACCGGTGGCGATCACATCTCCGGGAACCAGCTCGCTAAACGTGGTCAGGTAATTGATCAACGTGGGGACGCTGAAGATCATCAGGTCGGTCGTCGCGTGCTGCATCTCGTGTCCATTGAGGCGCATCACCACCGTGAGCTGGCTTGGATCCGGAATCTCGTCGGTCGTTACTAACCACGGCCCAAGGCCGCCGGTTCCGGGAAAGTTCTTGCCCGGAGTGAATTGCGAAGTATGGCGCTGCCAATCTCGAACGCTTGCGTCGTGGTAACAGCTATAGCCGGCGACGTACTCCAGGGCGCGCTCCTTGGCCACGTGGCGTCCGGCCTTGCCGATGATGACCGCAAGCTCCGCTTCGAAATCGAAGTCATTGGACACCCGCGGTTTAATCAGCGGCTGCAGATGGCCCACCTGCGTATTGGCGTATCGGGTGAAGATCGTCGGGAAGCGGGTTTCCTGCCGGCCCGTCTCTTGCCGGTGGGAATGGTAATTCAGGCCCACGCAAAAGATCTTGTCCGCGTCGGGAATCACCGGAAGAAGCCCAACCTCCTCCAACCGATAGTCGGGTGTCGCCTTCTCGGCTATTCTGCGGGCCTGTTGAATCCCCTCCCCAGCCAGCAGTGCCTTGAGCGTTGGAAAGCTCGCCTTTAGTCGAGTCTTGAGGTCCACCAACCCGCCGTCCGTCACCACGCCGTACGATGCCTCGCCGCGAATTGAATAACTGGCAAATCTCATGGAGCTCCAGCGCGCTGATTACCAGCACTCGAGGCTAGAAGGAAAGAAGGCGAAAAGATTGAAGGAGAAGAACTGATGGAGACCTTCACGCCGGCCGACGCGGAAGCATACAAGTCGCTGGCACGCAGTTGGGCGGCAACCGTCACCGCGGTGACGGCCAGGCGTCGCGCCTCATCGATCGGCCCCGAGAAGCCGGAACTGGATGGCTTCACCGCGACCTCATTCCTGATGGTCTCCATTGATCCGCCGATCATAGCGGTTTCGGTTGGCCGCGCCTCCGGAGCCGATCTGCTCCTGCAGGACTCTGAGGGGTTTGCGGTAAATTTTCTGCGCGCCGACCAAGCGGAGCTCAGCGTTGCCTTTGCCCGTCCGAGCCGCGATCGCGGCGACGTGTTCGAGCGCTTTGGTTGGCGACCCAACACCGGGGGAGTGCCGCTGCTCGAAGGAACTGCTGGAGCGTTCTCAGCGAGATTGCGGCAAGTGGTGGAAGCAGGCGATCACTTGATCATCCTCGGCGATGTCGTAGCCGTTCACCACGGAGTTCCCGGCGATACTCTCGTCTACTGCAATCGAACGTACGGCCGTTTTGAACCGCTACCGCCCTAGCTCTTGCCCTTGTAGATGTTCATCACGTCCCGGAGCAGCTTGAGCGCTTCATCCTTCGGCCGCTGGAAAGAATTGCGACCGATGATGGACCCGAAGCCCCCGCCCTCGCGGATGGCTTTGATTTCTTCGATGATCGCGGAGGCATCCTTCGCTTCGCCGCCCGAGAAAATGACGATCCGCCGGCCGTTGAACGCCGACTGCACCACGTGCCGGACTCGATCGGCGAGCGTCTTGAGCGGAACATTGTACTTTTCGTAGACCTTCTTCGCTTCCGCTTGCTCCACGTAGTCCTTCGGCGGCTTCACTTTGATCACGTGCGCCCCCAGTTGAGCTGCCAACTGAGCGGCGTAGGCAACGACGTCAACGGCGGTTTCTCCGTCCTTTGAGATGCCGCCCCCGCGCGGATAGCTCCAAACGACGGTTGGAAGTCCGTGCTCTTTCGCCTCCAGCACGATCTCCCGAAGATCCTCGTACATCGTGTTGCGAGCGCCGGAACCGGGATAAATCGTGTAGCCCACCGCACAGCAGCCGAGGCGCACGGCATCTTTGACCGAGCCGGTCACTGCGGGGCAGGGTTCCGCCATTTTGGCCAACGTGTCCGAGCTATTGAGCTTCAGAATGAGTGGGATTTCCCCGGCGAATTTGGCAGCCCCAGCCTCAATAAACCCAAGCGGCGCCGCGTAAGCATTGCAGCCAGCCTCGATCGCCAGCTGGAAGTGGTAGTCGGGATCATACGCCGGTGGGTTGGGCGCAAAGGAGCGGTGCGGACCGTGCTCGAATCCCTGGTCCACCGGAAGAATCACCATCTTGCCGGTGCCTCCGAGCGTTCCGTGGCCCAACATCCTGGCCAGATTGGTCAGGGTGCCGGCGTTGTCCGACGCGTACCAGGAGAGAATCTGCTTCACTCTTTCGCTCAGCGCCATGGAATACCTCGCTCATCTATGAAGCTTTGCGATGCAGGTTACTGAATTCTGCCCGCGCTTCAAGAGCAGCCGCGTTCTGAGGCTCTGAACTGTCGCTTCTTACCTAGGTCTTGGGTTGAGCAGCCTTGTTGGCCGCGACCTCAACAACCTTCAGTGGCCAGGTGCCCATCGGCTGTCCGCCCACGCGCACCACCACCTGGAAGTCTCCGGAGAATCGACACGGGACGGGATCCCAATCGATCACGTAGTCCACCTCGTCGCCCTTTGGGCCACGGAAGCGGACCTCGCCTCGCGAAGACAGCGCGGTCTCGCCGCGCGGATCGAGGACGGCCACCTCGATCGGGGCATTCATTCTCTGCGGCGATTTCACGCGGATCACGGTCGAGAATTTCTCCGTCGTCGGCGGTTTTCCGGAGAGATTGATCGAATCGATCGCGCCACCCATCGCGATCAGCCCCGCGCGAGAGCGGACGAACGTCTTGGCGTGTTGAATCTTCGCGACCGAATATGTGGCCGAGACCGTCGAGACGGTAGGCTCTGCGCCGAGTTTCTCGACCGCCGGCCGAGTCACCCCGTCTGCCTTGGGAATGTCGCTCAGAGGCGGCAGGCTGATCGAAGGCACGTCGACCTTCCGGCTTACCTTCGCCGAGTCCTCGGCGAAAATCTCGCTGCCACAAAGAATGAAAAGAAGAACAACGGCACAGCACGCGCGGGGTTTCATGGCCGGACGATATCCCAGTCAAGGGCCGAATCCGAGCCGTCGCGCCAGCGGGGGGTGGGTCAAACCGGCCTCTGGTAGATGCGATACGTCTTGTATCGCCTCGCACCCATGGCCTCGATCGCTCGGATCATCAACGTATTGTCTTCGGCCGCCCAGCCGATCTCCCCCCAACCGTATCCGAGCGCCCGCGCCGCGCGGAGCGTGTCGAGGTAGAGGATGGCGTCCAGCCCCCTGCGCCGATAGCCGGGCTTGATTCCAAAGAGCAGCACCCTCAGCCGATCGATGCCCCGCGCCGCCCAGTACATCTTCACCAGGCCGATGGGAAGCCCGAAGGTGGTCAGGTGCCCGTTCGCCGGTTTGAGCGCCATGTTCGAGTCGGGAAGGGTCAGCGAAAACGCTACCGGCTCTCCTCGGACTTCGGCAATGAGACACAGCTCAGGGCGAATTTGAACCAGCGGGCGCAGCCTTGCCGCGACGAAGTCAAACTCCTCCTCGCTCATCGGCACGAAACCCCAGAGTCGCTCCAACATCGCGTTGTAGATGCTCTTCAGGCGCCGGATTTCCTCGCGCAGGTCCTTCATGTTCAACGGCCGAACGCGGATGCCATCCTGCTCGCGGACGCGCTCCGCTACCCGAACCACTTTTTCCGGCGGAGCAATCGATGTCGACAGCTCGAACGACCAGAGGTCCTTTGCCTTGGTCATTCCGTTCGCCTCGAGGAGCGAAGGGTAGTAGCGCGGGTTGTAGGCCATCATCATCGTCGGAGCGTAGTCGAAGCCGTCGATCAAAATGCCGCAGTCGTGATTGAACGAGAGATTGACCGGGCCCATGATCTGCTTCATTCCCTTGCTGCGGACCCAGCGCGAGGCAGCGTCGAAGAGAGCGCCCGCCACCGAGCGATCGTCGACTGACTCGAACATCCCGAAGAACCCCGTTTCCGTGTTATGGAACTGGTTGTAGTTCGGGTCATTGATCGCCGCGAGCCGACCCACCACCTCGCCGTCTCGAGTCGCAAGGAACAGCTCCAGCTCAGCGTGCGAGAGGAAGGGGTTCTTTTTTGCGTCGATGAAGTCGCGACGCTCGATGATGATCGGCCGAATGAAATTGGGGTCATCTGCGTACAGCTTCAGTTGAAAATCGATGAAGCGATCGCGGTCCGCCGAGGTACGCACCGGTTGCACTGCGATGTCGGACAACATCGGCGCTGCCTGTTTTGTCGCTACCGCTGAGCCAACCACTGCGCCAGCCATCAGATCCAGCCTTCCTTGCGATACCAATCGATCGTCTGTCGAAGCCCATTTTCCAAAGGAACCGCGGGTCGGTATTCGATTTCGTTCTCCGCCTGATGGCTGCAGCAGGTCCAGGCTTCGCAGCGCAGCTCGCGAACCTTATCCATCGTGATCATCGCCACCGTCCCGCGCAGCGCCGCTTGAGCGCGCGCACCGAGCACTGCTGCGTAGCTCACCACCTCCGGAACGGAAATTATCCGCGGCGGCCGTTTGCCGAGCGCCGTGGCAAGCGCCTGGCAGAACTGTTCCCAGCTGTACTCCTCGCCGTCGGAGAGAAAGTACACGCCTCGCGACATGTCTTCCGAGGAAAGGGTCTTGCCCTTCTCCGCTGCAGCCAAAATTCCCTCGCAAAGGTCTTGCACGTGCACCAGTGAGTAGTGCTTCGGTCCGAAGCCAGTTTTCAACACGAGGCCGAGCTGCGCCATCGGCAAGAGGGCAGGCAGGAACTCGCGGTCATTTGGTCCGTAGACGATCGGCGGCCGCACGACGACGCAGGGCACGCGGTCGGCGTACTTGCGCATCACCATTTCGGCGGCGAGCTTGCTGCGGCCGTACTCCGAGACCGGCGTCGGCTCCAGGGCCTCACACCGCGGCTTTCCGATCGTCGTGGGTCCGGCAGCCGCGAGCGACGAGCAATAGACAAAGCGGGGCGGCACCGCAGTCGCGGCTGCGGCGGAGATCAGGGCGCGCGTGGTGTCGGTGTTGCAGCGGTAGAGCTCCTGCGTGGTTCGCGCCTTGACCGCCCCGGCGATGTGGAGAACGCAGTCAATGTCCTGCATCGCCTCGTCGATACCCTCGCCGCTGAACAGGTCTGCTGTCGCAAGCTGCGCGCCCATCCGCTCCAGCTCGGTACGCACCGAGGTGCGGCGAACGAGCGCGCGCACCGCGTGTCCCTTTGCAATCGCGATTCGGGCGAGGTTGCTTCCGATGAAACCGCTGCCGCCAGTGAGTAAGAACTTCATCACGTTCCCGAGCCGAAAGTTATGTCGTGCGCTGATAGAGGCGATACGTCTTGTAACGCCGGCCGCCCATCGACTCGATCGCGCGATTGACGAGGTCATTGTCCTCGAGAGTCCAGGAGATCTCGCCACCGGTGTAGCCCAACGCGCGGGCGATCTTCAGTGTGTCGAGGTACAAGACGGCGTCGATCCCCCGCTTGCGGAATCCCTCCTTGATGCCCAGCGTGATCAGCCGCAGGCGCTTGATCTTGCGAGACGCGAGTAACATTCGGATCAGTCCAGTCGGCAGCCCGTAGTGCGTCAGCCGCCCGTCCGCCGCTTTCAAGGCGAAATTTGCGTCGGGGACGGTCATCGCAAACGCCACCGTCTCGGCGTTGATTTCCGCCACGCGGATCAACTCCGGGACCACCAACGGGCGCATCTCGCGGGCAATATGATCGAATTCCTTGTCCGTCACCGGGACGAATCCCCAGTTGCGACTCCAGGCGGAATTGTAGATCTCTTTGATCCGGCGCACTTCGGCGTCGAAGTCCTTCAGGTTGATGGCTCGAACCGAGATGCCTTCCCGCTGCCGAATCTTCTCCGCGACGCGAACGACCTTCTCCGGCGGATTCACTGCGCTGGATAGTTCGTAGGCCCAGAGGTCCTTCGCTTTTGCCAAACCGCAGGCCTCATAGAGCTTCGGGTAGTAGCGCGGGTTGTAGGCCATCATCACCACCGGCGGCGCATCAAAGCCCTCGACCAGAACCGAGCACTCGTAGTTGGTCGAGAAATTCACCGGCCCCAGCATTTGCTCAAAGCCCTGAGATCGGTTCCAGGCAGCGGCGGCGTCGAAGAGTAGGCGCGCCGTGAAAGCATCGTCGATGCATTCGAACATGCCAAAGAAACCGAGCTTCGTCTGATGGAATTCGTTGTAGCGGGGATCGTTCACTCCAGCGATCCGGCCAACCACGCGGCCGCTCTGCCGCGCCAGAAACAGCTCCACCTTTCCGAACTCGAACCAGGGATTCTTTTGGGGGTTGAGGAAATCCTTCCGCTCCATCAGCAGCGGTGGGACCCAGTTCGGATCGCCGCGGTAGAGGGAGTAGGGGAATTGAATGAACTCATCGCGGTCTGCCGCCGATTGCACCGGCGTGACGACGACATCGGTGCCGTTTGCTTGCGCCGGGTCGAGCCTCTTTGCGGCTACCGCCATCGAGGTCTCCCTGGTCAGCTCTCGAGCTGCTTTCCATTCTTGATGAAGAGATTGGCGCCCTTTTCGAGGAGCAGACCGGGAATCTGACCGCGCTTACTCCACAGGCTGCGAGGTATCCGCTTAAGCCGGTTGATGTCGTCCGGTTGAAGATTCGCCGCGCGCCAGGTCAAAGTCTCGACGGCATCGAACAACTTGTTCGCCACATCGCGCGAGGTCAGCTTGGACAATTGCTCGAACGAGAAGCCGTACTCGACGAGCAAGCCGTTCGAAGCGGCCAACCACTGCTGTGAAGCCTGGTTCGATAGGACGAAGCTGCCCGGCCTGGCGATGTTCACCGGAACGAATGTGGAGGGGCGGGTCTCCGGGATGATGCCCATCTTGCGGCCGACTTTTTCGAAGGTGTCGAGCACTCGATCGAGCTGTTCGTCGGTGTGCGTCGCCATGTAGCTCGTTCGCAACAGGGAATGGCCCGGCTCGACCGCCGGTGGAATAACGGGATTGCTGAAGATGCCACCTTCGAAAAGCGCCTTCCAAAAACGAAAGCACTTCACCTGATCGCCGACCAGCACCGGAACGACCGGGGTCACCGAGACTCCCGTATCGAATCCCATTGCGCGAAACCCGTTGTGCATCTTCTCTGCGATGTCCAACAGCCGAGCCCGGCGCTGGGGCTCGGCCTCGATGATCTCGAGCGCTTTGATTGCGGAAGCCACCGAGGCAGGAGTCATCGAGGCGGAGTAAACGACCGATCTCGCCCTGTGCTTGATGAAGTTGATCACGTCGACCGGCCCGGCGATCACTCCTCCCAGCGAAGCGAAGCTCTTCGAGAACGTTCCCATCTGAAGGTCGATCTGTCCTTCGACGCCGAAGTACTCAGCAGTTCCGCGGCCGTGAGTTCCAAGCACTCCCATCGCGTGGGCGTCATCGGTCATCACTCGGGCGTTGTACTTCTGTGCCAGCTCGACGATCTTGGGGAGGTTGCAGATATCGCCCTCCATCGAAAAGACGCCGTCGGTCACGATGATCTTGCCCGCATCGGGATCGGCCGCTTGAAGCAACTGCTCGAGGTGCTCCATGTCCTGGTGGCGGTATCGCTTCTCGGTTCCATACGAGAGGCGAATTCCATCCACGAGCGACGCGTGATTCTGACGATCGGAAAACACTATGTCGTGTCTGCCGAGGAGGGCGGACATCGTGGCGGTGTTCGTTTGAAACCCGGTGGATACCGCCAGGGCAGCGGGTCGCCGGAGAAACTTCGCCAGCTTGGCCTCGAGCTCCTCGTGCAGCGCCAGCGTGCCGTTGAGCAAGCGCGAGCCGGAGCAAGTCGTCCCGAAGCGGCGCACGGCGTTGAGAGCTGCCTCTTTGACGCGGGGGTCTCCGGCTAGGCCGAGGTAATTGTTCGAGCCGACCATGATGACTCGGCGGCCATCCACGTCCACTTCGGTGCTCCCGTGGGACGCCTCGATCGGACGGAAGTAGGGGTACAGTCCGGCGGCCTTCGCGATTTTGGCGTCTTTCCATGCGGCGCACTTGTCGAAAACGTCGCTCATCGGGTGCTCCCTCCTGCGGGGCGACTGACCTGGTTCGATGGCATCGGCCGGTTCAGCATCGAGGCATTCGGAAGGTTCCTGCGAGTTTTCGAACGGCGCCGAATGTCACCGAATCTGTATGCGGGCGGCCTACCCCCTGTCAAGGGAATCAGGCGGGCGCTAAGCCATAGATTAATTCGTAATTTCAGTATGTTAAGAAGTCCGCCAGACTGAGCAAGATTCGGCGCATACCGTCTATAAGTGCGCAGTTAATGGCTCGGTGCTCTAGCGAGTGCCCGCGCGTTCTACGGGTTCCGCGGCGACGGCGGCGCCGACGCTAAGCCCCAAGATGGCTGCCGCGCTGCCGTTGCGCACAGCAATCTCGACCAGACCGCTACTGCCCACGAGGCCGACGAGCGATCCCTCGCGGACCGATTCATACTGCGCCTCGCGGTGGCCCAGGATTCGACGACCATTCAGCACCAGAACGAAGTCCGCTCCGAGGCGTTCGCCGGGCAGGTTCGTGATCAGCGTGCCAAATCGATCGACGTGGATGACCGCGCCGCGCAGCGCTTCGCCTGCCGCCTGCGGCACAGGAATCGAAAAGGGGCGCTCCAGTTCGGGGACCGGCTCGCCCAGCGCCTGGAGTTCGACGCCGCGGTCCAGGTAGCCGGAAACGGGCCCAAAGAGATCCCTTCCGTGGAACGTCTTCGAAACGCGCGGTCGCCAGAACTGCGAATTGGAAAGCTCCACAACGGCGATCGCTCCACCCAACTTTTCCAGCGCCGGCGCCAGGAGCCCATTGTCCGGACCGACCAGCCGATCCCCTCGAGCGGATTGGGCGGCAATGGCTCGACGAGCGGAACCGACGCCCGGATCGACGACGGCGACGTGAATCGATCCCGGCGGGAACGCCGCGACCGCGGTCCACAGCAGAAAGGCTCCGGCTCGAACGTCCTGCGGCGATATGGCGTGTGCGAGGTCAACGAGGGTCGCCGAAGGGCTGACCGACAAGATCGCGCCCTTCATCTGACCTACGTAGGCGTCCGCTTCACCGAAATCCGTAAGCAGGGTTACGATCGCCACTCAGCGAGGTTATGCTCGGAGCGGCCGCGGCACAACGCGGTTTCGCTGCTTCTACGAGAGTCGCTCTGCGACGAAGCGGTTGATGATCGCGAGGTCGCTCTGAGCGAGCCGAGAAAACCGAATCGCCATTCCAGAGCCCTTCGGATGGTGGCGATGCGCTAAAACTTCGCCTGGGATCCGGACTCGACCCAAGGCGGGAAACTCCATTGTCAGGCTGACCTTTTCGGAGACCGGCAGAACGGGCCCCAAGAAAAACATTCCCCCCAGGGAGATGTCGCTGCACACGCCGATCAAGGATCGCTCCGCTGCATCCAGTTGCACGGGTGCGTTGACGGCCGCCCGCCGGGTCCTTCGGCGTTCGATGGGGAAGGGTCGCTCTGAAGCGCCAACGCGCTCAGATTCGGCGCCCGCAGACGAACGGTGAAAGACGACGGGGGGAAGCTCAAGCGCCAGCTGATCCGGAGTATGTTGATTCACGGGAAAAAGGCTAGACGAGAATTCCATGTACATCAAGGATACATGGATATCCTCGATCCGACATCTCCCTTCACCCGCCCGCCCTCTCACGCGAGTTGAAAAGCGACGAAGCGATTGATGGCCGCCAGATCGCGTTGGCTGAGCTCAGGAAAGCGAATCGCCATCGCAGGTCCTGCGGAAAGCTCGCGATGCGCAAGAACTTCGCCGCGCACCCGAATGGTGCCCGAGCGCAGCAGGTCCAGCGTGACATTGATCTTTTCTCCCACCTCGACGGACGGGCCGACGAACAGCATTCCTCCCAGGGACAAATCGGTGCACAGCCCAGGCACGCTCTCGTTCCAGGTTTCGACGCGAGCCAGCACGTTGCACTGGATTCTCACGTTTCTGCGCCTGAGCGGGTGAACTCGACCAATGAGTCCGTTGATGCCTTTGGTACGTGCAAGCATGCCAGCCTCCGCGGTCAAAGAAACCGCTACTTCCGACGTGCGCTCGCGCGTGGAATTCTGTTCCGGAGCGTAACGGAGCGACCCCGCCTTCTCTGATGCCGCATGGCGCGAGGCGGTTCGACCGATGCTTCCTGCCGGCAATGAGGTCATCGGCCATGCGTACTTCGCTGCTGGAACTCTTTGCCAGGAGCAGCCCATGAGAATCCTCGCGTTGTCACTGCCGTCGTTGTTTTTGGTTCCCATCTCGGCGCCCGTCGCCGCCGCTCAGCCCAAGGAGATCCATCAGACGCTCCCGCTTGACCCGAAAGGCGAGTTTTCGCTCACGACCTTCAAAGGAGAGGTGAAGCTGGCCGCTTGGGACCGGTCCGAGGTCAAGCTCGACGCCCGCATCGAAGCCGATCCCTCCTGTGGCGACGATGCCTACCAGGCCGAGCGCATCAAGAACACGGAGATAAGGATTCGCTCGTCCCCCGCTGCGGTTCAGGTCTCAACGGAGTATCCGCAGCAGATTCCGTACAGCGAAGGCTGCTCCAGCTCACCTTTCGTCAACTACCAGATCTCCTTGCCAGCGACCGCTAAGGTGCAGGTGTTGGACCATAAGTCGAAGCTCCAAATTTCGAACCTTCGAGCCGATCTGCGCGTTCAAACTCACAAGGGACAGTTGGACATCCGTGGCTTGGAGGGCGCCCTCAACCTCGAGACGCACAAAGGGACGGGCCGCGCCACCTTCAGCAAGTGGGCGCAGGCGAGTCGGTTCGAAACGCACAAGGGGAATCTGGAAATCGTCGTTCCCAAAGGGGCAGGCATCAATCTGGACGCGAGCTTGGGACGAAGGGGACAGCTGGACAGCGATCTGGCCGGAGTGAAGGACCGGGCCAGCTCGGGCAGGATTCAGAAGGCACTCAACGGAGGAGGTCCTGAGCTGCAGCTGACGACGGTCAAGGGGACCTTCCGCCTCGTTCAGGGGTGAGCCGGCCGGGAGGCAGTGTCCAAAGTCCTCAAATGAGCCCGTGCTCTGCAAGTTTGTTGTAAAGCGTCCTTCGGCTGATGCCGAGCAGGCGCGCCGCGACGGTTCGATTGTCACCTGCGCGCCGAAGTGCGTTTTCCAGGGCATTGCGCTCGGCGCCGCGGAGCCGCTCATCGAGTGTTGCAGAGTCATCGCCCTCCACAAGGGATGCTGCATGAACCGGGGCCGTGCGTCTCAACTCCCGTTCGACGTCGCGCGAGCTGAGGACCTCGGCGTCGGAGAGCAGAACCAAGCGCTCGATGAGGTTCTGAAGCTGGCGAACATTGCCCGGCCACGGCTGAGCCTGCAGGACTTGGATCGCGGAGGCATTGAGCGACGCGTTGGGTTTGCCGTTCGCCGCGCCAAATCCAGCACAAAAGTGCCGGGCCAAAGGAGCAATGTCCTCCGGTCGGGACCTGAGTGGCGGCAAGAAGATCGGCACGACGTTCAGTCGGTAGAACAGGTCCTCGCGGAATTCGCCCCTTCCAACCATTGCTTCCAACTCTCGGTGCGTCGCCGCGATGAAGCGGACGTCCGCCTTGAGGGTCGTCGTGCCGCCCAGCCGCTCGAACTCGCGCTCTTGCAGCAGCCTGAGAAGCTTGACCTGTATCGACGGCGGAAGATCGCCGATTTCGTCGAGAAAAAGGATTCCCCCTTCGGCAAGCTCGACTCGGCCTGGCTTTCGGTTCACCGCCCCCGTAAAGGCTCCCTTTTCATAGCCAAACAATTCGCTCTCCAGCAGAGCCTCCGGCAGGGTGACGCATTGAACCTTGATGAAGGGCTTCTGCCTGCGTGGGCTCACCCGATGGATGGACCGCGCGGCCATTTCCTTGCCCGTGCCGGTTTCGCCACGCAGCAACACCGTCGCTGTTCCCGAGGCGGCCCGGCGGATCAGGTCCTGCACCTCCTGCATCGCCGGGGAGGCGGTGAGGAGGCTCTCGCCTGCCGGCGGCGGAATAGTCCCAAGCCGACGGACGGACTCCAACGCTTTGTGCACTGAGAACAGAATCTCCTCGCGATCGAATGGCTTTAGAACGAAGTCGGCAGCGCCGGCTTTCATCGCTTCGACGGCCAAAGGAATGGTGCCATGGGCGGTCATCAAGATGACGGGGATGTCCGGCCAGCTGATCGAGACTTCGGCTAGCAGTCGCAAGCCATCCATGCCGGGCATCCGCACGTCGCTCACGAGCACGTCGTAGGGGTGCCGTCCGAGCGCCTGGAGCGCGTCGGACCCGCTGAGCACGTGGCTCGACGCGATTCCGTCCTGGGCCAGCAACGCCTCCAGCACCTTGCCCACGGCCGGGTCGTCGTCCACAACGAGCACGCTGCCGTGCTCCTTGATGCTGGCTTTCATCCGGATGGCGCCCGCAAGGGAATCTCGAGGGAGACGAGCGTACCGAATCCCTCGCGGCTGGTCAGCAAAACATCGCCGCCATGCGCTTCGGCGACCCGGCGGGCGAAAGTCAGGCCAAGACCGGTGCCTTGTGGCTTGGTGGTGAAAAAATCGTCAAACGCCCGCTCTTGGACGCGGGGATTCATCCCCTCGCCGGTGTCCTCGACGCTGATAAGCAGCCGGTCGCTCCCGTCGGGGCGAGTCCGAACCGTCAGCGTTCCACCGTTCGGCATCGCCTCGAAGGCGTTGCGCACCACGTTCTCCACGGCCGCGAACAGCAGTTGTCGATCCGCGAGGCATGGCGGCAATTTTTCATCCAGCTCAACGCGAACCGAAACCGCCTTCGCCGCGGTTGCAAACGGTTGAAGCGCGAGTACATCCCGCACCAATTCGTTCACCTGCAGCAGCGCAAAATCGGGTTCGATTCTGGAGATGCGCTGATAGCGCTCTACCACCGCGGCGAGCCGATCGATCTGCTCCAGCATCAGCGAGACCAGCTCCGCTTCGGCGGAGATCTGTTTTCCGCGGCGAATTTGTTCAACGAGGTACTGCGCCGCGCCCTTCAATGCCGCCAGCGGATTCTTCAAGTCGTGAGCCAATTGCGTAGAGAACCGACCCAAGGTCGCCAAGCGCTCGAACCTCGCGCGGCGAATTGCCAGCGACGCTCTCAACTGCATCGCTCCTCCCGCCAAGGCAAAAAGCAGGGTGGCGAGGCCGAGGACGAGCACTGCCGAGGTGGTCCCGCGGAATTGGAATATCGAAACGTACGAGCCCACGCCGAGAGCAGCGATCCATGGCGCGTTCCAAACGATCATCGACCTCACCGGCCGGTCGAGGAGACGAAATCGAAGGGCGCCGACTGCCATGAGGCCATTGCATGCAAGGACGCCGATGCTGCCGAGGGAGGGAACGGAAAAGTCCAGGGCGCGGAGCAGCTCGGTCGAACCCAAGAGGGCCAGCGCCAAGAAACCGAGCAGCAGCAGGCGTCCGCGCCAGCGCTCATCTTTGGCGGTGCTTCGCCGCACGTGGACGATGAGGCACCAGGTACCGAGCAGTACGACCGGGATGAGAAGGGCAAGGTGCGCGCCAGCCCACGCCGCCGAATCCGTGAACCGGCGAGCCCAAGCAAACAAGAAAGCGAGCGACGAAGCTACGCTTATAAGCCCAAAGGCGGCATACGCCCCGGCAATAACCCAGCCGAGCTGGCGTCGGCGCCCGGCGAAGGTAAGCGCGAAGTGAAGAGCCAAGGGCGCGCTAAGCGGCGAGGTCGCGTGGTCGAGCCAATGCCACGCTACCCCTCCGGAAATCTCATAAGCCAGAGTTGCAAAATTCCAGAAGAAAAGGTTCAGGCTCAGGATTGCGAGCAGCAGCGCCAGGCGGCTGGGCGCGCCGCGAAGCAACGCCATCAGAGCCAAAGCGAGCTCACCGGCACATGCGGCGAGTGTGACCCATCCTTGGGGGGTAATCGTCAGCGGCACCAGGCAGCTTTGTAGAACTTTCCTTTGCTGATTTCCCCATGCATCCGTTAAAAAGGGCGGGGTTGCCGAAATGGCCTGAGAGCTGCAAGAGTTCCAGGTTGACCACGTGATACCCGCTTTGCGCACATCATCAGCGCCGCCGCGCTCGACCCGTTTGAGTACATCCGCCTTGCTTGGAGCAGGAGCGAGTACTCGTCGAGAGGCGCAAGGTTTGCGGCTGCAACTCGCCGAGGTGGTGACCAGCACGATGGCTACCCTCGTTGTCGTCTACCTCGTCTTCGGAGGGAGATGGGTGCCGGGCTTCGGCGGGTGCGTAGCGGTCTTTGGCGCGATCGCGATTGTTCCGCCGGTCCTTCGTTGGCTGGCGCAAACCTTTCCGCGCAGCAAGCTGCTCGACATCGCCGCATCCTTCTGGCTCATTCCCGCCGCAGCCTTTGGCCATATGTACCTGGGGCCATTAATGGATGCGGTCCATCCTCGGCTCATGGATGCGTATCTCGCGCTGGCGGACGTCCGTCTCTTCGGAGCGCATCCCGCGGTTCTTGCAGCTCAGTACGCGACTCCGTGGCTAACCGAGCTGCTGATGATTTGTTACTACAGCTACTTTGTCCTCGCGCTGATCCTCGGCGTCACACTGTATTGGCGGGGGCGGCGCCGGGCTTTCGATGAATTCGTTCTGGCGTTGGCGCTTTTTTACTCGGTAACTTATGCGCTCTACCTCGCCGTCCCCGCGATCGGGCCGCGATTTTTCCTGGCGCGGGACTTTCACGCGCCGCTCACGGGCGTCTTTTTGACCCCCTACCTGGATGCCCTGATGCGGACGGGGCCCTTTAACATGGACTGCTTCCCCTCGGGACATACCGGAGCGACGATCATCGTTTTGAGCTCCGCCTTCCGCTTCGATCGTCGGCTTTTTTGGATTCTACTTCCCCTCGGAACGGGACTCGTCGCGGCGACCGTCGTTTGTAGGTACCACTACGGAATCGATCTCATTTGCGCCGTTCCAATTGCCGTCGTCGTCCTCGGTCTCGCGGCGGCTCTGGCGCGCGCGAGACCCCACGGTGTAGAGATTCCGAAATCGGCGGGGGTCTTCCAAGAGCCGGCGCGGATCTAGCTTCAACCGGGACTGTGAAATCGACGAAGCTCTCAGGCCCCGAGGTGCTGGCAAACCGCGTCAGCGGCTTTGGGACGACCGTCTTCTCCGAATTCAGCGCGCTGGCCGCTCAGCACGGAGCCGTCAATCTGGGGCAGGGTTTCCCCGATTTCGATGGGCCCGAAGAAGTAAAGGAAGCGGCGATCGCAGCGATCCGGAACGGGGTCAACCAGTATGCGCTCGGCCGCGGCGCGGTGGCGCTGCGGGCGGCGATCGCCGAGCACTCCGAGCGCTTTTACAACCAACGGCTGGATCCGGAGTTGATGATCACCGTCACCAGCGGTGCCACCGAAGCGATCCTGTGCGCGATCTTGGGCCTCGTCGATCCCGGCGACGAGGTCGTGCTCTTCGAGCCGTTCTATGACTCCTATGAGGCGAACGTCCTCATGGCCGAGGGAGTGCCGAGATATGTCGTGCTCTATCCGCCCGACGAGCGCCACCCGCGGTGGTGGTTCGATTTCGAGGAGCTGAAGGCTGCGTTCAATCGCCGAACCAAGCTCATCCTGATCAACACGCCCCACAATCCCACCGGAAAAGTGTTCACCCGAGAGGAGTTTGAGTTCATTGGCAGCCTCTGCCAGGAACACGATGCGATTGCGCTCTGCGACGAGGTCTACGAGCACATTTTTTTCCCGCCTGCTCGCCACCTTCGCATGGGCACGCTTCCCGAGTTCGAGGATCGTACACTGACCGTCAGCAGCGGCGGCAAGACCTTCAGCCTAACGGGTTGGAAGATCGGCTGGGCGCTTGGGCCAGCGCCACTTCAGCACGCCCTGCGTCAGGCGCACCAATTTGTCACCTTCGCCACGGCGTCGCCGCTTCAGGCGGCGATGGCGTGCGCGCTCCGGCTCCCAGACAGTTACTTCCAGCAGCTCCAGACGAGCTACCTCGACAAGAGGCGCCGGCTGGTGAGTGCGTTGGCCGCGGCATCGCTGCGGCCGCTCGAGCCGGAGGGAGCGACCTTTGCGATGGCCGATACGCGCTCGGTTGGGATGGAGGACGACTTCGAGTTCTGTCGTTTCCTCACCACGCAGGTGGGCGTCGCGGCGATTCCGCCCTCGGCCTTTTACTCCGGACCGCATAAGCATCACGGGCGCAGGTTTGCGCGCTTTGCATACTGTAAGACGCAGTCCGCTCTCGATGCCGCCGCGGAGCGCTTGGCCCGATGGGCCGCCGCCCGACACGGAGCAACCTTGTGAGTGCACTCCGCTGGCAAGGCGCGTGTTGATGTCCACCCGCGTTGCCTTGCGGCGAAAAGATCACGATGCTACATGCGTCTCATGCCTCGAGCTCCTCGATCGAAGCAAAAGAAGCTTTCACGCCCGGTCGCGCCACGAACCTCGAAGCCGATGAAGCAAATCCGCCCGGCGGGGAGAAGCCGGACCGCGCGACCTCAGTCCAACGCGGCCCGCATCTATGATCCGTCGGCGATCGCCTCCTTAGAGAAGAGCCTCGAGCGCTGGAGGGCCGAGGAACTGGAGCGCGCGAAACAGAAGTCCTCCCTGCGCCGAGCGGAGTTCACCACGGACTCCGGTATTCCCATCCCGGACGTCCTCACTCCCATCGACCGAAAGTCGGAATCGCCGGACAGCTTGGGCTTGCCAGGGGCGTTTCCTTTCACCAGGGGCACCCAGCCCAGCATGTATCGCGGCAGGCTCTGGACCATGCGCCAGTTCGCCGGCTTCGGCACGCCCTCGGATACCAACCGCCGGTTCAAGTACCTCATCGAGCACGGCGTCACCGGCCTTTCAACGGCGTTCGATATGCCCGCGCTGATGGGCTACGACGCCGATCACCCGCTCAGTCAAGGCGAGGTGGGCAAGGAAGGCGTCTCCGTCTCATCGCTGAAGGATTTCGAGATCCTCTACGAGGGCATTCCGCTGGATCGAGTCACCACCTCGATGACCATCAACGCCTCGGCGATCGTCGCGCTTTGCATGTACATCGCCGTGGGCGAAAAGCAGGGCGTGTCGATGGAGAAGCTCGGCGGGACGATCCAGAACGACATGCTCAAGGAGTACATCGCGCAGAAGGAATGGATCATCCCGCCCCGGCCGGCGGTGCGGATCGTGATCGACATGATCGAGTTCTGCGCGCGCCGGATGCCGCGATGGCACCCAGTTTCGATCAGCGGCTACCATATCCGGGAGGCGGGAGCCACCGCGGTTCAAGAGCTCGCATTCACGCTCGCCGACGGCGTTGGCTATGTCGAGGAGTGCGTCAAGCGCGGCCTGGGCGTGGACGAGTTTGCCCCTCGGCTTTCGTTCTTCTGGGATGTCCACAACGATTTCTTTGAAGAGATCGCAAAGTTCCGGGCCGGGCGGCGAATCTGGGCGCGGACGATGCGCGATCGCTTCGGTGCTCGCGATCCCCGCTCGATGCAGCTTCGAACGCATGCGCAGACTGCCGGCGTTTCGCTGACCGCGCAGCAGCCCTACAACAACGTCGTTCGCACGTCGCTTCAGGCGATGGCGGCAGTGCTCGGCGGAACGCAGTCGCTGCACACCAATTCGCTCGATGAAACGTACGCCCTCCCTACCGAGGAGGCGGTCACGCTCGCCCTTCGAACCCAGCAGATCATCGCCTACGAGTCGGGCGTGGATCGCGTTGTCGATCCCCTCGCGGGCAGCTACTACGTCGAGTACCTCACCGACCAGATGGAGAAGCAGGCGGTCGACTATCTGCGCCGGATCGACGAAATGGGCGGCATCATCCGAGCCGTCGAGGAGCATTTCCCCCAGAAGGAAATCGGCGACAGCGCATACCGCTACCAGCGCGAAATCGAAGCGGGAGAGCGGGTAATCGTCGGGGTCAACGAATTCAGGGAAGAGCGCGAGGCGCCGATTGACCTGCTCAAAATTGACGAGCGCGTTACCCGCGAGCAAGTCCAGCGGGTTCAGCAAGTCCGCACCGAGCGCGACAATGAAGCGGTGCGATCCGCGCTTGAGCGCGTGGAAGCCGCGGCGCGCGGCACAGACAACTTGATGCCACCGGTGCTCTCCGCGGTGAAGGCTTACGCGACGTTGGGCGAGATCTGCGACGTCTTTCGCAATGTCTGGGGCCGGTACCGTGAAGGTGGCGCTTTCTAGAGAAACGGCAAATGAGGATCCGCGGGAACCCACTTCGCGGATCGTCCGGCGCGAGCCCCTTCCGCTTGGAATGGGCAAGAAGGCGGTGCTTGGAGCGAATCCGACGGTTGCTCTGCTTCTGGCCATCCTGGTCGGGATCGTCGTCTTTGTGATCTTCTGGAGAGTGCGCAAGACTTTTGGAATGAAGGACTGACAGGACTGGTCCCATGGCTGAGAGAAAGCTTCGGATCTTGGTGGCCAAACCGGGGTTGGATGGGCACGACCGCGGTGCGAAGATCATCGCCCGCGCGCTTCGCGATGCGGGAATGGAAGTGATTTACACCGGCCTGCACCAAACGCCGGAGATGATCGTCAGTGCGGCAATCCAGGAGGACGTGGACGCGATCGGATTGTCGATCATGTCCGGCGCTCACATGACCCTTTTCCCTGCGGTGCTCGAGCTGCTTCGAAAACAAAAAGCGGAGGACGTCTCCGTTTTCGGCGGCGGCATCATTCCGGACGACGACATCCCGCGCCTGAAGAAGGCCGGGGTAGCGGAGATTTTCACTCCAGGCAGCTCGACGCAGGAAATCGTGAAGTGGATTCGAGAAAAAATCCAACCGCGCCCATGAGCTGGGTGCGAGACCTCCCGGCGCGCGCCGACGTGTACGAAGTAGGGCCGCGCGACGGCCTGCAGAACGAGCTCAGGACCCTCTCCACCGGCGACAAGATCCAACTGGTCGAGGCACTGATTGCCGCGGGCGAAAAACGGATCGAAGTGACCTCGTTCGTCTCGCCGAAATGGATCCCTCAGCTGGCGGACGCGGATGCGCTGCTCAAACAGCTCAAGCGGCCCGCCGGCGTGATTTTCTCTGCGCTCGTCCCGAACTTGAAGGGTCTGAACAGGGCGATCGACGCCGGGTTGCAGGAAGCCGCCGTCTTTCTTTCGGCGACCGAAACCCATTCGAAGAAGAACATCAACAAGACGATCGCCGAGGCAATTGCCGGCGCGCACGAGGTCGCCAAGGTGGCCAATGCAGCTGGGATGCGAGTCCGCGGATATCTCTCGACCGTCTGGGGCTGCCCGTACGAGGGAGCGGTGGACATCAATCGCGTGGTGGAGATCTGCCGAAAACTTGCGGACGCCGGCTTCTACCAACTCAGCATCGGAGACACCATCGGCGTGGGGACGCCCGGCCAAACGTCCCAGATCCTCGAGGCGTTGCTGAAATACTTCAAACCCTCTCAGCTCGCGCTCCACCTGCACGATACTCGAGGGTCGGCGCTGGCGAATGCGCTGGTCGGATTGACGGCGGGAATCACAACCATCGACGCGAGCATCGGAGGGCTTGGCGGATGTCCCTACGCTCCCGGTGCCGCCGGAAATCTGGCCACCGAGGATCTGGTCTTTATGCTTCACGGTCTGAAAATCGACACCGGCATCCAGCTCGAAAAGCTCGTCGAGGCTGGAGAGATCGCGCAGGAGCTGATCGGCCGCCGTCTGCCTGGGAAGTACCTCCAGGCCGCGCTGGGCGAGCGAGAGCGCAAAAAGACGCGGCGCGCCCAGACGTAGCCGACGGCCGCTACTTGCCGCTGAGAATTTGCTGCAGCCGCTCTGGAATCCCCAGCCGCAGAGCGGCGGATTCGAGCATCCTGCGCTCGTGTTTGTCGATCCGGCCGTCCACCAATGCCATCTGCACCAGCGAATGCAGGAAGACCTCTGCCTCCGGGCTGCCTTTCGGAACCAGTCGGTCGAACAGTTGTGGGCCAGCGGACATCGCCATCTCGACCTTTGCCCAAGGCACCGCCCACCGGTCAGAGCAGAGCTTGAGAAGCTTTTTCTCCCGCTCGTCGATTACCCCGTCCGCCGCGGCCATCGCGGCCATCATGTAGAGCAACCGCTCGCGCTCTCGCACGTCAGTGATGACGTCTGCCGCGGGGCGTTCTCCCGGCTTGACGGCGATCGCTTGGAAACGATCTTCCTCGCGTGAATTCCATGCCTCGATGGTTTCGGCCGATTGCAGCACCCAATCCCGCGCTCCGCTCGAGAGCTCGATACCGCAGTAATCGCAAGCAGTGGAAAGCGAATCGGTGAGGGGCGCGCTGCATTGCGGGCACCGGCTGGTCGACATGCCGTTTGCGGTGTTGGTGGTCGCGCCTCGCCGGCGGACGAGCAGGAACATCCACCGCTGGGGAACGGTGGGAAGCGACGGTGGTCGCTCGCTTTCAGGGCCGATGCCCATCTTCGCGCTCCAGCGAACTTCCAGATGCGCCTCGTCGTACTCGCTGCCGGAATCCGGCCGGAACATCCGCGCGATTACGCCGCCCACCGCGCATTCGAGAAAGACCTTCCTGCGCCGCTGGCGCTTCAAGCCGCTCAAGTCGGCGTCGAGCGAAGCAAGGAAACCGGACGTGGAGAGCTTCGACAGCCGTTGCGCCTCGCCGTGGCTCTGGGCCTCGATCCATTTCCAGAAGATTAACGAGGCCCGGTCCTCAAGAACTTCGATGTTGAGAGCGGGATCGGATTTGCGCGCCTCGAGGAGGCCATCGACGGTTGGATAGTACCGAACGTGCTCGATGCCCTGCGTGATTTGCGCCAGCGTCCAATCGTAATTGCCCGAGTTGAGGACGGCGTTGCAGAATTCGCAGTTGTTCGTCGCCCCGCCGGCGTAGGGCGCTCCGCAGTTGGGGCACTTGCCTTGATAAAGGTTCTCACCGATGCGAGTCTTCGCACCGGGCTTGCGAACGAATGACCACACTTCGGTGAAGCTCTCCAAAGGTGCCGACTGGGCCGCTCGCAACGCCTCAGCCTCGGTTGTCGTGCTTGGCACGTCCACGTCGCGCATTTGTGCCTTGATTCGAACGTGCACCGTATCGAACCACTCGCTCTGGTCCAGACCGATGATCTGCGCATCCAGAACCTGAACGTCCGTCAACGCATCGCGGAGCCCTTGGTCCTGCATCAGCTTGAGCTGAACTTTGAGCCGCTGAAAGGTCGCGTCAGAGAGGTACGGACGGACCGACGAGAGATCGCGGCGCAGCCACGCGAGCTGCATTTCCATGAACAACTTCTTGGCTCGATCGAGGAAAGGAACCGGATCGAATTCCGGATCCTTGAGCTTAAGCGTGTTGACCCATCCTTCCACATCGCGCGCGGAAACCTGGGTGCGCAAATCCGCCTCCCGCTGCTCGAATGCCTTTTGCGTGGAGGCGGAAGGATTGCGGCTGCGCTGGTAGTAGTAGAAGAAGAGGCACCCACCGACGATCAGCGGGAACATCAACGCTGGGTGTTGGAACGTGAGCGCCACCAAATAGAAGATGATGCCGCCCAGATCGCCGCCCCCGTCCGAGGGCGATGAGCGTGAGCTGGGCTCGCGACCGCTCCTGTAATGTTGACCACCGCCGCTCCGGGCCCAGCTCAAGGCCGGGACCAGGATGGCCAACAGCAGCGGTGACCAACGAGAGACTCGGAAGAGCCAGAGGCGCATGGGGCCTATTCTATACGGACGTCGGCAGCGGACATTGCCCGGTCGCCGAGTCGCCGACCACCTCCACGGCCGATGGAGGCACGGTTGGCGCCTGGCCAAGCAACGCGCAGAGACGCCTGGACCTTGAAGAGCCGCACCGCAGAGGTGCTCGGGCAGGTCGGTGTGTACTATGTCCGTGACTGCCAAGAACCCCGAGGAGGATTGAATGGGGCAGTTCAGGGTCGAAAAATCGGGCAGCACCGAGGTTTGGACCATACTCGGCGAGCAGCGCCGCAACGCAATCACCCGCGCGATGCTCGCTGAGCTGGAGCAACTGGTGCATGGGATCTCGGCCAGTGGCGAGTCGCGGTGCGTTCTGCTGACCGGCGAGGGAAGCAAGGCCTTCTGCGCTGGCGCGGACCTCAAAGAGCGCGCCACCATGGACGAAGCCGAGATACGCCTCTTCCTCGATCAACTTCAGCGAACCCTCCGCTCGATTGAAAAGAGCGATGCCGTGTTCATTGCTGCCATCAACGGCGCCGCGTTCGGTGGCGGTACGGAGCTGGCGCTTGCTTGCGACCTCCGGATTGCCGCGCCTGAGGCGGAGCTCGGGCTCCCTGAGGTGAAGCTGGCGATCATCCCCGGCGGAGGAGGTACACAACGCCTTTCAAGACTGATCGGCCCCGGTCGCGCTAAGGATCTGATTCTCACCGGCCGCAAGGTAAGCTCGACCGAGGCTCTGGCGCTTGGCCTGATCGACCGGATTGCCCCCGCGGGTAGGCTGATCGAGACCTGCCTCGAGGTCGGAGCGGCGATCACCGCAAATGGGCCGCTCGCGGTCTCTTCGGCCAAGCACGCCATCGACGAGGGGCTCGCCTTGCCTCTCGACGAGGCGCTGAAATTGGAGCGCAGGTACTACGAGACGACGCTGAGATCCGAAGATCGCCTCGAAGGGCTCTCTGCCTTTGCGGAGCGCAGAGCCCCGAGCTACAAAGGTCGTTAATCAAGCCTTCCGGTCGCTGAACTGCCCAGGGCCATCGATCGGACTAGGCTTGTGCGCGCCTCTCGATCGCCTCCTCGCCCGCCCCCTCGCCGCGGCCCAGCAGGTCGCGTGCCTTCTCCTTCACATCGGCCCGCAGCTCGGCTCCGGGCTTCGGTGCAAGGGCAAGACCTACTGCCGCTCCTATCGCGGCGCCCGCCAGGAAGCAGGATATGCCACCGATGGTGCTTCGAACGGGTGAATAGGTCGTCAGGCCGACGCGGTTGAGCAGCGACTCTTTATCGAAGTCAAAATCATCGAACATGCGTCTCACGAAGCGCGACACGTCGGTGAGCAGCGTCTTGTAGACATATGCCTTGTACATGGTACCCATCACGTTTCCGAAATTGCTCATTTGATCTCTCCTCGTGGTCTCGTTCTTCGAACTCTCCAACCAAGCTACCGCTTCCTACAAACTAGGAAGGGTGGTTCCCGGATGCACCCCGTTCACGCCGTACGCCAGGCTGGCCGGCGCTCGATCGAACAGGGTCCGTCTGATATGTGGCACTCGATGACAGTTGACGAGCGGTTGCGCGCCAAGATCGCCGAGGTGGAGAAGGGAGGAGCGGCGAAGTACCACGCCAAGAATAAGGAAGTTGGCAAGCTCTTTGCGCGGGAGCGAATCTTTCTCTTGCTGGACCCCCACTCATTCGTCGAGGAGGCCAAGCTCGCGAACAACGCAGACGCGGACTTGCCCTCCGACGGAGTGATCACCGGGCTTGGCAAAATCGACGACCGCCTGGTCGCGGTAATGGCCAACGACTCCACCGTGAAAGCCGGAAGCTGGGGCCGGCGAACGGTCGAGAAGATTCTTCGTATCCAGGAACGAGCGAGTCACTTGCAGTGCCCACTCTTCTATCTGGTGGACTCGGCCGGCGCCCGCATCACCGATCAGGTGGAGATGTTTCCCGGCCGCCGCGGCGCAGGGCGCATCTTCTACAACCAGGTTCATCTGTCGGGGCTGGCGCCGCAGGTGTGCTTGCTCTTCGGACCGTCCGCCGCGGGCGGCGCATACATCCCGTCCTTTTGCGACATCGTGATCATGGTCGAGGGCAACGCCTCCATGTACTTGGGCAGCCCTCGCATGGCGGAGATGGTGATCGGTGAAAAAGTCACTCTGGAGGAGATGGGTGGTGCGCGGATGCACTGCTCGGTATCCGGTTGCGGCGATATCCTGGTGAAGACGGAGCCAGAGGCAATCGATGCGGGGAAGGCGTATTTTCGGCTCGTGCCGGACAACTTCTCCGGCCAATCCCCGATGGTGGGCCCCAAGCCGCCCAAGCAATCCTCGCGGCGGATCGAGGAGATTATCCCCGCCGATCAAAACAAGCCGTTCGACATGTACGCGCTGATCGACATGCTGATCGACGAAGGCTCATGGTTTGAAATCAAGAAGCTGTTCGCACCCGAGATCATCACCGGCCTGGCCCGAATCGAGGGGCGGGCGGTGGGAATCGTGGCCAATCAGCCCAAACACAAGGGCGGCGTGCTGTTCGTCGACTCGGCGGACAAAGCAACGCGCTTCATTTGGCTGTGCGATGCGTTCAACATCCCATTGCTGTACCTCGCCGACGTGCCGGGCTTCATGATTGGCACCAAGGTGGAGCGTGCCGGGATCATCCGGGCTGGCGCGAAGATGGTGTCCGCGGTTTCCGAGGCAACGGTGCCGAAGATCTGCGTGGTGATTCGCAAGGCCTACGGCGCCGGCCTTTATGCGATGTCTGGGCCGGCGTTCGGCCCCGACGCGACGCTGGCGCTGCCGCAGGCGATGATCGCGGTGATGGGACCGGAAGCGGCGGTCAACGCCGTTTACTACAACAAGATCCAGGAGAAGAGCGAGGGCGAACGCGCTGCGTTCGTACAGCAGCTTCGGGATGAGTACCGCGCAGACGTGGACATCTACAAGCTGGCTTCCGAGTTGGTGGTAGACGACATCGTCCCCGGGGATTCGCTGCGAGAAGAGCTGGCGCGGCGGTTTGATCTGTACGCCCGACGATTCGCGGCGCCGCCCGCACGGAAGCGCGGCATCTACCCGGTATGAAACACCTCGGTCAGCCAACCGCGGCATGGATTTGACTAAGAAGATGGATTTCGAACTTCCCGAGGACCACCGCGCTCTTCAATCTTCCCTCCGCGCATTCTGCGAAAGCCGGGTCAAACCATTCGCCCGAGAGTGGGATCGCGCAGAATCTCTTCACCGACCTATTCTCAACGACCTCGGCAATCTGGGTGCAATGGGTATCCTCACCCCCGAGAAGTACGGCGGAGCGGGAATGGATGCGCTCGCCATGTCGGTCGCGATTGAAGAGATCGCGCGCTACGACGGCTCGCTGGCGCTGACCGTCGCCTCACACAATGGACTCGGCAGCAGCCACATTCGACTCTTCGGCTCGGACGCTCAGAAGCTCAAGTACCTTCCCAAGCTCGCCACCGGTGAATGGCTCGCCGCCTGGGGCCTCACGGAGCCAGGCTCGGGATCCGACGCGGCAGGCATGAAGTCCACGGCGGTGCGCCGAGGCGAGCAGTGGGTTTTGAACGGCTCGAAGACCTTCATCACCCAGGGGACGGTGGGGGATGTGTTCGTCATCATGGCCATGACCAGCCCTGAGCGACGCCAGAAGGGCGTAACCGCCTTCATCGTCGAGAGGGGCGCGAAGGGGTTTTCGCAGCGCGCGATGCACGGCAAGCTGGGGATGCGCTCGTCGGACACCGGGGAGCTATACCTGGAGAACGTAGAGGTACCGGATTCCCAGCGTCTTGGAGAGATCGCTCACGGCTTCATCGATACGCTGCAGATCCTTGACCGAGGCCGCATCACCATCGGCGCCTTGGCCGTCGGGCTCGGCCGCGGCGCATTGGAGGAATCGACCGCCTACGCGCAGCAGCGGAGCGCCTTCGGACATCCGATTGCCGAGTTCCAGGCGATCCGATGGATGCTGGCGGACATGAAGGTGGAGATCGATGCAGCGCGGCTGCTGGTCCATCGCGCGGCGCGCATGGCAGATTCGGGCCGACCCTTCAGTAAGGAGGCGTCGATGGCCAAGCTCTTCGCCTCCGAAGCCGCGATGCGCGCGTGCAACAAGGCGATTCAGATCCACGGCGGCTACGGATATACCCGCGAGTTCCCGGTCGAGCGCTACCTTCGAGACGCGAAGCTCTGCGAGATCGGCGAGGGAACCAGCGAGATCCAGCGCACGATCATCGCGCGGCAAATCATCAGGGAGGGGTAGGTTGGCGCCGGGAACGCTTGCCGACGATGTTCTGCGGGGCGACGTTCGAGCCGCGTCGAGACTGATGCGCCACATCGACGATGCCGAACCCCGGGCGACGGAGGAGCTGCGCGCCCTTTTCCCTCGAACCGGTCGAGCATACGTGATCGGGATCACCGGTCCGCCCGGCTCGGGCAAATCCACCATCGTCGACCGACTGGTTGCAGCGTTACGCAAGGAGGGAAAGACCGTTGGCGTGATTGCCGTCGATCCAACCAGCTCGTTCACCGGCGGGGCGATCCTGGGAGACCGCATCCGAATGCAAGGCCACGCGACCGACTCCGGCGTGTTCATTCGATCCCTGGCGACGAGAGGCAACCTGGGCGGCCTGTCGCGAGCGACCGGCGACTGCATCCGGGTGATGGATGCAATGGGGCGCGACGTGGTTTTGGTGGAGACGGTCGGCGTAGGCCAGGACGAGATCGACGTCGCCCAGATGGCCCACACCACGGTGGTCGTTCTCGTGCCGGGCATGGGCGACGACGTCCAGGCGATCAAGGCCGGCATCCTGGAGGTTGCTGACATCTTCGCGGTGAACAAAGCAGACCTGGACGGCGCCGACCGCGTCGTTCGTGAGCTGCGCTCGATGCTCGAGGTTCGCCGCGCGGCCAGCGGGTCGCCGCACGGGCCGGCGCGATCTCACAGCCTGGCCGGCGTTCGACCGGCCGCGGCGCCCGATTCCCAATGGGAGCCGCCGATCATCAAGCTCTCGGCGGAGAAGGACGAGGGCGTGGACAAGCTTTTGGCGCTGATCGATTCCCACCGCGAGTTCCTCGATCGGTCGGGTGAGCGCAAGGCTCGCGAGCGAGCCCGAGCGGCGATGCAATTCATTACCCTGCTCCGCGAGCGCCTGATGAGAACAGCGTTGGAAAAGCTGGAGCGCGAAAAGGGGCGACTGGATGACGTAGCTGGCAGAATTGCGGAGCGGACTGCGGATCCGTATCAGCTCGCGGAAGAGATTGCCGGTGAGCTCGGGGGTTAGAACCCGTGGACAGGCCGAAGCTGGAAGATCAGGTTCACGCGCTCGAGGCGAGACTGCTGGTGACCTTCTCTGACCAGGCACTCGGGTTGTCGGCGCTCACGCACAAGAGCTACACCAACGAGCATCGGGGCGAATGCGCCGCGGACAACGAGCGACTCGAGTTTCTCGGCGACGCGGTGATCGACTTGGCGATCAGTCATCGCCTGATGGAGCGCTTTCCCACCGCGACCGAAGGCGAGCTGTCCAAGCTGCGCGCGCTGATCGTCAATGAAGAGGGACTGGCGCGCATCGCCCGGCACATCGGACTGGGAGATCTCCTTCTCCTCGGTCGGGGCGAGGAGCTGACCGGCGGCCGGACCAAGAATTCGGTTCTGGCCGATGCGCTGGAAGCCGTGATCGGCGCCGTCTATCTGGCCAACGGTTGGCAAAAGGTGATGGAGCTGGTGGATCACCATTTCGCCGCAGCACTCGAAGGTGTGGCCGATGGCCGGAGCGGCTACGACTACAAGACCCGGCTTCAGGAGGAGATCCAGAATCGACTTCGCTTGGCGCCCAAGTACCGAGTTATTTCCGAGACCGGGCCGGACCACGAGAAGACCTTCGAGGTCGAAGTGGCGGTCAACCCGGACTTGACGGCTCGCGGCACCGGGCGAAGCAAAAAGGAAGCGGAGCAAGCGGCCGCACGTGCCCTGTCGCAGCTGCTTTCAGCGACTGAAAAGTAGTCGGGAAAACTTGGACACCGCGCCCGCCCCGAATAAGTTGGCGCACTTGACTGGAGGAATTCGAATGCTGCGCGTCGATCGGCTTTTTCCACTGCTCCTATGCTCGTCTCTGGCGTTCGCCGCTTCCGCCGCGGGCAAGAATGGAGCAGGCGGCAAGTGGATGAAGATGGCGGCGGAGGGGAAGGACTTGTACGCCACGTTGAAAACAACCGAAGGCGATATCGTCGTTCACCTTTACTCAAAGGAAGCGCCCAAGACGGTCGCTAACTTCGTAGGCCTGGCCAGCGGAGAAAAGGAGTGGACCGATCCCAAGACGCATCAGAAGACCCAGCGGCCGCTCTACGATGGCACCCTCTTTCATCGGGTCATTCCCAACTTCATGATTCAGGGAGGCGATCCACTGGGAACGGGGATTGGGGACCCGGGCTATCGGTTTGAGGACGAGTTCAAAAGCGCCCTCAAATTCGACAAGGTCGGCTTGCTGGCAATGGCCAATTCAGGTCCCGGCACGAACGGATCGCAGTTTTTCATCACCGTGGCGCAGACGCCGTGGCTCAACAACAAGCACACGATTTTTGGCGAGGTGATCTCCGGTTACGACGTGGTGGAGAAGATCTCCAAAGTGCCCACCGGCCCGGCAAATCGTCCAAGCAAAGAGGTCGTTCTGACCAAGGTCATCGTCACCGACAAATCTCCGAAAGCAGCAAAGTCGGGCTG
>DATFTC010000361.1:0-16770 GCA_035262305.1 Myxococcaceae bacterium | reverse complement strand
AGCGCCGGCGGCGCCACCGCCGCAGACAGCCCAAACCGTCGAGGTGGGCAACGCTCCCTCGCGAGGTCCGAGCAACGCCGCTGTTACGGTCGTCGAGTTTACCGATCCTGAGTGCCCGTACTGTGGACGGGCTCATCAGTCGATCAACACGCTCTACAAAGAGCTCGGCGACCGAGTGCGCTTCGTTCTGAAATTTGCGCCGATGCCCTTTCACCGCCGGGCACCCGGCGCTGCCGCAGCAGCGTTCGCCGCGGGCGAGCAAGGACAATTCTTTGAATACGTCGATGCGCTCTATGCCCATCCGGACGCGTTGGATCGCGCGGGACTGGAGCGAATGGCTGCGCAGCTCGGTTTGGACCAAAAGGAATTCGGCGAGGCCCTGGACAGCAACCGCTTTGCATCGGCGATTGAAGCAGATACCGCGCAGGCCAAAACCTTGGGAGTCAAGGGCGTACCGACGTTCTACATCAATGGACGGCCGCTGATGGGGGCGCGCCCGATCGATGACATGCGCTCAATGATCCTCGAGGCGCTCAACGAGCGGCGCTGAGTCACCGCGAAGGCGAGAGCATTGCTCAGAGGCCTCTCAAATCGAGGAATGGCAAGACGCGATCGACCGCGCACCTGTGCGGTCGTAGGCGCTCTTCAGATGAGCAGGGAGATACGTCGCTGTCGTTGCTCATCGCGGCCGAAATTGCGCGCAGGGTCCGCTCTTGGGTACCTCCGCGAGAGCATCGAACCGGTCTGCGATGTCCCCCAAGCCGGCCTTGTGCAGGGCTGCACTCAGAGCTTCAAGTTCCATCGCGCTGAAGACGAATCCAGCGTTAACCAGTGCCTTTGCCGAAGAATAAGTCTTCGAGCTTGACCGGCGGCTCACTTCCACCGATTCGTCTGGTTCGGCGTAAGTCGCCGCGAGCTTATCCAAGGCGTCGTCCAGTTGCTTCCGATCGAGCCAGTAGCCGTGCACCATGACCCCCCGGTTCGAGCGGAAGGCCAATGGTTTTTCGAGAGGGTTCTCATCGAGAATGACCAAGTCGGCGCGCATGCCGCGGCGAATGGCGCCGAATTCGTCGGTCACGCGAATCGCACGCGCGGGCTCGATCGTCGCCGCTCGCATCGCCGCGGCTGGAGACAAGCCTGCCTCTTGCAAGAGCTGTAGCTCGTCCACCAACGCGAACCCCATCACCTGGAACGGGTAGCCGTCGGCGTCCGTTCCGGCGAGGAATTTCGCCCGCACGCTGAGAAGCCGCGGGATGATTTGACGCATCAGCCCGGCCGCCTCTCGCCGCGTGCGGACGAGCTGATCTTCAGGTTCATCGGCCAAGCGGCTCCATCGGATGCGCTTGCGCAGCGGCACATAGCGGGCCTGGGCACTCTCCAGAACGGCTCGGGCTTCGGCGCCGCGAATGTTGCTTCTGCCGCCGTAGAGCGTCGGCGTACTCCAGACCTCCGGTGCGGCCACCGCCGCGGCATAGTCGGTGTCCCCGATCTTCAGGGTCTCGTCGTTCAAGAACCCCTTCAGATGCTCCATCGTTCTCATCCCGCGCTCCACGGCATGGCGGACCGAAATGCCATGCGGCACATGACCAACCAGGTCCATGCCGAGCTTGCTCGCTTCGTCTGCGATCGCATCGAGCATCGGCTGGGAGAGAATGTTGTGCACCTTGATAAAGTCGTAGCCGCAGGCCGCCTGTTGGCGGACGATGCGCCTTGCATCGAGAACATTTCGAGGCATGACTGCGTAGCCCCCCAGCGGCTCCGCGTTGATGATCGTGCCCGCGACGTAGAGGGCTGGCGCCAGGATGCGCCGTGCGCTCACGCTCTCGCGGAAGCGCAAAAGCCATGGAAACCCACCCATGTCTCGCACTGCGGTGACGCCGTTGGCGAGGTCCAGCAGCCATCCCCCAGCCGAGCTGGAGTGGACATGCATGTCGACCAAACCCGGCGCCAAGTAGCGACTGCCTCCATCGACGACCGTCGCCCCCGAAACCTGGGGTTCCTTCGCCGCGTCCCCCACCCAGGAGATCACGTCGTTTTGGACGATCACCGACTGTCCCGGGGTGACCGTTTCCGCCACCGCGTCGACTGTTTGCACGTGGCGGACGACGACCAGGCCGTGGGGCGCAACTTCTTGCAAAGACCGCAGGAGTTCGGCGACGCGGATGTCCTGCTGCAGCACGTGAAGCGCCACTTGCGCTGGCGTGGGCTCGGCTTGCTTCGCGCCCAGAGAGGATGTCCCCACCAGCAGCGCCGCTGCAGCGCACAGCCCTGCTCCAGGCACACTGCACGAAGACGAGAAAGATCGCCCCTGGTGCACATTCCCTCCGGCCGCGACATACGTCGCCCGACCACGCCGATTGCTTTCGCACGAGGTTCGATTCGGCAGCCCACCCTATTCGCGCCGAAGGGCGCATTGTCACCATTGCGGCAGGCTGTTATGGCACCGGCCATTCCGAATGCTTCGGCGCATCCATGAGCTCCGAATGGACAGATGTTGGCGCGCAGGCGTGGGCCTGCTCGCGCTGACTTTTCCCCTCGCATCGTCGGCGCAGGACAAATTCGAGATTCAAGTCTACGACTCCCAGATCGACCCGATCCTCGAGCCGAGGGTAGAGCTGCACCTGAACTACGATCAATCCGGAACGCGACAGGCATCACCCGATGGGGAGCTGCCAACCGATCACGTTGCGCATTACACCCTCGAACCGCAGACGGGGCTTGCGGACTGGTGCGAGATCGGCGGGTACTTTCAGACGGCGCTTCGGCCTGATGGGACCTTTGACTTCGCGGGAGTCAAGCTGCGATTCAAGACGAGGATAGTACGGCCGCTCTGGGACGTGGTGGGGTTGGCGCTGAACGTCGAGCTTTCGATGATTCCGCGAGAATACGAGGCAAACAAGTGGGGCAGCGAGCTGCGGCCGATCATCGATGTCCGGCTCGGTCGTTTCTACGCAGCGGTGAACCCGATTGTGTCGATCGATCTCGCCGGGGACTTGGCGGGCCACCCGCAGCTCCAACCGGCAGCGAAGGTAAGCTTTGACGTGCTCCCGGGTTTCGCCTTGGGCGGGGAGTACTACGCCGGCTTGGGTCCAATTGATCGATTGCTCCCGAGCTCGGAGCAGACGCATTTGCTTTTCGGCGCCCTGGACTGGAGCTCCTCGATCGTCGACTTGAATCTTGGCGTCGGCTACGGCCTGGGCGCCGGCGAGCAGTGGGTGATCAAGACGATCGTCGGTATCCAATGGGGCGATCGGCCTCGGTGACGGCTGCTCCCGGCGCTCCTAAGCGACGTCAGCCGGTCCTTTGGTCGCTGGAGAGGCAGTCCATGAACAAGATGTTCCAGACCTCTCCGCTCACGCGGCGCGCTTCTCGCCGCACGCCGATCGGTCGAAATCCGGCCCGCTGATACGCGCGGATCGCCGCCTCGTTGTTGGCGAAGACGCGAAGCATGATGTTGTGGAGCCCGAGGTTGCGAAAGCCGTACTCGAGAAGGAGGGCGGTTGTCTCCGTGCCGTAACCCTTTCCCCAAAATTCTCTCTCGCCGATCGCCATTCCAAATTCGGCGCTGCGATGCTGGTGGTCGATTTGGTGTAGACCCGCGTTTCCGATCGGGCGCAGAGTCTTGCCCTCGTAGACCGTGAAGGCGATGTCGTGGTCCGATTGGGTCATTCGCTGATACCAGTTTTCTTCGAATTCCAGCGGGAACGGTCTCATCGGCAGATCGAGCGTCCGCGTCACTTCGAAATCGTTGATCCAGCGCAGATAGGTGCTGATCAGATCTCGGCGAATGGGTCCCAGTGCAACCTTGCGGCCGCGCATGTTGAGCACCGGCGCATGCGCCGGCGTTTGACTTAAGTCGTTCGGGCGAGCCTTCTTCGGTGTCATGCTCAAATTCTCGTCATCAGAGTCAATTTTGCCAAAAGGGTCCGAATCGCTTGATCCGGTCTCGTCGGTAGATTAATTTGAAATTTATCAAAATATCGAAGAAAGGTGATTTGGGTGCAGGAGGTCTTCAAGGCGATCGCGGATCCTAGCAGACGGAAGATCTTGAAGATGTTGAAAACGGGATCCCTAAGCGCGGGTGAGCTGGCCGAAGGATTCCAGATGACGAAGGGCTCGCTTTCGCACCACTTCAACGTCCTCAAGGCGGCGGACCTCGTTCGATGCGAGCGCCGAGGTCAGCAGATCGTCTATTCGCTGAACACCACGGTGTTCGAAGACCTCGCGGCAAATCTGATGGAGCTGTTCAAGGTGGAAAGGAAAAATGGAGGGCGAAAATGAAGATCACCCGCATTCAGTGGTTGAGCCCGGCTTTGGTTCTCGCCGCCCTCGCGCTCACCGCGATTTTATATCCGCGCTTTCCGGAGCAGGTCCCGGTGCACTGGGGACTGAGCGGCCAGCCGGACGGCTATTCGCCAAAGCCCTGGGGTCCTTTTGCGATCCCGTTGACGATGGCAGCGATCTACCTACTCCTCCTGGTGGTGCCGGCGATTTCGCCCCGCGGCTATCGCATCGAGCAGTTCAGGCGAACGTTCGACGTCATCCGCACGGCGATGATGATCTTTTTGTTCGTGGTCATCGTCGTGGCCGACCTGGCGGCGATCGGCACTCCGCTTCCAACTGGGCGCATCATTTTCGCCGCGCTGGGCGTGCTGCTGGCGATCCTGGGAAACTATATGGGCAAGATCACAAAGAACTTTTTCGTCGGCATTCGCACGCCATGGACCTTGGCAAGCGACGAAGTCTGGATGCGAACGCATCGACTGGGCGGAAAGCTCTTCATGATTGCAGGTCTGGCGCTCGTCGTCTGTGCATTGGCGGGCTTCGGAGGTCCGGCGCTGATTGTCCTGGTGATCGTTGCTTCGTTGATTCCCGTCATCTACTCCTATCTGCTCTACCGCCGAATTGAAGGATTCAAGAACGGAGGCGGAGAAGGAGAGGGCGGAACTTCGCCCAATCCGGGCCACCGCGTCTAAAGAACTCGGCCCTTGGTGTCGGGGTGGGGACGCTGAATCACCTCGGTGGTGAGCAGCATCCGCGGCTCAATCGAGCCGGCAGCGCCCTCGAGTGCGGCTTCCACCATGTCGAGGCGGCCGCCCAACACGAAATAGCCCTTGCCGCCAATGCCGCGCGCCAGGTGGAGGCGCCGAAGCCAAACCTCTCCGCGCTTCAGCGCTGCATCGGCGGCAAGCAGCGTCGAGGCGACTGAGTGGGTCTCGACGATTCCAAAACTCTCGCGCCAGATCTGGTCGAACTCATCCCGCAGACCCTCGAGCAGCCGAGCCGCGGGTCGAGGCAGGAAGAGCTTGTCCAAAAGCGTCGAACCGGCGCTTTCCACTCCTGCCTTGAGCGCTTCTTCGACTTCGCCGACGCCTCCGCTGAACAGCAGCACGTACTTGCCGGGAGAGACCGGCTCGGCCATGGCGATATCGACCGGCGCGCGCTTGACCAACGCATCGCCGACGAGAATTCCACGCGCGATGGACTCCAGCTCCAACAGCCCGAGCGCCGGACCGGGGACCTTCATCGGCTCAGACGATCCGGAAGTGATCTTTGAGCGTGCACCGCCGCTCCCGGGTGAAGGTGAGCGCCGTGGTCAGTCCCTCTCCAGTGGGCGAGGCGATGGTGAACGATGTGTATCCCTCGCCCGTCATGCCCAGGCCCGCGTACGAGGGACCGTTCTTTACGAAGATGGACGTGTTGATCACCTTTGCCATCGCGTGCAGGTTGTCGATGTTGGTGGAATGCATCACCGCGGTGTGTCCGAACCCATGCTCGGCCTGGACAGCGGCGCTGATGCAATCCGCCACGTCCCGCAGTCGAACGAAGGCGATCACCGGCATCAGCAATTCCAGCTGCACGAAGGAATGCGCTGCATCGACCTCGGCGAAGAGCAGGCGAGTCTCCTTGGGCACTTTGATCCCGGCGGCTTCGGCAATCTTCACTGCATCCTTGCCGATCCAATCGCGCGCGGGGTGGCCCTCCTGAACGATCAGCTTCTCCAGTCGGTTGATCGCGGCGCCGCTCACCTCGAATGCGCCATTCTCCATGAGCAGCCGCTTGAGCGGGTCGGCGATCGAGGCCACCGCGAATACCTCTTTCTCCACGATGCAGACGATGTTGTTGTCCAGCGAGGCGCCGTCCACGATGTCGCGAGCGGCCCTTTCCAGATGCGCCGTTTCATCGACGACCACCGGTGGATTGCCGGGGCCGGCAGCGATCGCGCGCTTGCCCGAGTTCATCGCGGCGCGGACAACCGCGGGTCCGCCGGTGACGACGATCAACCGAACATCCTGGTGCTTCATCAATGCCTGGGCCGACTCGATGGTGGGCTCAGCGAGCCCGACGACTAGGTTCTCCGGGCCGCCGGCGGAAGTGATCGCTTCGTTCAGCAGCTGGATGTGCCGGGCGCTGACCTTCTTGGCACTTGGATGCACGTTGAAAATGACCGAATTCCCCGCCGCCACCATCCCGATGGCATTGTTGATGATCGTCTCGGTTGGATTGGTCGAGGGAGTGATCGCGCCGATCACGCCGAACGGGGCGCGCTCATTCAAAGTCATTCCATGATCGCCGGTGAACGCCTGCGGCCTGAGGATCTCGATGCCCGGAGTTTTGTTCGCGCAGAGGAGATTCTTGACGATCTTGTCCTTGACGTTGCCAAGGCCGGTCTCCTCGACGGCGAGGACGGCCAGCTCATCGGCGTGGCGGCGCGTGATCTCGCGCATCGCCTCGATTGCCCGTCCTCTTCCTTCCAGAGTTACGTCGCTCCACCGCTCGAAGGCCTCCACCGCAGCCCGAGCCGCGGAGTCCAAGCTGTCAAAGATTCCTTGTCGTCCTCGCGAGGAGACGAGAGGTCGGGACGGGCCGGCTCGCACGGTGGGACGTCCATCCGCGGGCGGGATGCCCATTGGCTGAGCTGGCGACGCCGGATGCAGCTCGGGCGCGAGCTTGCGGACGACCTGATCGACAATTGCGTTGATCTGGCTTTCGTTGAGGTTCATTCCGCCTGCTCTGGTTTACTCCTTGACGTACTTCATTTTCCCGCGAACCTCGATCTCGTCGACGATCGCCATGATCGTCGCATCGACCGGGCGATCTTTGGTCATCTTCGTCTGGCGCGCGGACGAGCCGGACGCGTAGAGAACCACCTCTCCTATGCCCGCACCGACGGCGTCCGCGGCGACCACCAGCGTCGAGGTGGGCTTTCCATCCAGATCGAGCCCGCGCACGAGCAAAAACTTGAGCCCCTCCAGCTCGTGCTCCTTGCGTGTGGCGATGACGGTCCCCACGACCTTCCCGATCATCATGGAACGGCGCGCTAAGTGTTGCCGGTTTCGGCTTTCGCTTGCTCGAGCCGCCCCAGCGGCAGGACCAGGTCGACATTGGGGTGCGGCCGCGGAATCACGTGCACCGAAACCAGCTCGCCGACGCGTTCTGCGCCGCGCGCTCCGGCCTCGGTGGCGGCCTTTACCGCCGCGACGTCGCCTCGCACGATGGCAGTGACGTATCCACCGCCGATCTTTTCGTACCCAACGAGCTCGACCTTGGCCGCCTTCACCATGGCGTCCGCTGCCTCCACCATCCCGACGAACCCTTTGGTCTCGATCATCCCCAGCGCTTCAGCCATTGACTCGAACCTCCCCAAGAGAGCCGGATTTGACTACTTGTCCTTAAACGGAACGCTTTCCTTGCCCGTAATTGCTTTGAGCGACGCCACTGCTGCCGACGCTGCCGAATCGATCTCCGCTTCGGTGCCCGCCATGTACAGGCGGCCGAATGCCCCGAACGGGGTCACATCCACGAGGCGGACGTTGGCGGCCTTTTCCGCTTCGTTCGCCGCCAGCGCAGCGTAGGCCGCCGGCTCGGTTTCGAGAATGAACAGCGATTGACCGGGCTCGATCATCGAACCAAAGCGTATCTTGTCCAGAATCATCGCGTGCATCGGTTCGATCGCTCGAATGATGGTGTTCGAAACCAGCTTCGGCTTGAGGCGCTCTTCCACCGCCACGCCGAGGTGCCGCAGGATGGCGTCGCCGGCGCTGCGCACCTCTCCCTTGTCCTCGCTGTGCACCTCAAGCATTCCGTAGGCCCGCTCGACCACCAGCGTCGCTGGAAATACCGCCGTCTGTTTGAGCGCGACGTCGATCACCGAATGGATGGCCATTCCCGGCGCGATCTCGACGAAAAGCGACGCGACATAAGGCACTGGGAAGTATCCGCGGCAAGTGGTGCATATATGGGCGGCCAGCTGTGGCTGAAGCGAATCGATGAAGACAAACGTCCGAAGCGACGTGGCCAAGCGGATTCCTTTATGGACCACCGACGCGGACTGCTATAGCGAACTGAACAGTTCGTTGACAAGGGTAACGTCAAACAGTGGGGTAGGGCACCTCGTGCGTCGAGCAGCGTTGATCCTCGCAGCTGTGCTGCTCCCGCTCGGCGCGCTCGCCCAGGAAAGCGATGATCAAAACGACCTCGAGTCAGCCCGCAACTTCCCAACTCCACCCTATCTGCCGCGGGCCGCGTTCGTCGGCACGTACATAAAAACGGCGGTGACTCCGCAGCTGCGCTTCCAGTGGGAGCTGACGCTGCTGCAGCGCAGAGTGGACGCGCTGGTGCTGGTGCTCGAAGGAGGCGGCGGGTACGGTTTGGCGCTGCCGAACAATTTGGGCCCCAGTGGAACGCTGGCGATGACTCGGCTCTATCAACTCACCGTGCTGGCCGGCGTCGGCTATCGCGCGGATGAACCCGGCGGCTGGCATTGGGGCGTACAAGCCGCGACCGGACCGCTGTTCTACGGATCTCGATTCAATGATTCCACGACCGAGGATTCGGTATGGCCGATGGTCGAAGCGCGCGCGCAGATTGGCCTCAGAGCCGGAGCGACCGTGTACGGAATCGCAATCGGATACGCACTGATGTATCCAGGGCTTAACCAGACGAACACCACGCCCCTACTCGGAGGATTCATGGTTGGGGTGTTCGCCGACCGGAGGTGACCCGAATCGCCACCGCGCACATCTGCGCCCATTTGTCGCAGCGCGATCCTAATACTCAGAGTGAATGGGCTCGCGATCCCCTCGACTTCGGGCTCACGTTGCTCGTCCCGCGCTCGGAGTGAACAGTGGAACGAGTCGTATGCTCGGTGTCAATCCTTGCCTTGCTTGTCAGGCGGCGCGTAAGTTGGAAAGCCGAACGGGAGCGCTGCGTTGCCCCTGACTACCGAGGCCTTCGGACTCAGCGACGTCGGCAAGAAGCGGCAGCACAACGAGGACGCGATGCTGATCGAGCCCGACCTGGGGCTCTACATCGTGGCCGACGGCATGGGAGGGCATGCGGCGGGCGAGATCGCCAGCGCCCGGGCTATCGCCGCCGCAAGAGAACACATCTCGGCGAATCAGAAGATCCTGCGCGATCTGGGTGATGATCCGAGTCCTTCTCGTCGAGCGGCCGCGGCCGCGTTGATCGAAGCGGCCGTGCAGCGGGCGTGCAGCGATATCTACCGAGCGGCGAACGCCGACCCTTCAAAGCGAGGAATGGGCACCACCTTCGCGTGCCTAGCGGTGACGGACAGCAGAGCCGTGATCGGCCACGTGGGCGATTCGCGCATCTACCTCGTGCGAAATGGGCAGTGCCACCGCTTGACCGAGGACCACACGCTGGTAAGCGCGCAACTCAAGGCGGGGAGGATCAGCAAGGAGCAGGCGGCCAGCTCGCAGTACCGCAACGTAATTACCCGAGCGGTCGGAATCCAGGAATCGGTTCAGGTGGACACGCTGATCGTCGATCTGCTTCCCAAGGACGTCTTCCTTTTGTGCACGGACGGGCTGCACGGCTACCTGGCCGACGACGAGATTTCGACGCTGGTGGCCTCCTACAGTCACGAGGAGCTGCCGGCGAAGCTGGTCGCAATAGCCAACGAGAGAGGAGGGCGGGACAACATCACGGCGATCGTGGTTGCGATTCGGGGCGATCCGGCGCTGGCCAGCGAAGAAGCCGCGGAAGCGCAGTCCCGGATGGAGGCGCTGCGGAAAATCCCCCTCTTCCGTCACCTCACCTACAAAGAGCAAACCGCGGTTTTGTCCATCGCGACCACGCGGGCGTTTCTGCCCAGCCGCGCCATCTTCAAAGAGGGCGAGTCCGGCGACGAGCTGTTCGTCGTCATCCGCGGGCGCGTGGCGATCGAGAACAACGGAGTGGAGATTGCGGAGCTTCGGGCCGGCGGGCATTTTGGGGAAATGGGTTTGGTGGACAACGCGCCGCGCTCCGCCACCGTGCGCGCCACGGAGCCGACGCGAGTGATGGTAATCGCTCGAAGCGATCTGATGAACCTGATGAGGAGGGAGTCGGTCCTGGCGGTGAAGCTGCTGTGGAGCTTCGTGCAAGTGCTTTCGGATCGATTGAGACTCACCAACTCCGAGCTCTCGGAGGCGCGACAGGAGTTGGCGGTGGCGCAGGCGATCCAGCCGTTTGCCGAGGATTAGTCGATGAGCCTGAGCGCCCTGAAGGGAAAACGCGTAGCGGTGGGCATCGGCGGAGGTATTGCGGCCTACAAGGCCGGCGAGTTGGTTCGCGAGCTGCGGCGCGTTGGGGCAGACGTGCGCGTCGCGATGACCGAGGCTGCCCAGCAATTCGTCACTCCGCTGACCTTCATGTCCCTATCCGGCAATCCCGTCCTGACGAATTACTTTGATGCGGCTCAGGAGGGGCTCTTCGGTCACCTGCAGTTGGCGCGCTGGGCCGATTTGTACGTCGTCGCGCCGGCGACTGCGGATTTGATCGCGCGGATTCGCACGGGGATGGCGAGCGACGCGGTCACCACGTCCTTGCTCGCCTTCCGCGGCCCGGTATTGCTTGCGCCCTCGATGAACGTGGCGATGTACGAAAACCGGATCACCCAGGAGAATCTCGGAGCTCTCCAGGCCGACTCCCGGTTCCGAACGGTCGGCCCCGGGGTGGGCTTGCTCGCCGACGGCGACGTGGGCGCTGGGCGATTGGCGGAGATCGACGAGATTGTGCAGGCGCTGGCGAAGCTCGCCTCCACGGGGGAGCTCTCCGGAGCGAAGGTGCTCGTCACCGCTGGGCCGACCCGCGAATTCCTCGATCCCGTTCGCTTCTTGTCCAACCCCTCCACCGGCAAAATGGGCCTGGCGATGGCGCACGCCGCGAGAACGCGCGGCGCCGAGGTGACCGTGGTTCTCGGACCGGCAGTGGAAGCGAATTCCGAGGGAATGGAGATCGTTCGCGTAACGACCGCCGAGCAGATGGATCACGAGGTCCTAAGCCGGGTGTCGAGCGTGGACTATTTGATCGCCGCCGCTGCCGTCAGCGACTATCGGCCGCGAAGCCGTGCAAAGCAGAAGCTGAAAAAGTCTGACGCCGAAGAGAAGCTGGTTCTGGTGAGAACGCCCGATGTTTTGGCGGACGCGTCGAAGAAGGTTGCTCGCCTTGCCAAGAAGCCGATCCTCGTCGGCTTTGCAGCGGAGACCGAGCACTTGATCGAGAACGCGCAGACCAAATTGCTCAAAAAGGCTCTCGACGTCATCCTCGCCAACGACGTCTCGAGGCGGGACGCTGGCTTTGCGGTCGATACCAACCGCGTCACGCTGCTGTCGCGGCGGGGCGAACGCAAGGAGCTGGTCGGAACCAAGGACGACGTCGCCCGGCAAATCTGGGATTTCTTGATCGCCTACGCCGAGGGAAAATCGGGCAGCTCGGGCAAGGTGAGCCGCCCGTGAATCGCATTGCGGAAAGCAGGACGCGCGAGCACAACCGCCTCCTCTGCTTGCCTGGGCATTAAATCGGTTCGCTTTTTCAGGTGCTTTCGCAGCACCGACGCCATGTGAAGGTTGCGCCCGCCGGTCGGGTCGGCGGTGGTGCACTCGGCTTTTTGACCATCCTTGAGCATCCCGACGATCTGCCCGATCGCCAATTTCTCGCACTCCCGCACTTCGTCGTCGGTGAGAACCATCTCGCGCTCACGAGCGACCATTTCGCTCATTCGCTGCCATCGCTTCAAGCGCGCCGCGAGCAGCAGGCTGCCGAACATCTTCTTCGACACCGAAAAGGGAATGATGTGGCTGTCGCCCAGAACCTCTTCCAGATGATCGTCGTGCTCGCGGTAAGCCGCTTGCGAGACGTGCCGCGCGACCTTCCACAGGTGCGGCGAAAGCTTCTGGTCGTATCTGAGCTCCCAGTAAGCGTGGCCGGCCGCGCGCGTTCGGAAGCTCTGCACCGTCTTGTACGGTACGTAGTAGTTGTGGGCGACGGTATCCGCCGCGAGATGGGCGAGAAACCCGAGCGAGAAAGCTTTCTGCGGATCGCCCTTAGCTCGATCCAGCACCTGAAACCCAACGTTCCAGTTGTGGCAGTGGACTCGGTAGGGCGAGAGGTTCTTGCCGACGATGATGTCGGCGGCCAGCGAACCGTAGAGAAACTCGCTGGAGAAATTGCTCAGAATGACGCGGGTGGCGGAGCTGAAAGCGGGCAAGCTTTCGAGCGCCCCGGAAGAAAAGTTCAGGTGGGCGAGGGGTCCCCAGGCCAGCGCCTCCGATGGCCACAGAAAAAAAACAAGGCCAGCGGCGACGCTGGCGGATACCACCGAGATTTGGACGAGGTGGCTCTTCATTAAGCCTCGCTTCAACTCGCAAGCCGAGATAAAGAGTAACGGTTCGCCACGGCAGACGTAAAGGAATGCTGGGCAGAATATAGTTCCGTGCCTTACACCGCGCTCGCATCCGAGCTGAAGACCCTGTTGGAAGACCTCCGTCGACACCTGGACTGGCAAGCCAGCGACGGGCGGACGTCTCTGCCGTTGAAGCCCAAGGACAAAGCTCCGCCCGCTCCGATGCTTGGCGGCGCTGCTACCCTGGGTCGAGCCCAACCGGTTCCCACCCGCGATCCGGCCGAATCGGCGGCTCCTCTCGATCGAGCCCAACAGACGCAGGGGCGCTCAGCTGCACGCGCGGCTTCGCCCGCCCGCGCGCCCTCGGCCGCGAAATCGGACGCGCTCCAATCGGCACTTGCCTTGGCGGGCATGCCCGCGCCGCAGACCGCAATCAAAAGCTCCAGGGCTCCGGAGGCGATGCCCGAGGAACGCCGATCTCTGGAGGAGGTCCGCAATGACCTCGGCGATTGTACGCGCTGCAAGCTGTGCAGTGGACGCACCCACATCGTGTTCGGAGTGGGCAGCCCGAAGGCGGAGCTCGTTTTCGTCGGCGAAGGACCGGGAGCGGATGAGGACGAGCAAGGCATTCCGTTCGTCGGCAAAGCCGGTCAGCTTCTGACCAAGATGATCGAAGCCATGGGCTTCAGTCGCGACGAGGTCTACATCTGCAACGTCGTCAAGTGCCGGCCCCCGAATAATCGAAACCCCGAGCCGGACGAGATCGAAGCCTGCTCTCCCTTTCTTCGCGCCCAGCTCGCCTCGATCCGCCCCAAAGTCATCGTGACGCTTGGAAAGTGCGCAGCTCAGTCGCTTCTCGGCGATGGGACGCCGATCACTCGCCTGCGCGGAAACTGGCGCGAGTACGGTGGGATCCCGGTGATGCCGACCTTCCACCCCGCATATCTGTTGCGCAGCCCGGCGGAAAAGAAGAACGCGTGGGCGGATCTCAGGCAAGTGATGAAGCGCCTCGGCAAGCATTCGAGCCACCGCGAGTGAGCGCGCTTCAAGCCAGACCGCGAATCAGGACGTGATGAAGGGAACGCTGGAAATTCACGAGGTGCATTCGCCGGCGCTGGAGGGAAATCCCCTCGGGGATCCGGCCAATCGCCGCATGCCCGTTTATTTGCCGCCGGGCTACGCTGCCAGCACCGAGCGATTTCCAGCGGTGTACTTCCTTCACGGTTTCTCGGGCAGCGGCCTGTCCTGGCTGAACACTTCAGCCTTTGCGCCCAACGTGATCGAGCGACTGGACGATCTCATCGCGGGCGGATCCATCCCTGCAGTCATTGCTGCGTTCGTCGACGGGTGGACTGCATTGGGGGGAAGTCAGTGGATCAACAGCGATGCGCTCGGCCGCTACCGCGAGTATCTGTCGAGGGACGTCGTCTCGCACGTGGATCAACGGTTGCGCACGGTGGCTAAACCGGCTGCGCGCGCGGTGGTGGGCAAAAGCTCGGGCGGCTACGGCGCGCTGATCATGGCCTGCCGCCATTCCGACGTCTTCGCGCACGCGGCCGCGCACTCGAGCGACGCGTACTTTGAGTACTGCTATCTGCCGGAGTTCCCCAAAGCCGCCGGCGCACTCCTCAAGGCGGGTGGTCACGAAGCGTGGTTTCGAGAATTCGTCCGCCGGGCTCGCGAAACGCGCGCGCGTTCGGAGGACTTTCCCGTGCTCAACATGATCGCGATGTCCGCGGCCTATTCTCCCAAGAAGGGCGAACCGATGGGTCTGGAGCTACCTTTCGATCTGGAGACCGCTCGGATCCGACCAGATGTCTGGGGCCGATGGCTGGTCAATGATCCGGTCCGATTCGTGCCCAGGAGCATGCCCGCGATTGGCAAGATGGGCAGCCTCTTCATCGACTGCGGAATTCGCGACGAGTTCCACTTGCGCTGGGGCGCGCGGATGCTGGTCGAGGAGCTGCGCGCGGCGAAGATCGACGTGGTCCACGAGGAATTCGAGGACGGACACATGGGAATCAACTATCGGTACGATCGATCGCTGCTATACCTGGCGCCGCGCTTGGCGCGCAGCTGAGCCGCGGCGAACCGTCGCGCCGGAAGTCGAAAGTTGAAAGGGGAGCGGCGGACGGCTAAGCCCTTTGCCGACGACGCGAAAGGAGGACCATAGATGGAAGAGAATCTTCGGAGTTGGATCTCCGCGAGTGATTTGTCGAGAAGGGAATTCGTCGTCAGCAGCTTAGCGGCTGGCTTCGCGCTCGCTGTTCAGCCGGTTTCGGCCCAGACCATTACCACCGACTCCAACGGTCTCACCGTGGGCGAGATTAAAATCCCCGCTGCAGGCGGCGAGATGCCTGGCTATCGCGCGATGCCAAAGGCCGGAAAGTCGTTTCCGGTGGTGCTGGTCGTACAAGAGATCTTCGGCGTGCATGAGCACATCAAGGACGTTTGCCGCCGTTTCGCCAAGTTGGGATATCTCGCCATCGCCCCGGAGCTTTACGCAAGGCAGGGCGACGTCTCGAAGCTCAGCGACATGAAGGAGATCTCGAAGATCGTCGCCAAGGTGCCGGATGCGCAAGTCATGTCGGATCTCGACGCCTGTGTCGATTGGGCTGCGAAGTCCGGCATGGGCAACGTTTCCAAGCTCGGGGTAACCGGTTTTTGCTGGGGCGGCCGAGTTGTTTGGCTCTATGCGGCGCACAACCCGAAGGTGAAGGCCGCTGCGGCCTGGTATGGGCGCCTGGTGGGAACGCCGGACGAGCTGCACCCGAAATATCCAATTGACATCGCGCCGGTGCTAAAGGTCCCGGTGCTCGGGCTTTACGGTGGAAAGGATCAGGGCATCCCTCTCGAGTCCATCGAGCAGATGCGAGCTGCGCTCAAGGCCGCCGGGAACCCGTCGGAAATCATCGTCTACCCGGAAGCGGGCCACGCGTTTCACGCCGACTACCGGCCCAGTTATCAAAAGGAAGCAGCCCAAGATGGCTGGAAGCGGCTGCAGGCGTGGTTCAAGAAATACGGCGTCGCTTAGTCACCTAGCGCCTCTGAATCGCAAGCCACACGCCGACTAGAATTGCCATCCCCGCGATGACCAGCCGAGGCGCAAGCGTTTCGCCGAGAAGCAGGATCGCGCCGACGGCCGCGAGAACCGGCACAGACAGTTGGACCGCGGCGGCGCGGGTTGCAGTCAGGGACGGAAGGGCCGCGTACCAGAAGCTGTACCCAACGCCCGAGGCGAGCGCGCCCGACGTGACCGCGAGGCCAGTGCCGGCTGTGCTGAGGTGGATCGAGCTAACGCTTAAAAGGCTCAGTGCAGCGATCATTGGAAGTGTGCGGATGAAATTTGCAGCGGTAGTTGCCAACGGGTCCTGTGCGCCGCGACCGCGCAGCGAATAGACACCCCAGGCTATCCCGGCGGCGACCATCAGCAGTACGCCCCAAGAGTCGGACGAGTGGGCGCCGGGCAGGCTCAACAAAGCTAAGCCGCCCAGCGCAAGTCCGATGCCGAGCCACTGAATCGGCCGAGGCCTTTCGCCGCGCACCAGACCCCAGGCGAGCATCGTGGCCTGTACCGTCGCGAATAATACAAGGGCGCCGACGCTGGCTCCGATGCGAACATAGGAAGCGGAGAAAGCTGCCGCATAAACGAACAGCGCCAGTGCCGATAGCCAGCTTCCGCCGGCGGGCCGAAAGGTTCCTCGAAGCGCGACGATGAGGGCAAGAGCCGCCGCGCCCGAGAGCAATCGCACTGAAGTGAAGCTCGCGGGATCGACGAGAGCAAGACCGAGCGCTCTTCGGCAGAGCAGGGAGTTTGACGCGAAACCGACAAGCGCCAGCACAGTGAAGAGGATCGTCCGGGTGTCGCGCGACATCGCGGGCGCAAGCTAGCACCTTCACCACCGCCGGGGCTGACTCGCCGCAGACCTGTGCGCTCATCCTCTACTGGCTGAGACGGTTCTGGCTCTTGGTGTTTTGCGCCGAGGCGTCCGGCTCGAGTGTCCACGCTCGAGTCCCCGGCTCCGGTACAGCGCTACCACGCCTCCCAAGACGACGATCCGCTTAGTGGTGAGCGAGCAAGTGGTTACTGACGAGATCGATTACGCGATCCTGCGCAGTGATCGGCGTGAACGTGTGGTCCG
>DATFTC010000360.1:0-3152 GCA_035262305.1 Myxococcaceae bacterium | reverse complement strand
CGCAGCTATGTTTGTTACAGCAGGCCGGGCCAGCGTGACAAGATGGGCGAGGATTTCGACGCCACCGGTCATCTGTCGCAATCGGTCAAGGACGAGGTCGGCGTCCCACGGGAAGCGGATGTCTATCTCTGCGGGCCGACTCGCTTCATGGCGGATATGAAAGAGGCGCTCGCAACCTTGGGTGTGGCGCCGGAGCGGATTCACGTCGAACTCTTCAACGGCAGCGAGTCGATCACCCCTGGCGTCGTCGGCGCAGCGCCGCGAGCTCCGCATCTGCCCAAGGACGACGCCGATACCGGTCCGCTGGTGTCGTTCGCGCGCAGTGGCATCGCCGCACACTGGAACGCCTCTGCCTACCAGAGCATTTTGGAACTGGCCGAGGCCTGCGACGTCCCGGCCCGTTGGTCGTGCCGGACCGGCGTTTGCCACACCTGTGAGAGCGGTCTGGTTTCGGGGGCGGTCGTCTACGGACCGGAGCCACTCGAAAAGCCCGCCGACGGCAACCTTCTCACTTGCTGCTCACAACCGATTCGAGACGTCGTCATCGATTTGTGAAGCCTGACCGGGATTCGATTTCTGGGGTGGTACCCAATTGTTTCTGCGGTTGCGGCGCTCGCGGGCCGTCGGCAAGCTCACTTGCCGCGCATATCCACGGAAACTACATCGCCCTTGGTGTTTCGCGCATATACCTTCCCACCGGCGAAGACCGGGGCCGTGAAGGTCCTTCCCTCGATGATGTGTGCCAAGCCAAGCTCCTTGTAGCCGTCCGGCGACGCTTCAACCAGGACCAGATCTCCCATTTCGGTCAGCACCAGCAGCTTTCCGCCGACCGAAATCAGCCCGTTAAACCCGAGCTTCGGCTCCGTCCACTTGATCTCTCCGGTCTTCCAATCCAGGCAACGCAGCGAAGTGGGCGAGCGCCCGGCCCCCTCGGAGTTGTTGCCGTCCGGACCGTACAGAAACCCCTTCAAAAGGACGCTCGTGTGCCAATGGCTGGACAAACCTTCCTGTTCCCAAAGCGCCTTCGTGTCACCGGAAACGTCGAACACTGCGCCACCGAATCCTCGTCCAGCCGTGACAAACACCTTGGTTCCATCCACCACCGGATCGGGGGCGTTGACGCCGATCGGCTGGCGTCGAGGCGTGTTCCACAGTTCCTTGCCATCGGCGGCGTCGACGATCGTCAATGCCCTGGGAGAGTGAATCGCCAAATGGGTCTTCTGCCCGATCTGAAACGGCACCGGTGTCGCATGGCCGCCGGCGCCAGTCCCCGACTTCCAGAGCGTCTTGCCAGTCTTGCGGTCCAGAGCCATGCCTCCGGGGCTGCCGTTTACGATTAACTTGTCACCCAACACCAGAGGCGAACCCGCGAGTCCGCCGAATCCCGGAGGTCTGACATCATCCTCCTTAACGATGTTGCGGGCCCATATCACTTTGCCGTCTTTCGCATCCAAGGCGAAGAGATCCCCCTTGCGACTGAGCGTGTAGACTACACCGTCCGCGATCGTCGGCGTCGCAAATGGCCCGTCGTAATCCTTGATGCCCACCTTCTCATTGCAAGGGTACGAGTGCTTCCACACGATCTTGCCGGTGGCTACGTCGAGAGAGAAGACGGTGTCGGTCTCATTGGCGTTGCCCATGGTATAGGCGCGGTCACCGACCACGGACACCGCGGAGTGGCCAATGCCGACATTAATCTTCCAAACCTGTTTTGGACCGCCTTTGGGCCAGCTGATCGCCTCAGTTGAAATTCCATTGTGATTCGGTCCGCGGAAACACGGCCAGTCTGCGCCCATGATCTTGGTTGCGGAGAATGAGCCAAAAGCGAACACACCCGCCAAGACGACGGCGACGCTGTTTTTGATGGTTGTCATAATGCTCCTCGAAGGTTATTCGGCATAATTTTGGCGCCACGAAATGTCCCCAGAATCACCTGAATTGCCAACAATGCGCCAATACTGGTAAGAGGGGTCATTCGAGGGTCCTGCCTCGCGGTTAGCTATGGTAATCAGAGCGAGACATGATATTTGCAGGCACAGTGCGCTAAGAACTGAATTCCCCATACGCGACTAGTCTGCATTTCAAGCGCCATATGGACATCTTCACACGGACGTATAAAAAGGATTATAGATTCAAACGTTGTGCCATAATGGCGGTTAGACTAAATGAGAGAAACACTCGATTTGATCCGGGTGATGCGCGAGATACAGCGCTAAGGTGTGTTCGCTTCCGGGATTTTTTGGTCCGAAATCGGAGAGCAACATCAGGCGGCAATTGGCAAGGACTTGCTTGTTGGGTCTGATCGCAGCTTCCCTCCTATTGGGCCCAGTAAGGTCATCACAGCCAAGGGTTGATGTTCCTTTCTGACCATAGCCTGAAATCTGTCTCCCTGCGGTGGCACGGCGTGACAAAAGGGAATCCGATCCGATTCTGACTTGGCCGATGTTGGCGCTTGGCCTAGACTGCGCCCGAGGCAACCTAGGATGGCCAGGCGCGCCCGAGGCAACCGAGGATGGCCGGGCGCGCTTACCGATGTCGGCCATCTTGGTTTCGTCGTCGATGCCCAGGCAATGACGGCGGTACTCTTCGTATTCTCGAAGGAACGGAGTCAAACTATCAATAGCTGGTCTCGGCCAGTCAAGGAGGGTTCTATGCGCCGTTATCTCGTATTAGTTGCGGTGATTGCGCTTTCGACCACGGCCACGCTCGGGCAGACGCCCGCGGCCGGCAAGCCTGCGGTCGCCAAAAGCGCTAAAGCCAGGGCGCCGATGGTCGAGTTTGAAACGATGACTTGGCCCGAAGTGAAGCAGGCGCTTGCCGAGGGCAAAACAACAGCCCTCTTCTACACTGGTGGCACTGAGCAGCGCGGGCCGCAGAACGCCAACGGCGGCCATAATCTCATGGCGAAGGCTACCGTCAAAGCTATCGCGCTGAAACTGGGAAACGCCATCGCGATGCCAGTGCTCCCTTACACGCCGAACAACGCGAGCGCTCAATTGCCTGGCACAATTGGATTGACGAACGATATCCTCGCCGCAATCCTTGAGCGAATCAGCGAGCAGGCAATCCTGACCGGTTTCAAAAATGTGATCCTCATGGGCGACCATGGTGGGGGTCAGCCAGACGTGTATCGCGACGTGGCCAAGAAGCTG
>DATFTC010000359.1:0-9127 GCA_035262305.1 Myxococcaceae bacterium | reverse complement strand
CAAGCACAGGGACAATCAAAATCCTCGACTTCGGTTTGGCGAAGCTCGCGTCTGAATCGCAAGCCCAATCGATGACGCACGCGGGGCAGGCAATCGGGACCGTTCTTTACATGTCTCCCGAGCAATTGCGAGGTGGACTCGTCGATTCGCGAAGCGACCTGTGGTCCTTGGGAGTTGTCACCTACGAAGTCTTGGCCGGTATCTCTCCATTTCACGCGGATTCGAGCGCAGCGACCGCGCTGCGCATCCTCAATGATGAGCCGCCCTCGTTGACGACGATAGCAGTGCCTGAGTGGCTTGCGGAGCTTGTTTCACAGCTGCTGCGGAAAAATCCCGCGGAGCGGCCGCAGACCGCGAGCGAAGTTCTCCAGCGACTGGAGCGCCGCGGTTTCGCAAAGACCGGGCTGGAATCACCGCGACCTGCGTCAGATGCCGGATTCGCGTCCAACCAGCCCGCGGCCACTCGTGCAGCGCGTGCCTCGACCGTACCCTCGCCTCCGAACAACCTGTCTCAGCAGCTAACCACGTTCATCGGACGCGAGCAGGAGATGCAGCACGTCGAGCAGCTCTTGTCCAAAGGCCGTTTGTTGACGCTGACCGGCTCGGGTGGCTGTGGCAAGACGCGTTTGGCGCTGGAGACCGCCAGGCGTTTGCTGCCGGCTTATCCCGACGGCGCGTGGTGGGTAGAGCTGGCCCCGGTGGCCGAGCCCAGGCTGGTGCCGCAAGCCACCGCTTTGGCGTTGCAGGTACGCGAGGTTCCTGGCCGAACGCTGACCGAGACGCTGATTGCTCACGTGCGAGAAAAGTCCATTCTGCTGCTGTTGGATAATTGTGAGCACGTCATCGGTGCGTGCGCGCTTCTGGTGGAAACGTTGCTCAAGGCCTGCTCCCATCTGCGCATTCTGGCGACCAGCCGCGAAGGCTTCGACGTTGCCGGTGAAACAGTGTGGCGCGTCCCCTCGCTGTCATCGCCTGACCCGCTCGAGAATCCGTCCGCGGATCAGCTGATGCAGTACGAAGCGGTGCGGTTATTCATCGAGCGCGCGATTTCCGTGCAATCGGACTTTGCGCTCACCACGCAGAACGCGGCGGCGGTGGCTAAAATATGCCAACGGTTGGACGGCATCCCGCTGGCAATTGAGCTGGCGGCGGCGCGGGTGAAAGCGCTGTCGGTCGAGCAGCTTGCCTCGCGCCTGGACGACTGTTTCCGAGTGCTGACGGTCAGCAGCCGCAACGCGCTGCCTCGACACCAGACGCTTCGGGCGGCCATCGATTGGAGTTACAACTTATTGACCGAACCTGAGCGGCTGCTGCTTGTTCGCATGTCTGTCTTTGCCGGTGGATGGACCATCGAGGCGGCAGAAGCGGTCTGCTCCGGAGAAGGCTTAGACAAGTCAGAGATATTGGACCTGCTGTCATCTTTAGTGGGTAGGTCGCTGGTCCTTTACAAGGAACACGCCGGAATCGCGCGCTACCGCCTTTTGGAGACGGTGCGTCAGTATGGCCGCAATCGGCTGAGCGACGCTGATCACGCGCGGGCGCGAGAGCGCCATCTCGAATTCTTCTTGGAATTGGCCGAGCAAGCCGAGCTTCAGCTGCTCGGCGGGAATCAAATCGTCTGGCTCCAGCGCTTGGATCGCGAGCATGACAACATGCGGACCGCGCTCGAGTGGAGTCAAGGCCCCGGCGGTGCAGAGCGCGGGCTGCGATTGGCCAGCGCGCTCTGGCGATTCTGGGCGATCCGCTCTCATTTCACCGAAGGGCGGACGTGGTTGGAACGCGATTTACCCGAGAGCGGTCGCGTGGCGCCGCGAGTGCGGGCCAAGGCTTTGGCCGGAGCCGGCATCTTGGCTTTCTTTCAGGGCGACTTCGCCCGGGCGGCACAACGGTTTGAGGCGGCTCTCGCGATGTCTCGGCAAATCAACGAGCATTGGGTCACCGCGTTCTCATTGAACTACTTAAGTATGCTCGCGCTTTATCGGGATGATCATACCGAGGCGATCGCGCGAGCGGAACAGAGCCGTGCGCTCTCTTTAAAGGAAGGTGATCGATGGAACGCCGCTATCGCCTGGCACTCCTTGGCTTTGGTGGCGTACGCTCGCGGGGATTATGAGCGCTCAAAAGCACTGAACAACGAGACGCTCACCCTGATGCAGCAAGTCGGGGACCGCGCTTTGACTTACCCGCTGGTTGGTTTGGGACACCTCGCCCAGCGCGAGGGCAATTACGCGCGGGCCGTTGCGTTTTACCGCGAAGCAATGAATAACTCACGCCTGTTGGGGAACATGCGCTTTATTGCTCTTTGCATGGACGGCATCGCGGGAGTGTACGTCGCGCAGGGATATGCCGAGCGAGCGACGCGCTTATTGGGCGCCGCGGAGGCGATACGCGAAATGATCAACGCGCCGATACCGAAGACTTGGCGCGCTGACCAAGAGCACGACAAAGCGGCGGCGCTCGCCGCCTTGAGCGCGGCGGATTTTTCTTCGGCGTGGGTGGAGGGTCGCGCCATGACACCAGAGCAATCCATTGCGTACGCGCTCGCGGATCCCGAGCCGGAAGAGGCATCGGTGGATCCCAAGGCTTAGAAGCGCGTGAGCCGCCTAGGCCGAACCATCCCCACGGTTTGACAACTCCGCGATCGGATTCCTCTATAAGGATTTGTCGCACGAGTGTCTCGTAAGGCCCAGCTTCTTGCCCTCTTCCTCAGCTGCCCTCTCGAGATTGGGCCGGACCACGTCGCGCATCGGCTCGATCCAGTCGGAAGCGACCTTCCATCGACCGCCATCCCACTCCTGGATAAGCAGCTCACCGTTGCCCTCGTGGTTCTCGCAGCTGACCGCGAGCGGGCGAATGAAGTTTTTCATACCCAGCTCCTCCAGGCGCTTCTCGGTGAGGTTCAAGTGCTCGTAGCCCCACCGAACCTTCTCTCCGATCAGCGGCCCCTTGCCGTACTTTGCCATCGCGGTGCGGATCGCCTCAGCGTTGAACATCGCGTTCAACAGGCCGCGGTTGTAGATCACCTCTCCCACGCGCTCGCGAGCGCCAGACCCCTTGCCCCTGCCGTAGACGTACTTGAGGATGTCCCTGTGCACCGGAAAGTCTCCGCCCGGCACGTTCATCGCAGTCGAGCGATATCCCTTGGCTGCCTCCCCTGCGGGGACGAGGTCGGCTTCGCTCCCCGTCACCCAGTTGCCGATGAGGTGCCTCATCGGATAACCGATCGCCGCGGCCTCCTTGATCGCCACTTGGCTCATCACGCCCCAACCGGCAAGGTAGACCCAGGCCGGATTGTCGCGGCGGATTCTCAGCCAGGTTGCCTTCTGCTCCTGACCAGGGTGATCCACCGGCAGCTCGATGAGCTCGAAACCGTATCGTTTGGCGAGCGCCTCGAGCGTGGAAATCGCTTCCTTGCCGTAGGGGCTGTTGTGAAACACGTAAGCGATCTTCTTCCCCTTGAGCTTGTCCAGGCCGCCTTCCTGTTGGCCTATGTATTTCACCACCGCCGAGGCCTGGCTCCACCACGTCATTGGGAAGTTAAAGATCCACGGAAACCAGCGACCGTCGGCGGACGCGGTCACCCCAGCGCCGATTGAGTGGACGACGACGTTGTCGACAGAAGCCTTGGGAACGAGCTGATAAGTGAGTCCGGTGCTCCACGAGTTGATCAGAACCGGGGCTTTTTTCTTCAACCTTTCGTAGCATTCCACTCCGAGATCCGTTTTGTATTCTGTCTCGCATTCTTCGAAAGCGATCTTGAACCCGTTGATTCCATCGTCTCGCTCGTTGAGGAGCGTCATGTAGTCCACGAAGCCGTTGGCGAGGGGAATGCCACTGGATGCGTAGGGACCGGTTCGATAGGCGAAGACTGGGAAGAAGAGCGTCTTATCGTCGGCCGCCATCGGCGCAGTCAGCGGCGCGAACATCATCACAGCCGCGAGAACAGATAGTGATGCTTTGAATTTCAAGTGCATTGCTCCTTGTCGTTGTGAGCGGCGTTCACACATCTAACTGCTGCCCTATCTCAGCACGTCGCTGTCGTCGGCTTCATGTATAGTCTGAAACACATCCTCGAGAAGCATAAATCGTTGGCTCCAGAGGTTGAACGCAGCCGTGGCCACCGCCTCCACGTAGCCGTTGTGATCTCCATACAATTCCTCCAGCGACGGCCTTGGGTCACCAGTCTTGAGCCCTTCTGCAAGGGTTTTGGGCAAGGGAACCTTCATCCCTACGAGGGCACATAGCTCGCCCTCGCCGAATTCCGGTCTTCGCAAGTTCCACCCGGTAAGTGTGGCGATCGGCGCCTCGACATACGGATGGCGAATACCCCCAATGTCATTTCCCAACTCGTCCGCTTTGGGAACCAGGTTTCTGTGCTCGCTCAACACGTGGGGGATCAAATAGTCGATCACGCCGCGGCTGCTCTGCACGCGCGGGCCAAAGTCTCTTTCCCCTGATGCGTTGAACAAGCCATTGCATGCAACGCCAGGAATTCTGGGAAACTCGCCACAGTATTCATCCGCCGTCACCAGCGTCCCATTCTTAATACTGGGTGCCTGACTTTCCGGAGGCGCGATGTCCTGCCTTACCCACTGCTCCAACGCGACCAGCAGCGCGCGTGCAAAGATTCCATATTGCGTCGGGTTGGACTGTTGTTGACACTCGCGATTGCCGATGCCGTAGTTTCCAGGAACTTCGGGTCCCCTGCTGGGGCCGCCAGCGGAATGTTCGAGCGCTGAAAACACGTAGCGACGGACATTGGCTGGCTGCTCCAAGTCCTCGGTAGCCGCTTCATCGGTATCTACCAGTGAGGCATGGGCTATCCTGTACTCGTACGACGTGTCGCTATGGAAGACCTTGGGGTCCGTCGTGGGCCGCTTAAGAATCCCGTCTTGTATTTCGGGAAAGATTGGATTCGGCCGGATCGCATAGCTTCGAGGAAATGCCTCGCTTGGCACGGGGCGAAAGGCGTGCGGATTGGCCGCCTTGAAGGACGCTGCGAAGCGATAATTCAGAGCAACCCTTTCAGCTCCCGCCACAGTGATATGTACCCCGTCGCAGACGCGCCGCCCCTCCTCATCTTCGTTGAACCCCTGATAAATGAAATCCCTCAAATATTTGCCGCTCTGTGAAGCTCCCACACAGAGAATGGTATCGAGGCCACTCAAATCGTTGGGGTGTCCCACGTCGTCCGCTTTGTCGTTGCGAACAAAGGCGAGGAAATCGCGAGTGGTGATATGGCCCAGCCCGCTCACCGGCGCGTTGGTAGCCTTATAGATGAGTTGGTAGACTTGGTCATTCCGAAATCCAGCGGCCAGACAAATATCGGTGGTGCTTGGGGTACCCGGCGGTCCATTCGGGCAGCGGGCAAAGGACCATTGGCCGATGGGGACTACTTCGCCATCGGGGATGTCGGGGGCCGGCGGGCGCGGAGAGTCACTTGGTCTCACCCTGAGCTCTGCTTCTGCCTCGACCGGATCGGTAGAGAAGGCCGCGTAGCTTCGGCTGGCGGGATTGCCACTCAAAGGGCGCGTGTAGACCGGGTCGACTGATGCGCCTTGGCCGTCGGGAAACTCAACGAGAACGCGTTCGTTGATTGGCTGATTGTGCTCCATCGCGATGGGGAACTGGACAGTCATGCGGTTGTCTCCGGCCTGGATTAGAGCCTCCCAGCCAACCCAAGCGACGGTGTACCCCCGGCGCATCAGGAAGCCGTCGCCAAAATCGGTCGCGACACTTAGGTCGTTTCCGATGCTGAGCGAATTATTCAGATAAAAAATCATCTGCTTATTGCCGTGGTTATTCACCTCGTAGAGTAGTGCGCCGTTGCCTTTGCCCAAGTCCACCGGCTTGAGGATGTAGAAATCAGCTGAAAACTCGACCATGCCGTTTTGGTTACGCGGCGCTTTGTCGATATCGAAGACTACGCCGTTGCGGGGATCGAATGGGTCCACTTCGAAGTGCACTGTCCCGCGGAGCTTCTCGTACGGGCCCGTTTCGCCGAACGGCATTCCGTCCAGGACCACTTCGCGAGTCGTGACGTCGATGCGGGTGACCCGTGCCTCGGCCCGAGAGCCCAGAAAACTGACCGCGACAAGCAATGAACACAATTGAATCAAATTGGAATGCTTCATGGTGGCAATCCCTCTCAAATTTGAGTCTAATTCGGTCGAAACCCGACATGAGGTCCCGTCGGTTTACCGCTCGAAGTGGATGGCATCCGCTCGATTCATCTAGTTGCACGTGCTAACGCGCCAGAGACGAGCCAAACGGCTAATCGCTTAACTCCTCACTCCAGGTGCTCGATCATCCTGCGGTTTTTAGGAACCAGAAGCGCTTGCGCTTCGAACGTTTCGTTGGTTTTCCTGAACGTAGGTCCGCATTTCGCGGTCTGAGGTATAAGGTGCATTCGACCCTAAATGATCGAGGGGTTTCATGCAGATCGCTCTTTCCGTCGCTGATCAGGGGAAGGAATCGTGAGCCATACCCGCGAGCCTTATGTTGGACGTCGAATCAAACGGACGGAAGATTCACGGCTGATTCAGGGGCTCGGTCAGTACGTCGACGATTTTCGCTTTGCCGATCTGCAATCGGTCTGCATCCTGCGATCGCCACACGCTCATGCTCGAGTGACGAGGCTTGAGCTCTCCCGGGCCAGCGCCGCCAAGGGGGTGATCGCCGCCGTCACCGTTGCCGATCTGGATCGCGCTTGCGTGGGCGACGTTCCCTGCTCCGCGGTGCTTCCCGGGATGAAGAAACCTTGCCACCGCCCGCTCGCTACCGGAAAAGTCCGATTCATGGGTGAGCCGCTGGCGGCGGTGGTGGCTTCCTCGCCTGAGGCTGCCCGGGACGCGATCGACCTGATCCAGGTGGAGTACGAGCCGCTGCCGGCGCTGGTCGACCCAGAGGCCGCGTTGCGATCCGATGCGCCGCTGGTCCACGAGGAGCTGGAGACGAATCGAGCTTTCGATTGGTCCTTCAACAGCGGGAACGTGGAGGCCGCATTCAATTCGGCAGCCCGGGTCATCTCACAGCGGATCGTTCACCAGCGACTTATCCCGTGTTCGCTCGAGCCGCGCGGCGCGGTCGCCCAATATTCCCGCGGCGATCGCCAGCTCACGCTCTATACGTCCACGCAGATTCCTCACCTCGTTCGCTCCATGCTTGCCAAGGCAGTGGGACTTCCCGAGAACCACGTGCGAGTGGTGGCGCCCGAGGTGGGCGGTGGCTTCGGGTCCAAGTTGAACTTCTACGCCGAGGAGATCCTCGTCGCCTTTTTGGCGATGCAACTTGCTCCCCGGCCGGTGAAGTGGATCGAGACCCGCAGGGAGAATTTCGCGGCGACCATTCACGGCCGCGGCCAGGTTGGAAACATCGAAGCAGCCCTCACCGCGGATGGGCGCATCCTTGGCGTGCGCTACCGATCGATTCAGGACCTCGGCGCTTATCCTCAACTTCTGGGCCCGGCCATTCCGACCCTCACCGGCCGGATGGTGTCCGGCTGCTACAAGATGGATTCGATCCTCGTCGAGGTCACTGGTGTGTACACCAATCAGATGTCGACGGACGCGTATCGCGGCGCCGGGAGGCCGGAGGCGACGTACCAGATCGAGCGGCTGATGGACATCATCGCTGACGAGATGCGCATGGATCCGATCGAGCTGCGGCGCAGGAACATGCCGCAGCCCGAAGAGTTCCCGTTCAAAACGGCGACTGGGCTTACCTACGACAGCGGTAATTACCAAAGGGCGCTCGATCGCGCGCTTGAGATCGCAGGCATTGAGAAGCTTCGTGAGGAGCAGCGCAGACGGCGCGAGCAAGGTAAGCTCATCGGAATCGGCATTTCTTGCTACGTGGAGAAATGCGCTCTCGGGCCATCGGCAGGCCTTGGCTCGGGAGGGTGGGAGAGCGCCACGGTACGAGTGGAACCCTCCGGGAAGGTGACCGTCCTGACCGGCGTCTCTCCCCACGGACAGGGCGAAGAGACCACGTTCGCGCAGCTCGCTGCGGATTTCTTCGGGATCGAGCTCGAAGATATTTTGGTCAAACACGGCGACACATCGGAGGTGCAATATGGAATCGGCACGTTTGGCAGCCGCAACACAGCGGTGGGAGGCCCGGCGCTGGTGCGCGCGATGGAGCGAACGCTGGACAAGATGAAGCGTCTCGCCGGACACCTGCTGGGTGTTTCCTCGGGCGACATGACGTTTACTGACGGTCTTTTCCGTCGCGGCGATAAATCCATCACCTTCGCCGAGGTCGCAGCAGCAGCCCACCGAGCGGCGTCGATCCCGGAGGGATTCGAGCCTGGCTTGGTTGCCACTGCATCGTTCGAGCCAAAGAACTTCACCTATCCATTTGGGACCCACGTCTGCGCGATAGAAGTGGATCGCGAGACTGGGGACGTTCGCATCCTCCGCTACGTTGCTGTCGACGATTGCGGGCGGGTCATCAACCCGATGTTGGTGGATGGTCAAATCCACGGTGGGATCGCCCAATCCATCGGACAGGCGCTCTACGAAGAAACCGTCTACGACGAGGCAGGCCAGCTGGTGACCGGCGAATTGATGGACTATGCAATTCCCAAAGCGCACCAGTGCCCGCGCTTCGAGACTGACCGGACCGAAACGCCCACCGACGTGAATCCGTTGGGGGCCAAAGGGGCCGGCGAAGCGGGGACCATCGGTGCCACTCCTGCGATCGTCAACGCGGTGATCGACGCACTCGAGGCTTTCGGAGTGCGCCATATCGATATGCCGCTCAAGCCGGAGAAGATTTGGAGGCTGATGCAGAGTTGAACAAAAGAGATTTCAATCGAGCACTCCGAGCGAGCCAGCGGCGGAGGCTCATGGCGGGCAAGGTCCAATCCGGGGAAGACATAACCGCCTTGCGCCGCTTTGTGGGGTTGAGCCAGAAAGCGTTCTCCAAGGCACTGGGCATCAGCATTCACACATTGCGCAAGTGGGAGCAGGGGCGACGTCGGCCGGAAGGCCCAGCGCTGGCGCTCTTGAGAATTGTCGCTCGGCATCCAAGGCTTCCGCGAGAAAACCTAGCGCTGGCTGCTTAAGCGCCGGCTGGTACGATGCAGCCGACGCGATAATTCAAATCCCTTTTCCGCTCTATCGCG
>DATFTC010000358.1:0-41738 GCA_035262305.1 Myxococcaceae bacterium | reverse complement strand
AGCGGCGAACTTCTCCAGAAGGGCCTCGCGCCCCAACTTCGTCGAGTTCACCCGCAGGGTCAGCCGCGGCGGCCGATTGTTCGCCAGCAGCATCGCCTCGGCGCCTTCTTCGCCGTAGCGATTTGTCCATCGCGCCACCAGCCAGAGTGGATGACTTTCGCGGACCGCGAGGTGAGCGACTGAATCGGAGCTCGGCGGGAGTGGAAGCTCTTCGAGCTGCGACAGCTTTCTCAGAATGGCGTTCGCGAATCCCGCCGCTCGGCTCATTTTCAGCTGCTTGAGCGCCTCCACCGTTTCAGCCACCGCGGCGCGCTTCGGCATGCGCATGTAGAAGAGCTGATAAGCGCCGACCCTCAGCGCGCAGAGCACCCGCGGCTCAAGGCGCTCGAGCTGCTTTGCCGAAAAGCGGGCCAGCGCGCCGTCCAGGGCCATCTGCCGGCGGGCTGCGCCATAACACAGCTCGGTGACCAGGGCTGAATCGCGAGCATCCAGCCGGCGGGCGCGCCGCAGCTCGGAGTCGAGAGCAGCATTGAGGAACGCGTCGCTGACCTGAACCCGCTCCAGAACGCGAATGGCCAGAGCGCGGGCGTTCATCACTCGAGCTGGGTCATCAAGTCCAGCAACTGATCCTCCGTCAGCTTGGAAGCGGGCATCGCCGAGAGAACAAGGCTCTGTAGAGACTCCTCGAGCAGCTCGCGGTACCCGCTTTCCGCAGGCGCGCCTCGCTGTACCTCGAGCCAATGCTGGCGAGCCCAGGTGGCCAACCCCGATGCGGTGAGCCTTCCCGCTAGGCGGTCGGCGATCTTCTGCCGGACGAACGCTCGAGTGAGGAATCCCTCGGCGCCCGGCCGATTCGCTGCCGCAACAGCTCGGCCCATCGACTTGGCGGGGGCTGCGCTCGGAGCACGAGCCGGGTCCCGCGGCAGGCCGTTCTTCTCGTCGAAAGGGGCGGACGCGCTTCTGCCTTTCGGCGCCGCAGTCTCGGCGCGCCGCCCAATCGTCTTGTTCGACCTTGCTTTCGACGCCCGTGGGCGCTTCAGCGACACCGCGCTTGAAGGTTTGCTCCCGGCGAGACTGCGCAGCGCGATCAAGTAGGAATCAACACCCTTGCCGATCACTCGGGCGACGCAGACGTCTTTTAGAACCGTCCGCCGCCGCCAGGCTTCGCGCCGGCGAATGTCGGTCATGTGAACCTCGATCGTCGGTTTTCCCAGCGCGGCGATCGCGTCGCGCAGGACGTACGAGGTGTGAGTGAGGGCGGACGGGTTGATCACCACCGCTTCGGCCCACCGCCGTTCGCCGTGCAGCGTGTCGATCAGAACGCCCTCATGGTTTGATTGGAGGATCTTCACTTCGAGCCCGAGCGAAGCGGCCTCTTCCTCGATGAGGTGATTCACCGTTTCGAGGCTCCATTCCGGATTGTCGCCGGCTCTTTGGCCCAGGAGATTCACGTTCGGGCCATGCAGTACGAGCACTTTCATCGGTCACTCCCAGCGAGAACTTACGCGCCGAACGGCTGCTCTCCAACCGCGATCCGATGCCCGGCGAGGAACTCTGCCGAACTCATGGTCCGCTTTCCCTCGGGTTGAACTTGGAGGAGCGAAAGCGAACCCTCGCCGCACGCCACCTCAATGCCCTGCTCTCCAACAGCCAGCACGGTTCCCGGCGAGCCCGTCCGAGCGCCGGTGCGCGCGCGGTGCACTTTGAGGACTTTTCCCTGGAAGCGCGTGAAGGCGCCGGGCCACGGTTGGAAAGCGCGAACGCGCCGCTCCAGCTCCGCCGCAGGCCTGCCGAAGTCCAGCTGGCCATCTTCTTTTTTGAGCATCGGCGCGAGCACCACGCCCTCGCGCGACTGAGGTGTAAGCTGCAGCTTGCCGCTGAGGTAGTCGGGCAAGTACCTTCGAATCAGCTCAGCGCCCACCCGGGCCAAGGTCTGCTGAAGCTCATCGGACGTGACCTCGGGACCAATCGGCACTTCGGCGCAGCGCAAAATGGGTCCGGTATCCAAGCCCTCGTCCATTTTCATCAGGCATACGCCAGATCTGTTATCGCCCGAGGCGATCGCCCATTGGATCGGCGCCGCGCCGCGAAAGCGCGGCAGCAGTGAAGCGTGCACATTGATGCATCCGTGCCCCGGGACTTCCAAAAGCTCCCGGGGCAGGATTTTCCCGTAGGCGGCGACCACCGCGACGTCGGGCGAAAGCTCGCGCACGGCATCCAGGAATCCGGCCTCGCGCAGCTTGATCGGCTGCAGAACTCGGATCCCAAGTTGAGTCGCGGCTCGCTTCACCGGCGAGGCAGCTGAAAGCTGCCCTCGACCCCTCGGCTTGTCCGGTCGCGTCACCACCGCGACGACATCGCCTACATCCAGACAAGCCCGCAGCGACTCGACCGCGAATTCCGGCGTTCCCATGAAGATGATTCGAGGCGAGGACATCGTTCGGCCGCCGCGGTTGGCTCATATCACGGGCGGCATGAATCGAGCCGACGAACGGTTGCCTCACAAGCGCACAGAGCATGTAGGTCTGCAGCGGATTTCTACCCCGGTCGCACTTTGATGCGAGATTCAAGCTGAAGTTTAATGGCGAGGCATTCCCGCACATTTCAAGGGAACCATCCATGCTGCGCCCGCTGGCCTGGATTCACCTCGCCGTGCTCATTTTCTCGATCGCCGGATGCAAAGGTGATCCGAAAGAACCCGCGTACTGGGACAAGCAAATCGCCAGCGCGCGGAGGATCAAAGACAAGGAGCGCGTGCTCTCCGAGCTGCGAGACTCGGGAAAACTCAACGCGTCGTTCCTGCCGATGCTCCACGCGCACCTTGCGTCTGAGAAGCAAGCGGAGGTGAAGGCGGCGATCGCGCAGGTGCTGCGCGAACTGGCCGATCCCTCCTCGGCCGGGCCACTCGCGGAAGCCGTCGATTTTGGCAACGCCGACGCAGCAGGCAACTCGATGAACAAGGAGATCGCCGCAGCGTTGGCACGGATCGGCGATCCGAAATCGATTCCCACGCTCGTTCGGCTCCTTTCGAGCCGCGACCAATACGTCCGCATCGAGGCGATCAACGCGCTGGGGGCGCTGCGCGCCAAAGAAGCAGTGCAGCCGCTGCTCGCGCTGGCCGTCGATGATTCCGGAGAGCCCTTCGTCAGCAAGAAGGCAATCCAGGCGCTTGGAGAGATCGGCGATCCGGCCTCGGTGCCCTCGCTGATGAAGATGATGTTCAAGGAGAAGCGAGGGGTGACCTTCTACGTCGAAAGCTCCTTCGCGCTCTTTCAAATTGGCCGGCCAGCGGCCGATGCGCTGGTCCGCGTCCTCGACGGCGAGGACAGGTCGCTGATCAGCTGGGCGAAGCAGAACAACGTGATTGAACCGGCGATCTACGCCAAGACTGCTCAGGTGCTCGGGGATTTGCTTGACCGCCGGGCGGAGAAGGCCCTGATTTCGCATCTGAGCTTCGACTCCGAGTACCTGGATCTCAAGCTGTTCGTCCGCATGCGAATGGCGGATGCGCTCGGCAGGCTTCGCTCCAAGGACGCGATCAAACCCCTGGTGGCGATGCTCGCCCAAGAGGAGGAACCCACGGCTCGGGGAGAATACGTCCGCGCTCTGGCGCGCATCGGGACGCGCGAGGCGCTCCCCACCTTGCTGAAGCTCGCTGCCAAGGGCTCGTGGGATGAGCGCGAGCCCTTGATTGCAGGGGTTGCGATGCTCGGCGGCGAAGAGGAGCTGCCGGCGCTTGCAAAGCTCGCCGCTGCGGAGGAGTCGATGACCAGCGCCGAATGCAAGGCGAATCCACAGGGCGCCGGCTGCTCACATCCGGCGGACCTGGCGAAGAAACGCTTAAGCTCGCTTCAGCAATATCAGAAGCTGCTCCAGGCGGCCCAGCAATGCCACTCAGACGCGAGCTGCTGGGCCAAGCAACTCCAGGCTCCGGAGGAGCGCATTCGCGAACGCGCCGCCTATGAGCTCGGTCGATCCGGCAAGGCGGAGATGGTGGATCCTTTGATCGCTCGCCTGGGGGAAGCGAATCTCGATGTCCGCCTGGCGCTGATCGAGAGCCTGGACTGGCTGATTCTCGACGTCCGCGACGCGGCGAAGAAGGCGTCCGGTTCCCTCGACAAGATCGAGCAGCAACTCGCCCAGGAGAGAGGGCGCACCGAGTTCGTCAAGGTCAACGAAGACCTTCGGCGCCTGGCGGTACAGCTCAAGCGTCAGCGCGCTTAGTGCTGCGCGGCACCGGGTCCTCCTCGGCCTCATCCTGAAAGGCGCTCGGCAGGATGTTGAAAGGCAGCACTTTGGCGAGCGCGATCAGCAGAAGGATTCCGCCCGGAGCGGCAAAGATGGCCAGGGCGGGAATGGCCTTGGCAACATCGATAAGCTGAGCGCGCATCTTGCGCCGCTCTTCGGCACTGAGCTTTTGGCCGCGGGCCGCCCGGGTGAGGAGGACCGACAGCTCCCCGGTCTCTCGCACTTCCTGAATCAACCGATAAAAGTTCTTCTCCACCGCCCGCTGTATGGATTTGACGAGCTCTTCGCCCATCGCCCCCGCGCCCGGGGAGACCTTGTAGACGTCGACGATCGATCGGTTCCTGGCGAAAAACTCGGCCATCTCGATTTCGATCCGGTCGAGCTCCTCGGCAGATACCTTCAGCATCGCGGCGAGGCTGCGAATGAACGCGACCTCGCGAGGCGATCGGCTGCCATCCACCAGCGAAGCAAGGATGGTCTGCTCGAGGACGAATCGGCGCGACTCGCTGCCGCGCACTTGCTGGGCGAGCGCCTCCGCCGCGGGAGCATGCTCGAAGAAGGACTTGGCCTCTCGCTTGACCGCTGCTCGCTGCGTCCAGGGAAGCTGCAAGTCGTCAATCTGTCGCAGGATGGCCCGCTGAGCGGCGAGATTGGGTTCCCTTTCGACGCAGGCCAGGCCGAGCAGAACCTTCGCCAAGAGCGCTTTTTGCCGAGCAGCGAAGGAGAAGCGCCTCTGCGCTGCTGCCGAACGAAGGTGGCCGCGCTCGAAAAACTCGATCGCCTGCCGTCCAAAGGCCTGAGCATCGGCGTAAACTGCGGCGTTGTGGAGAATCAGGCCGTAGACGGGATCTCCGACAACCGTCGCCGCGCGCTTTTCCAGCTGCGATTCAACGCGCGTCCACCACTTTTTCGGCAAGGGCAGTATCGGCGGATGTGAAATTGTGCGGCCGATCTCTTCTGCGAGCTTCTCCTCTCCGACCAGGACGGCGAAGAGCAGAAGCACCTGTTCGCGGCGAGGACCTGGTGCAGCCTCAAACAGCGCGGCGACGTCGAGAGCGATCCGAGCCAGGGTGCGGATAACTGCCAGAGTGAGCTGATCTGCGGTTCCCCCGGCGTCCCTCGAGCCGGCTTCGGGCCCAGACGGAGTGCCGAAGAGCAGCCCGGTTTCCCGGAGAATCCGCTTCAGATAGGCGCGCGCCCGGAGCCGGTTGGACCCGCGCGAAGGCACATCGGCGAGCAGGCGCTGGGCTTCCGCCGGCTGATGCGAATACACCACATCCGTCAACAACGTGAAGAGCCATCCCGACTGAACGAGCCGCATTGATGCCAATCAACTGCGTGATTCGCCCTCGAAAGGGTTATTGTTCCGGCCTTAACGCCTACCACAACACAAGGAGAACCACATGGGTCAACGTCTACCCCCTCTCGCCTTGGCCGCGCTCGCCGTCTCATCCGTTGCCGGGGCTTCCACCTGGGACATCGATCCGGCGCATTCCGCCGCCCAGTTCAACGTGCGCCACATGATGGTCAGCAACGTCAAGGGTGAGTTCGGAAAGATGACCGGCAGCGTGAACCTGGATGAAAAGGAGATCGGTCATTCAACCGCGCAAGCGACGATCGACACAACCACGATCAACAGTCGAGAGCCGAACCGCGACAAAGACCTCAAGAGCCCCAATTTTTTCGACGTCGAAAAGTATCCAACCATCACCTTCAAATCGACGAGCTTCAAAAAGGTGGGGCCGGAGAAATACAAGGTTGCCGGCGACCTGACGATTCACGGAGTAACGAAGCCGGTGGTTCTCGACGTCGAGGCGCCCGAGGCAACGACCAAGGACCCGAAGGGGAATGAGCGTCGCGGAGCGACCGCGACGACGACCATCAACCGAAAGGACTTCGGGCTGACGTGGAACAAGCCGCTCGAGACAGGTGGCGTCATGGTCGGCGATCAGGTGACGATCAATATCGACCTCGAGTTGGTGAAAAAGGCGGCGGAGAAAGCCGCCAAGACCAACTGAGACGGCTCGACTCAAGCAAAACTTTCACCCGTCAGGGAATGGTGTAGCGGCGCTCGATCGCCTGGCGCATGCGCTGGCGCGTCTCCACCGCCGAAGAGTTGGCATTGCGTTCGATGTCGGCCGCTTCGCTGGCCAGATCCTCATCCTTGATCTCTTCGCGGAACCAGCGCGAGTACTCACCCCGCCGCAGATGGTAGAGCCACGTCGCATCGTCAACGCCCTGCGCGATCTGGTTAAAGATGATCAGGTTCTGAGCTCGAAGGTTGAGTTTTCCCTGCGGTCCCCTGAAGTAGAAGCTGCGGTCCTCCTTCAACTCCCCTTCGGCGTACTTGCGGCGGTGGCGGCGCTGGTCCGAACGCGGCGCCGCGACGCGGACGCGCATCGGAGGCTCGCGCCGGCGAAATCGCCACAGCAGCACTTCCGCGCGCTCGAGAGTCGGCGGTGCAAGCGGCGGCAAACTCACCTCTAGAGCTGAGCCAAGCTGTTCGACCGCGGAGTGCGCGGAGGGACCGACGGCGATGACCTCGTTGACCGAGGAGAGAACTTCGGCCGAGAGCTGCCTAGGCTCGAGGGTCATGAAGATCGTGTTCGGAAGCTCTTTGGGCAATGCGACAGGAGCAGCGCCCCAAGCGGAGGGCAGCAGGTGATGCGCCTCGTCGATGGCGATCCAGTGCGGCCGACCGGTGCGCGCACGAAGCTCCTGAAGACGGGCCAGCAGCGCGGCGAAAAACGGCGATCGATCGTCCGAGGGGACTCCAACCATGTTGACGACGCAATTTGAATCGCGATTGTCAAGAACCTGCAGGATTTCGTCCAACACCGGCGCTCGATTGCTGCTGCCCAGCACGACCGCCCTCTCGAATCCTGCGTAGTCGCCTTCGGGATCGATGAGGCAGCACTGATATTCCCTCTCGACGATTCGCTCGATCAACGCAGTGGCAGTGGTGGACTTGCCAGCACCGGAAGCGCCCGCGATCAGCAAGGTGGTGCCGTAGCTTCGCAAGAAGACCGGCTGACCGCGTTCATCCTCGCCGAAGAGGATGTCGTGGCGCGAAAGGCGCCCCTCGTAGCCGCGCAAATCGTCGGAGAGCAGCTGGTCGATCAACTTGATGACACCCGCCGTCGATTCTCGCAACGTGACGATGTCCGCGCGCTCTTTCAGCGTCGGCAAGGCGTTCGAAACGGCCGCCGAGCACTCGCTGATGCTCAAGAAAGCGTGATCGTTCTCCGCGTCCCCGATGGCCACACAGTTGTGAGCGGAAAGCCCGAGCTCTCGAAGGGCGCGACTTAAACCCGTCCCCTTGTTGATTCCCGACGGCAGCACCATCACCGACCCCTTGTTGAAGATCACCTGGAGCTCGAGGCCGAGGTCGCGAATGGTGCTAAGGACGACTCCCTGATTGGGCTCGGTCGTCGCGACGATGACCTCGCCCACCGACAGCGGCGATACCCCACGATCGATCAGCGCGTCCACGAACTGCCGAGGCGGCCTTTCGCCAAGGAGGGTCTTCTCGCGGCTGGCCGGTCGATGCACAAGCGCCCCGTTCTCGGCGACGATGCGATCGAATACGTCTGCTTCCGGGAAGATGCCGAGCAGATCGTCCAACTCGCGGCCGGTGACGAGCACCAGCTTTCGACCGGATGACGCCAGTCGCTTCAGCGCCGCGACGCCGTCCGAGCTGACTCGACCGTGGGATGCAAGCGTTTCGTCATAGTCGCAAGCGAAGGCGATGAATCGCATCCGGCGCTCCCTCGTCCACCGTGGCGAGGCTGGGCCCGGAAGCCCCGAAGCCCGGCCTGACCATGCTTTCGCCAAAAGCTAGGGCTGCGGCTGAGCCATGCAAGGCCCCCGAGCGGATCACCGATTACTTGACTGCTTTCACCCGGGCGCGCTTCTCCTCCGGGATTCCTTCGGCGTTGGGGACCGGATGCACCGGGGACCGGAGCAAACCAAACCTCTCCAGCACCTTCTGTTCCAGCTCTTTGCAGAGCTCGGGATGATCTCGCAGAAAGTCCTTGGCATTCTCCCGTCCCTGGCCAATGCGCTCGCCCTTGAACGAGTACCACGTGCCGCTTTTTTCGAGGATGTTCTCCTGCGAAGCGAGATCCACCAAGTCGCCTTCCTTCGAAATCCCGCTGCCGTACATGATGTCAAATTCCACCTCCTTGAACGGAGGGGCCACTTTGTTCTTCACCACCTTGACGCGAGTTCGGCTGCCAACCACGGTCTCGCCGTTCTTGATCGCGCCGATGCGGCGGATGTCCATTCGCTGGGAGGCATAGAACTTCAGCGCGTTGCCGCCGGTGGTGGTTTCCGGATTTCCGAACATCACGCCGATCTTCATGCGAATTTGATTGATGAAGATGACGCAAGTCTGGCTCTTGGAAATGGTGCCGGTGAGCTTGCGCAGGGCCTGACTCATCAGCCGGGCTTGAACTCCCATGTGCGCGTCGCCCATTTCGCCTTCCAGCTCCGCTTTCGGAACGAGAGCCGCAACCGAGTCGATCACCAGAACGTCGATCGCCCCGGAGCGGACGAGCATCTCCGCGATCTCTAGCGCCTGCTCCCCGGTGTCCGGCTGGGAGAGCAGCAGATCGTCGGTGCGAACTCCGAGCTTGCGCGCGTAGGCCACGTCGAGCGCGTGCTCGGCGTCGATGAAGCCGCAGATGCCGCCCTTCTTCTGAGCTTCGGCGACGATGTGCAAGCACAGAGAGGTCTTGCCGGATGACTCGGGCCCGTAGATTTCAATGATTCGACCCCGGGGCACCCCGCCGACCCCGAGGGCCACATCCAGCGAGATCGAGCCGGTAGAGATGACCTGGACGTCGCGTATCAGCGGCTCCTCGTTGCCCAGCCGCATGATGGAGCCTTTTCCAAACTGCCTCTCGACCGCCGACATCGCCAACTCGACTGCTTTTTCTTTTTCGGGACTCACCGGCATCGCGGCTCCTTTCAATCCCAAGGGCTTCCCTCAGGGCGCCAAGGCATTCGCCTTCACAGCTGAAAGCTTGTTTAGTATCTCGTGAACGCACACTAGTCCAATTGTCTGACACCCAGCTCCACGTTCAGCGGTCCGCGCCGTCTGTGGCCCCCCGCTCTCGTCCTAAGATTCGCTCCTGCGGCAAGCCTCATTGGTCCGGGTTTCGCGCCCCGTTTTGGCGCGCCGCAACTTTGCCTCCTGAACAGGGTTTGGAGCTCTCGTGGAAGCTGATGCGGATGCCGAGCTCATGCTGAAGGCAGCGGCCGGCGAGAAGGAGGCGTTCGCTGCGCTCTTCGATCGCTACCAGGCCAGCGTGGCCAGGTTTGCCTACCGCTTCGTGGGCGACAAGGCGCGAGCGGAGGAGTTGGCGCAGGAGATTTTCTTGCGGCTCTACCGGAGCGCGAAGCGGTACCGGGCGAGCGCGAAGTTCAAGACGTTTCTCTTTCGGGTGGCAACCAATTGCTGCCTCAACGAAGTACGTCGCTGGGAGTATCACGTGTCGCGCAGCATCACAGAACCCGGTGACCCCAGCGAAATCGAATCCGTTGCAGCGGACAACGCGCGCCCAGATCAATCTCTGGACGGGCTTGAGTTGGAAGCCGCGGTCGGGGCCGCGCTCCGCGAAATGAGCCCGAGGGAGCGGGCTGCGTTTGCGATGTGCCGCTTCGAGGGAATGCCGTACCGCGAGATCGCGGTCGCGCTTTCGTCCAGTGAGGCAGCGGTGAAGAGCCTCATTCACCGGGCAACCCTCGCCGTCGCGCGCCGGATCGAGACATTGGAGGCCGGGACAGAACCCGCCAGGAGTCCAGCATGAGCTGCAGCAACGCAGGGGAATTGACGGCGTATTTGGATCGCGAGCTGCCGGTGTTTCAGCTGAAGCAAATCGAAAGCCACCTTGCAAGCTGCCGCGAATGCCGGAGCACCGAACGGCTGCTGAGAAAGACGGTGGTTCGCCTGGCCGAGCTGCCGGCCTTTGAGCTTTCAAATGCAACCAGGCGCAACGTGCTGAGCCAGGTGGACGAGGCGGCGAACCGCTCAATCGGGTCGCGGCTCAAAGCTCTTTGGCGACCGCAGGTGCTGTTTCCGTCTTTAGGCTTGGCGCTCGCGGTCATCGTCCTGGTGATCTCCAGAGAACCCCTGGAGCTGCGCGATGCGAGGCTCTTCGAGGTTGGGGCGAACCTCGAGCTGGCCGAGGACTACGAGGTGGTCGGCCTGAGCAGCCTGGACGATCTGGAAGTCGTTCAACACCTGCATGAGTTGGAGGGTGCGCCATGAGTGGAGTCTTGCTGCGGTCGGTGTTCGCCCTGGCGCTGTGCGCGATCGGATTCGCTGGGTCGGCGCCAGCGGCCGAAGCGAGCGCCGACGCCGCGGCGCGCGAGCGCCTGGAGAGACTTCCCGAAGCACAAAGAGAGGAGCTACGGCGCAAGCTGCGCGATTTCAAGGCCCTTCCGCCGGAAGAGCAGCAGCGGATCCGCGAGAACTTGCGTCGGTGGCATCAATTGCCTCCGGAGGAGCAACAACGCGTTCGCGAGAACATGAAGCAGTTTGCGCAACTGTCGCCCGGGGAAAAGGAGAGTCTGCGAAGGCAATTCCGGGATTTCCACTCGCTGAGCCCCGAGCGACAAGCGGAGATGCGAAGGAAGATTCGCGAATACCTTCAATCCAATCCCGAGAAACGAGAGCAGCTCCTCGAGAACGTTCGTCGCTGGAGAAACATGACCGAGGAACAGCGGGAAAAAGCCCGCGAACGAATGCGGGAGAAGCGGCACAAGTGAATGTCCGGATTCTTGCTGCTCCGGCGGCGCTGGTCGCGATGATCGAAATAGTTCTGGCGTCTGTCGCTCTACAAGCTGGGCCTTCGGACGCCAGCACCGCCGCTTCGCCGCACCCACGCCAGCACCTGGACGCGGGCACTGCCGCCGCGCCGCTGTCAGACGAAGACCGGGAGGTACTGGAGAACCTGGAGCTTCTGCAACACCTCGATGACTGGAGGGATCTCGACGTACTGATCGAGCTATCGAAGTCCGGCTGAGCTCGCGGTCAAGGGACCTTCAGTCGAACGCCGAATTGAAGTACGAGCCGGTTTGGATCCTCGTCGACCAGGCCGGTAAAGAAGTGGCGCACGCCGACTTCGAAGAAGGGATCGAACCAGCGGGTCACGTCGTATTCGAGTCCGCCCGCTCCGCCCAGCCCGAACTGAACTGAGCCGGCAAAGACGATCGGAATCTCCAAGGAGATGTACGCGCTGAACCTGTCGGCGACCGGAACGCCGAGAGCACCCCGGAAATCGATTCCGAAGTCCGGGTAGAGGATCGCATTCACCGAGCCTCGGAAGTGGCGATACTCCAACCCTCCCCCGACCTCGACGCCGAAGTTCTTCCCAGAGGCGAATGGGTCGACGGTGCCGCGGATGTCGGCGAACGGCCTAAAGGCGTCCTCCGGCTGAATCGTCTCCCCTTTTTCGCTCACCCGGGGCGCCGCCGGCAGCTCCTTAAGGTGGGCGCTCACTTGAGTGGTCTGCTTGTATCGAACCACGACGTCCTGCTTCGCGCCGTACAGACCATCCACGCTGCGAACCTCCAGCGAGTGCTTGCCGATCGACACCGAGGATTTGAGCGGCACCTGGCCAATTGACTTGCCATCCAGCGACGCTTGAGCGCCGGTCCGGTCGGCTTGCACGGCGAGCGCGCCGCGGAGTCGCTTCCGCACGGTGTCGAGCGTTCTCACCAGAGCCGGATCCACCTTCGAAGGATCCAGGCTGGCCTCCGGATCGTGCACCAGGGCCAGTCCGAACGCTTCCTCGGCAGCCGGCAAATCTTGGCGAGCCGCCAGGCATTGCCCTCGAAGAAGGTGGATCTGCGTCAGCAGCTGATCGTCGGTTGCGTCCGCGGCAGCCGCATCGAGTGTTCGCAGGGCGCCGAGGAAGTCCCCGCGCTTGAACTCGGATTGACCCACTTGAAACTTGGCGGTGCCCGCAGGAGCGGTCGCATTCCCGGGCGGTGCGGCGATTACGAGGAGCAACGCGGGCAGCGCCAGGGCCGAAGTCATGGAGTCAATTCAACGCGCAACAACCGCGATCGCCCGGCTGCGATCTTTACCTGTTTGTTCACCGGCTGGAAGCCACTGCGCTCCACGTGGATCCGGTGCTTTCCCGGAGGAAGGTCTAGGAGCAGAGGGGTGTTCCCCTTTCGAACGCCATCCACCGATACCGAGGCCCAGTAGGGCTCGCCGCCCAGCGTCGTGATCAGGTTGAGCGTTCCGCTGCCCTGGGCGGCAGGGACCGGGACCGACTTTCGCGCGGCGAAGTGCTTCGCACCTCCCCGCGGTCGCGAGGTGTCCGAAGAAGCTTCGCCGTTCGGATCTTCGCCGTCGTCGGAGGCATCTTCGCTGTTTCCAGTGCCGACCTCCGCGCGCGCAGAAGCGAGCGTACCGCCGGCGTCGCTCGCGGCTTCGGCAGTTTGCTCGTCTCGCAGGTCCAAGCCCTCTTGGAGATCCAGGCCCCCGTCAAACGAGGGCGAGCGAGCGGCATTCGATCCCGGTTTGACCTGCGCCGCGGCGGCAATCTGCGGTGGAGGAGAGCTCTGAGATCGCGACGTGCTCAAAACCGCGTAAGCGGCGAGCACCAGCGCCGCGAGAGCAACGCCGGCGAGAATCTTCGGCGCTCTGCGCCTTGGCGTGAAATTCTCCAGCTCGGAGATCGGCGAGGATTCCTCTCCATCCGCGACCGCCGTTGCACTGGCCCGACCCGAAGCCGCGCGATCCAGCATCAACGCGGCCGAGATCGACCCCGGCGTCTCGGCGCCAGTTCGCTTCAAGGACAGCTGCGTCAGCCCCGAACCCGACCCTGAAGCCGGAGCAGGTACCGGGGGCAAATGGTTGGAATCAGCTGCTGGAGCCGGCACCCTTCCATCGTAGGCGTCCTCGAGCGCCACCAGCAGCTCGCCGGCGGAGGCGTACCGCTCCTCCGGCCGCTTCGCCAGCGCCCGCTTCACCACCTCGGCCACCGACGGCGGAACCCACGGCGCGCGATCGATCAATTCCGGCGGCGGCGCGTGCGCCTGCATCTGGATGAGCGAGAGCTCACTCTCCGCCTCGAAGGGGAGCGTTCCGGTGAGACATTCGAACAACAGCACGGCCAATGCGTAGAGGTCGGCTCGATGATCGATCTCCCGCGCCCCCAGCGCTTGCTCCGGGGACATGTACTGAGGCGTGCCCATCACCATGCCGGTGCGGGTGAGCGCCTCGGCGTTCTCGCTCGTCCGCAGGATGCCGAAGTCGAGGATGGTGGCGAGCCCGTCAGGTCCGATGAAGATGTTGCCCGACTTGATGTCGCGATGAATGAACCCGCGCGCGTGGATGAAATCCAGGCCCGAGCAGAGCTGTCGCATCAGCGACAGCACCTCATCCCCGGGCAACGCCCCAACCTCGCGCAGGTAGGCGGCCAGGGTCCGGCCCTCGAGCTTTTTCATCACGATGAACGGACGGCCTTCCATCTCGCCGACCGCGTACACCGGCACGATGTTCGGGTGCTCCAGGCTGGCGGTTAGTCGCGCTTCCCTCTCGAAGCGCGTGACCAGCTCGGAGTCGCCCGCCAGCGAGCTCGCCAGAATCTTGATCGCCACCTTGCGATCGAGCTGAAGATCGTGGGCGAGGTAGACGGTGCCCATTCCACCTTCGCCCAGCTTTCGCTCCAGCCGCCACTTCCCCTCGAGCACGTCGTTCATTCGAACCGGCACGAAGGTGGGCTCGTCGCCCGAGCGACTGGCGTTGCCAGTCGGCGCGCCGCACTTGCCGCAGAACTTCCGGTTCGCCTCAACCGGCTGTCGACATCGATTGCAGTTCAAGTTGGGCTCTCGGGGGTCCCTGCAATTGGAGAATATCTTAGAATTCCCGAATCGAGGCGCTGTGTCCGCCGACAGCCGAATCGCGCGCCGAGTGTGCGATTGACGCGCCCACGCGGATCACCTCGGGCCAGCTCCAGCTACGGTAAGCTCGCAGCACCAGTGTCGTCGGACAAGCCCATCGAAATCCCGTCTCGGCGCTTCGGTCGATACTTGCTTCGCTCCCGCCTCGGCTCGGGCGGCATGGCCGAGGTGTTTCTCGCCGACGCGGTGGATGGCCGCGGTGAACAAGTCAAGATCGCGCTCAAGCTGATGCGCAAGGCAACCCCGCTGGAAGCGTTCCACGACGAGGCGGATCTGATGGGTTTGCTCTCTCACCCGAACCTCGTCCAGCGCCTGGAGATCGGCGAAGCGTTCGGAAGGCCTTTCATCGCGATGGAGTTTTTGATGGGCGGCGACCTTCGAGCGCTGATCGAGGAGCTTCGCCGTCGCCGAGAGGCATTTCCCACCTCGATGGCGGCCCACGTGGTGCTGGAGATGCTCAAGGGGTTGTCTTATTTCCACCAGGCGAAGACCCGCACCGGCAGCCCGCTCGGACTCGTGCACGGCGACGTCAACCCTTCAAACGTGTTTTTCTCCGCGCGAGGGGAGATCAAGTTGGGCGACTTCGGCGTGGCGAAAAGCCGACACGCGAACATCGGTCCGGTCGACGGCGTCGCCGCCGGCAAGCTCCACTACCTTTCCCCGGAGCAGACGCGGGGCGAGCCTCTCACCGCCGCATCCGACCTCTTCTCGGTAGGGATCGTGCTCCATGAGCTGCTCACCGGCTTCCATCCCTTCCGCGGCGACACCTCGGACACCCTCGCGGTGATGAACGCGATCCGCGCCGCGAAGTTGTCTTTGCCCGAAGATCTCGATCGTCCTCTGGCGCAGATCCTGCGCAAGGCGCTTCACCCAGGTCTGGGCGTGCGATACAGGACCGCGGGCGAGTTCGCCGGTGACCTGTTTGCGTACACGCTCGATCACGGGCTTCTGCAGTCGCGCGCAACCGTGCAGACCTGGCTGACGAAGGTCGTCGGAATGGCGGTTTAGCGCTCGCTATTCCACCGTAACGCTCTTTGCGAGATTGCGCGGTTGGTCCACGTCGGTGCCCCGCAGATCGGCAATGTGATACGCCAATAGCTGCAGCGGCACGGCGGCGATAATCGGAGCCAACAAAGCGTGGGCGGGGGGCATCGTGATCACATGGTCGCTCAGGCTGCGGACCTGCTCGTCATCGTCGTCTACCACCGCGATCACTTGGCCGCCGCGGGCGCGGACCTCCTGCACGTTGCCGATGATCTTTTCGTAGGGGAGCGCGGGTTCCTTTGGGGCAATCACCACCACGGGCAGACGTTCATCGACGAGGGCAATTGGGCCATGCTTCATTTCGCCGCCCGCGTAGCCTTCGGCGTGGACGTAACTGATCTCCTTCAGCTTGAGCGCTCCTTCAAGCGCCACCGGGTGCATCGGGCCGCGGCCGAGAAAAAGGAAATCTTGCGAGGCGTGGAAATGCTTGGCGATGGCCTTCACATTGGGCTCGCACTGCAACACGTCTTCGATCAGCTTGGGGATCTCGGTGAGCTGGGTCAGCTGACGCTGCGCTTGTGTGGCGTCGAGCGTTCCGCGCACCCGCCCAAGCTTCACCGCCAACAGATAAAGCGCCGCCAGCTGCGTGGTGAACGCCTTGGTGGATGCGACGCCGATCTCCGGACCGGCGTTGGTGAGCAGGGTGAGGTCGGCCTCGCGCGTCATCACCGACCCCATCACGTTGCAAATCGTCATCGTCGGCGCGCCGTGGGCCTTGGCCTCGCGCATTGCCGCGAGCGTGTCCGCTGTTTCTCCGGATTGGCTGACTGCGATCGCCAGCTGGGTATCGTCCACCAGCGGATCGCGGTACCTGAACTCAGAGGCCAGCTCCACGTCCACCGGGATTCGCGCCAGAGACTCGATCATGTGCTTCCCGGCCAAACCTGAGTGCCAACTGGTCCCGCATGCCAAAATCGTGATTCGAGACAGGGCGGCGATTCGCTCGGGGGGAATGTTCCAGCCCTCCAGGTGCACGTCGCCTTCCGAGAGCAGCACTCTGCCCCGGATGGTGTCGGCCAGCGCCCTCGGCTGCTCCCAGATCTCCTTGTGCATGAAATGCTTGTGCCCACCCTTTTCCGCCATCGTCGGCGTCCAGTCGATCCGGCGGACGGGGCGACGTATCTGCTGCCCTTGGCTGTTGAAGACCGTCACGTCCTCGGGAGTGAGAACGGCGAGATCGCCCTCCTCCATGTAGACAAAGTCGCGGGTATGCTCGAGCAGCGCGGGGATGTCGGAGGCCACGAAATTCTGACCCCGCGAGAGCCCGAGCACGAGCGGAGAGGCTGTTTTCGTGCAGACGATGCGCTGCGGATCCTTCTCCGCGACCACGGCGAGCGCATACGTTCCCTTGACCCTAGACACCGCCCGGCGAACCGCTTCGGGCAGGTCCTGACCCTCACCGAGCTGATCGGAGATCAAGTGAGCAAACACCTCCGAGTCCGTCTCCGACGAAAAGATGTGGCCTCGCTGAGCCAGCTCCTTTTTCAGCGCGAGATGATTCTCCATGATGCCGTTGTGAACCACCGCCACGCCGCGGTAGGCGTGCGGATGCGCGTTCTCATCCGAAGGTCTGCCGTGCGTGGCCCAGCGCGTGTGACCTATTCCCGTCGTCCCTTTCGGCGGCTCGGTGATGATGCGATTCTCCAGATTCTTGAGCTTCCCTGTTGCCCGCACGACGTTCAGACCCGCGCCGTTGACCACTGCCACTCCGGCCGAGTCATAGCCGCGGTACTCAAGCTTCCGCAGACCGGAAACGAGGATCGGCGCCGACTCCTGGTTACCTACGTATCCAACGATCCCGCACATCCATCACCTCTCGGTTACGCCGACATCCCCATCTTAGATCGCAGGGAACTCTGGCTTCCCCCGGGCCGGCCGCCCTGGAGCTCACGCTCGACTGAATTGCGCATTCCCGCCGCGCACAATAGCGACGACAACCCTCGCTGACCATCGCCCGATCAGCCAGCATCCTTCTTGCCCATCCTACCTTTCCTCTTTTCCACCCACCCCTCTTTAACGATTTGCGGACTGCGGGATAACACCAGGCTCATTGCCGGCACGTCCTCGGTCACGGTCGTGCCCGCGCCGATGTACGCGCCGGTTTCGACGGTGACGGGAGCGACGAACTGGGTGTCGGACCCGACGAAAACGTTGTCCTTCAAAACGGTGACGTACTTGTTCGCCCCGTCATAGTTGCAGGTGATCGTTCCCGCGCCGATGTTGACGCCCGCACCGATCCTTGCGTCTCCCAGATAAGAAAGATGGTTGGCTTTCGAAGCCTTGCCGATCGACGTCTTCTTCGTTTCGACGAAGTTGCCGAGGTGCACGGATTCGGCCAAATCGGTCCCGGGGCGCAGGTGGCAAAACGGTCCTAGGATGCATTTCTCGCCGACCCGAGAACCCTCGAGATGGGAGTAGGGCCGCACCTCGGTTCCATTTCCGATGATCGAATCGACGATCACCGAGCCCTGGCCGATTCGAACTCCCTCCCCAACGCGCGAAGCGCCGCAGAGCGAGACCACCGGTCCGATCTCCGTGTCCCGCCCGATCTGCACGCCCTCGTCGATGTATGCGGTATCTGGGTCCTGAAGGGTGACGCCGTTTTTCAAGTGCGTGGAGTTGACCCGTTTTCTCAGCGCGCGGGCGCACTCGGCCAAATCTTGGCGGTCGTTGATTCCAGCGGTCTCGGCGAGATCAGCCTCGACGTCGACGAGCTTTTTCTTCGCTGCCGCGATCGCCACCAGATCGGTCAGATAGAATTCGCGCTGGGCATTGGTGCTGCGCGTCTGCGGGAGAGATTTCCAGAGGAACTCGGAATCGACCGCGTAGACGCCGGCGTTGCATTCGTTGATTCGCAGCAGCTTTTCGCTGCAGTCTTTTTGCTCCACCACTCGCGAAATCCGGCCGCCGGTGCGAACGACTCGTCCATATCCGGTGGGATCGGCAGCCAAGGAAGTAACGATCGCCAGAGCGGCTCGGTGCGACCGATACGCTTCCAAAAGTCTTGCCAGGGTGGCGAGCCGCAGCAGCGGGACGTCGCCGTACAGGATGAGGATGGGACCGGAGTAGCCCTCGAGCTCGGCTTTGGCCGATTGGACCGCGTGAGCCGTTCCGAGTTGCTCGCGTTGCCAGGCGAAGCGGAGGGGCCGTCCGGGAAATGCCTTCTGCAGGGCTGATGTCACCTGCTCGCCCTGAAAGCCGATCACCGCGACCACCGGGGATGCACCCGCGTCCAACGCGCGCGCGATTGGATAAGCGCAGAGAGGGCGGCCGAGAACCGGGTGAAGCACCTTGGCCGTCGCGGACTTCATCCGCGTGCCTTGTCCTGCGCACAGGACAATTGCCGCCAGGGGGGAGCGCGCACTCAGCGGCGACCGCTCTCCCTCAGAATCATTGTAGTCGGCGATTCCGCTCAGGGGCGCACGGGAGTATTTTCGTCCGCGCGATTTCATCTCTTTAATTCGGGTTCAAACATGCGACGACGTTTTAACATCCGTTCGAAGGCCGCGCGAACGCCGACCTCCAGGCTGGGGCGAACCCAATATTGGGTTGTCGCGCTCTCGCTGGCGGCCAGCGCATCGGCGTTGGCTGCTCGACCGTTTCGAGGCGGCGCGGTGGCCACCGCCCATCCCACGGCGAGCGCCGCCGCTCTGTCGATTCTCAATCGCGGGGGCAATGCCGTCGACGCGGCGGTCGCTGCCGCGTTCACGCTTGCGGTGGTGGATCCCACGCACTCAGGCTTGGGCGGGGGCGGCTTCGCGCTCATTCATGAGGCGGAATCCGGTCGGACCAGCGCGCTTGATTTTCGGGAGGTGGCCCCAGCCGGTGCGAGCCGAGACATGTACCTTCGCGACAGCAGGTTGGATCCAAAGCTGGTCACCGACGGCGCGCTCGCAGTTGCCGTGCCCGGAGCGGTGGCCGGTTATTTTGCCGCGCTCGCTCGCGCAGGGCTGAAGCCCCAAGTCATCCTCGCGCCCGCGATCGCCGCCGCTCGGCAGGGCTTCCCGGTCACGCCCATCTATCAGCGAATTGCGACCCGCCGCCTCGACTGTCTGCGCTCCAATAAAGAGGCGGCCCGAATTTTTCTCCGCCCAAATTCCGACGGCGTCCCCGACGTTCCGCCGATTGGCACGCTGATCCGGCAACCAGAGCTCGCGCGGACGCTCCAGCTCCTCGCCAACGAAGGACCCAGAGCGTTTTACAAAGGACGCCTGGCGCGAGCGATTGTCTCCGCGGTCAGAGATGGCGGCGGAGTTCTCACTGCCGATGACCTGGCGCATTACCAAGTCACTCAACGGGAGCCTCTGAGCGGAAGCTACCGCGGCCACCGCATCGCAACCATGCCTCCGCCGTCGGCGGGAGGGCTCACCTTGATCCAGGTGATGGGCATGCTGGAGTTGCTGGAACCCGCCGGCGTGTCCTACGACGATTCCCGGTCGCTGCACCTGTACGCCGAAGCTCTGCGCCGCGCCTTCGTCGACCGGGCGAAGTACCTCGGAGATCCCCGCTTTGCGGAGATTCCATTGGCAATGCTCACCTCTCCCGCCCATCTCAAGGAGCTCGCGCAGTCGATTGAGCTCGCGCGCGCAACGCCGTCGAGCGCGCTCCTGCCTCTGCCCGGCGGAGCGGCCCAGCGGGAAAAGAACACCACCCACATTTCCATCATCGACCGCGCCGGCAACGCGGTCGCCTTGACCACGACGATCAATGATGGGTTCGGTTCCTGCGTCGTACCGCCCGGCACTGGCATTCTCTTGAATGACCAGATGGATGATTTTGCCGCGAGCCCATGGCAGGCGAACCTCTACGGCTTGGTGATGGGCGAAGCGAATGCCATCGCCCCAGGAAAGCGGCCGGCATCTTCCATGGCACCGACGATTTTCTTCCAAAAGGAAAACCCGCGCCGGGCGATGCTCGTGGTCGGCGCCGCGGGTGGCTCGACGATCCCGAGCAGCGTGATCCAGATTGCGATCCACGTCATCGACCACGGGATGAATCTCACTCGGGCGATCGGCCATGGGCGGGTGCACCATCAGTTTCTTCCGGACGAGCTGAGGGTCGAGCCGTATGCGCTTGACCCGGCAACGGTGAAGGAGCTTGAGGCCAAGGGCCACCGCGTCGAGCGGCGCGACCCCTGGGGCGATGCGGAAGCGGTGATGGAAGATCCTCGGACTTGCCTGCGGTACGCGGAGTCGGATCCGCGCAACGAGGGCGCGCCGATGGGACAGGATTGATGACCGGTGAGCTGCCGTCGCTTTTCGACGCGCATTTGCATCCCGAGGGATTGACCGATCAGGACATCGAGTCGTTGCAGATCTTCGGCGTGTCTGCGGCGCTGGTGGCGGCGCATCACGCCCCGATGGACTCCACTCCTCGAGCGATCCTCGCCCACTTCGATTCGATCCTCACAATTCAACTTCCCCGCCTCGAGCTCCGCGGAATCCGCGCCTACGCTGCAGTGGGCGTCGATCCGCGGCGCGTTCCGCGTCGCGGCATGTCCGAGGTCTTAGCAGCCCTGCCGAGCTATTTCAGCAGCGGCAAGGTGGTTGCGCTCGGCGAAGTGGGTCTGCAGCGCGGCGGCGAGGCGGAAGAAAGCGCGTTGATCGAACAGCTGGCGCTGGCGCGCCAGCTCAAGCTTCCCGTTCTCGTCCACACTCCGGTCGTGGACAAGGAACGACTCACGCGACGCATCCTCAACTTGCTGAAGAAAGCCGGCATCGCGCCTCAGCGGGTAATGGTCGATCACGCGAGCGGTCGAACGGTCCGCACCATTCTGGAGTGCGGCTACTTCGCCGGGCTGACGATTCATCCAGACGAGCTCTCCGCGGAGAGGGCGACTGCGGTGGTGGCGCGATTTGGAAGCGAAAGGCTGATTCTCGATTCCGATCTCGGCGATGGCCCCGGCGACATCATCGGGCTGCCTCGAACCGCTCATTTGATGCTCAAGAAGAAGCTCTCCGAGGGCGTCATTCGAAAGGTGGCGTTCAAAAACGCCGCCGACTTCTTTCGAGTCGCTTCGAACTAGGCGCTGCTGCGAGGTTACTGAATCGACGCGCTCTGGGAAAAATCGAAGTTGAGGCTGAGCTTCCCGTCGCCGTTCCAGTTGAGCCGGAGCTGGACCGGAATTCCCCTCTGGCGGTAGCCCCGCAATGAATCCTCCGCCGCGTCCAGCATGTGCTGATACGAATCGCCGAGCTCCACGGCAACCAGCACGCCGTCGAGACCCGGTGCGCTGCGCTCCGAATCGATCAAGCCGTACACTGCGCAGCGTTGAAAGCGAGCCCAGCGGCCGTTCTGCATCCTCACCAGCTCACCTTCGCTCGCCATCGGGTGTCTCCGCACCTTAACGTCGCGCATCGTCGCGTGAAAACTTCTATGTTCTCGAGTTACGGGCAGTCTTGGCTCGCGCGAGCGACTTTGCAAGTCCCGCCGGCGTTCAACGATTAAAGATGTAAATTAGCGTTCTTGTAAAACTGTTTACAGATAGACCACGCGCTCTCACGCAAGCTTGATGCCGCGCAGGTCTTCAAGAGCAGTCACCACCGCGCCGATGTCCTGCTCGCCTTTCCCCTGCGCGCGGGCGAGTTGATAGGTCTCCTTCACCGCGGAGACCGCCGGGGTTGGAACTCGGTGCTTGGCCGCGCTGTCGAGAAAAAGGCGGAGGTCCTTGAACATGAGGTCGATTGAGAAGTGGGGTTCGAACTCGCGGTGCAGAATGGAGGGACCTTTGAAATCGTAGTAGGGCGAGCGGAAGCCCGACGCCTGAACCACTTCCAGCAGCTTGCGCGGATTCACCCCGGCCGCTTGGGTAAGCAGCATCGCCTCGCACAACCCTTCCAGCATCATCGCGATGATCGCATTGCCGCCGAGCTTCACCTGGCTGCCAGAGCCAACGGGACCGCAGTGGATTGCCTTTTCTCCGAGCGCTTTGAAGATCGGCTGCGCGCGCTCGAACGGGCCGGGTGCGGCACCGACCATGAAAAGCAGCGTCGCTTTTTCGGCGCCCATCTTCGAGCCGGTCATCGGCGCCTCGACAAAATCGATTCGCTGCTTCCCGGCAACGGTGTCCAGCTCGCGAGCCAGCTCGGGCGAGATGGTGGAGAAGTCGATGTACAGCTGACCTGGCTTCGCACCGGAGAAGAGGCCCTGGGTGCCCAATGCGACTTCACGCAGCGCCGCGGGATCTGCGACGCAGGTGCAGAACGCATCCACCTGCGATGCCAAATCGGCGGGCGAGCTCGCAGGGCGCACTCCGAACTGAGCAAGCGCTTCCGCGCGCGCGCGGGTACGGTTCCAGACCGTCACCTGGAACCCTTTCTGCGCCAGGTTTCGAGCCATTCGGCTGCCCATAATCCCTAGGCCCACGAATCCGACTTTCATCTCGCTCATCCGCGTTTTCTCCTTGGCGTCCGCACCGAAACTTGCGCCCGAGGCATATCCGACCGCCTCCCAACCGATTTATACGAGGTGCCAGTGCCGCTTGGGTAGCTTCCGCCTCTGGGATCTCTTAGATTCTGAGCAATGAAGTTTCCACTCATCTTCCGCCGACTCGACGCCATCACCGCCAGCGCCGCCCAGGACCGCGCGGAGAAGCTGCTCGCGGAGAGCCTAAGGCTGCTTGGCCAGTTCTGCGCCAAGATGGCCGACGCGGTCGAGGCGCAACGCCTGGCGCGCGCCGGCTATTCGCAGCAAGGCGAGTTTCTCGAGCGCACCGATGCCGGCTCCACGTCCGAGCGAAAATAGCCGCCTCGGCGATGGGCGCAGGACGGCCCGAAAGCGCCTCACACAGACGGAGCAATGTTTCCCGTAGAAGCACTCGCCGACGCAGAGGGCGCGCGCGTCGCGCCCGGCCTTCCGCCGGTGATCGACGCCCACGTTCACCTGTTTCCAGACCGGGTGTTCGAAGCGGTCTGGCGCTGGTTCGACAGCTACGGCTGGCCCATTCGCTACAAACTCTACTCCCGGCAAGTGGTCGAGTTTCTCCTCTCGCGCGGCATCGAGCGGGTGGTGGCGCTGCACTACTCCCACAAGCCCGGCATGGCGCGCGTGCTCAACGAATACATGGCGGAGATCGCTCGCGCCGAGCCTCGGGTACACGCATTCGCCACCGTGTTGCCGGGCGAGCCCGAAGCGACCCGGATCCTCGAGCATGCGTTCGCCGCCGGCCTAAAGGGAGTCAAATTGCACTGCCACGTGCAGTGCTTCAGCCCCGATTCACAGGCCGCGCGCGAGATCTACCAAGCTTGCGAACGCGCCGGTAAGCCCATCGTGATGCATGCCGGTCGAGAGCCATCGAACCCGCACTATCGCTGCAATACGCACGAGCTGTGCTCGGCCGAGCGCGTTGAACGCGTCCTGCTCGACCATCCAAAGCTCAAGTTGTGCGTCCCACACCTCGGAGTCGACGAGTTCGAGGCCTACGAGCGACTCTTGGAGCGCCACGATCGGCTCTGGCTCGATACGACCATGGTCCTAGCTGACTACTTTCCGCTTCAGGTGCCGCTGCGCCTTCTCCACTGCCGGCCCGAGCGCATCCTCTATGGAACGGATTTCCCGAATATTCCGTACGCTTGGGACCGCGAGTTGACAAAGCTCTCGGGCCTGGGCCTTCCTCAAGAGCACCAGGCGCGAATCCTCGCTGTAAACGCGCTTGATTTTTTCGGGATTTGACCCACTTCACGAAGCGAGATTGCGGAAGCATCTTTGAGGCGCTCCCGGAGTTGGCGGTATGGCTCATATCCTGGTGGTAGATGACGACGCTAGCCATCGTTCTCTTCTGTGCGATGCTCTGCAAGAGATGGGCTACCACACCGCCGAAGCCTCGAACGGGCGCGAGGCGCTCGACTTGCTAGACGGCGAAATGCCGGCGGCTGTCTTGCTCGACTTGCGCATGCCGGTGATGAGCGGATGGGGCTTGCTGGATTTGCTGAAGCAAAGTCCACGGGCGAAGGATCTTCCCATCATCATCATCTCCGCTTACGGCTTCGAATGGGAGGCGGAGCTCGTCGGCGCGAGCGGCTACATTTCCAAACCGGTGGATCTGGAAAAGGTCCAGGACACGGTGAAGCGACTGATCGGGCCGCCGCCTCCCAAAGACGTGATTCACTAGGGCGGCAGACGGGAAAAATGACGTCCGCTTCGCGAAGAGAAGCCGCGCGTCGAGCGCTCGCGCTCGATGACCGCGCGCTGTTGGGGCAGTGCGAGAGGGATTTCTTCACCGCGGGAGGTCCGGGGGGCCAGCACCGCAACAAGACCGCCAGCGGCGTGCGCCTCACTCATCCAGCCACCGAGCTGTCGGTGACCGCGACCGAGCGCCGCAGCCAGGCGCTCAATCGGCAGATTGCATTGGAGAGGCTGCGAAGCGGCCTTCGCGCTCTCGCCGCTGCGCCCAAAGTCCGCAAAAGAACCGAGCGGACCGAGGCCTCGCGTCGGCGGCGCCGGGAGGAAAAGGCGCACCAGTCGGCGAAGAAGTCGCGGCGTCGCCGGGACGCATGGGGCGAGTGAGCCGGTGCAGATTCGCCGGTGCGGCGCTCGCGTTCAGTTACGCGCGCGCGAGCTGCCGAAGGACGTAGGGGAGGATTCCTCCGTGGCGGAAGTAATCCAGCTCATTCGGAGTATCGATGCGGGCGATCGCCGTGAAACGCTTGGGCGCTCCGACGCCGGATGCATTCACCGTCAGCTCCTTTCCCGGCGTCAGCCCGTCCGCGATCCCGAGGATGTCGAAGACCTCTCGCCCCGTCAGCTCCAGGGATTGCGCATCTTGCCCCGCTTCGAACTGGAGCGGCAGCACGCCCATTCCAACCAGATTCGACCGGTGGATGCGCTCGAAGCTCTTGGCGATCACCGCGCGCACTCCAAGAAGCTGCGTGCCCTTCGCGGCCCAATCGCGAGATGAGCCAGTGCCGTACTCCGCGCCGGCGATGACCACCAGCGGGACGCGCTCCGACGCATAAGCCATCGCGGCGTCGTAGATGGACATCTTCTCACCGCTCGGTAGGTGAACGGTCACGCCCCCTTCCACTCCGGGGACGAGCAGGTTCCGAAGGCGGATGTTGGCGAAAGTTCCGCGCACCATCACTTCGTGATTGCCGCGCCGGGCGCCGTACGAGTTGAAGTCCTTCGGGTCTACGCCCTGCTCGATCAAATACCGCGCTGCCGGGCTGTTCTTGGCGATGCTGCCGGCGGGCGAGATGTGATCGGTGGTAACCGAATCACCGAGCATCGCGAGCACGCGCGCGCCGCGAACGTCCTGCGGCGGCTGCGGCTCCTTGGGGAGGTTCTCGAAAAACGGCGGCTTGCGAACGTAGGTGGATTTGGGATCCCAGGAGAACGTTTCGCCCTTGCCCACCGCGAGCGCCTGCCAGTGTGCATCTCCTTGCAGAATCTGGGAATAGCGCCGCACGAATTGCTCCGGCCTTACCGCTCGGCGAATCGCGTCTCGAATCTCGTCATTCGTCGGCCACAGGTCGCGCAGGTACACCGGCTGACCGTTGCGGTCGAGGCTGAGCGGCTCGTTGAGCAGGTTGATGTCCATCTCCCCCGCCAGCGCGTAGGCGACCACCAGCGGCGGTGAAGCGAGAAAGTTCATCCGCACGAGCGCGTTGATTCGACCTTCGAAGTTCCGGTTGCCCGACAACACGGCGGCGACGATCAATTCGCCTTTGGTCACCGCCTCGGCGATGTGCTCCGGGAGCGGGCCCGAATTGCCGATGCAAGTCGTGCAGCCGTACCCCACGAGGTGGAAACCGAGCGCTTGAAGGTACGGGAGAAGGCCTGCTTCCGTCAGGTAATCCGTCACCACCTGAGAGCCGGGTGCCAGCGACGTCTTCACCCACGGCGCGGTCGCCAAGCCGCGCTCGACCGCTTTCTTGGCGAGAATCCCGGCGCCCAACATCACCGCGGGATTCGAGGTGTTGGTGCAGGAGGTGATGGCGGCGATCACCACCGCGCCGTGCCCCAATTGATAGGTCAGCGGACCCTGCGCCACCGGAACGGACTGAACGAGCCTGCCCAACTCGGGTTGGAGCAACTTCTTCGGAAGCGTCGCCGCGCTGCCCCCCTCGGACAGCCACCGACCCACGCGCTCCTGGTCGAGGTCCGCCGGCTGGCACATGTCGAGCAGCGCTTTGCGAAAGACTTTTTTCGCATCGCTCAGCGGCACTCGATCTTGCGGCCGGCGCGGGCCGGCCAAGGAGGATTCGACGGTGCCGAGGTCGAGCTCGAGGACGTCGGAGTAAACCGACTCCGGAGTGCCTTCGTCGTGGAACATGCCCTGCGCTTTGCAGTACGCCTCGACCATTGAAATCTGCTCCGGGGATCGGCCGGTGAAGCGCAGATAGCTCAGCGTCTCCTGGTCCACCGGGAACAGCCCGATCGTCGCTCCGTACTCCGGAGACATGTTTGAAATCGTGGCGCGGTCGGGCAGCGACAGCGCCGCGATGCCCGGCCCGAAGAACTCGACGAACTTGCTCACCACGCCTTTTTTGCGAAGCATCTGGGTGACGGTGAGAACGAGGTCGGTCGCGGTTGCGCCCTCGCGAAGGCTCCCCGACAGCCGGAAGCCGACCACCTGCGGGATGAGCATGGTGATCGGCTGGCCCAGCAGCGCCGCTTCCGCCTCGATGCCGCCGACTCCCCAGCCGACCACGCCGAGCGAGTTGACCATCGTCGTATGCGAGTCGGTGCCCACCAGCGTGTCGGGGTATACCGACCCGCGCTCGCGAAACACCACGCTGGCCAGGTACTCGAGATTGACCTGGTGGCAGATGCCGGTATCCGGCGGCACCACGCGAAAATTCCGGAACGCCTGCTGGCCCCAGCGCAGGAACGCATAGCGCTCGCGGTTGCGCTCGAACTCCATTTCCGCATTGGCGTGAAAGGACCCCGAGGACGCAAATTGATCGACTTGAATCGAGTGATCGATCACCAGGTCCGCGGGATGAAGCGGATTTATCCGGTTGGGATCGCCGCCCATGTCCACGATCGCTTCGCGCATCGCCGCCAGGTCCACTACCGACGGCACGCCGGTGAAATCCTGAAGGAGCACACGCGTCGGATGAAACGAAATCTCCGTCTCCGGAGCTGCGGTCGGACTCCAGTCGATCACCGCCTGAACGTGCTCCGCCTTCACCACGCGCCCATCCTCATGGCGCAACAGGTTTTCAAGCAGCACCTTCACGGAAAACGGCAGTCGCTCAACCGAAGCGTGCTCCTTTGCCAGCTTCTTGAGCTGGAAGATTTCGTAATGCGCCGATCCAACCGCCAGCCGGCCCTTCGTCCCGAAGCTGTCCTTCATGATCTTTCCTTACGAAGAAATGGCGGCCCGGTAAATCAAAAGGGATTGGGACCGCGTTGACTGTCTGGAATCTTGTAGACGCGGCGCGGCGGCTCAGCAACTACAACTTGAGCTCCGCTCGCCTTTGCTCCGCCTTCCAGGGACACGGTTGGTCGCCTCCCGGGAAGTAATTCCTGACTTGGTCGAGCGCATCGCGGGCGGACGCCCAATCCTTGAGGCTTTGCGATCGCTGCACGTGAAGCATGAGCGCAGCACAAAGGCGGTCGAGCTCCCCCTGCGCTTCCCTCATGCGATCCTGGGCCCGCGCGTAGAGCTCGGGTTTGGGATCGGGAAGCGCTTGCAGCATCAGCCAGGCGCTTCGGTAATCCTTCCAAGCTGTATACCGGTTCGATGAGGCAACATCGCGCCGGATGAAGTTCTGCTCGGCCCGCCGAAATACGGCCGCCGCTTCCTGCAGCAATTGCTGGGACGGCGCTTGTGGCAGTGCATTCGTTTCCACCCAGAGATTCCAAACTCGCCAAGGGTCCTTGTGCGGTGGGTTTCGCGTGCTTTCGAAGGCGACCCTGTTCCGCTCGCCTTTTTTGAGCAGCTCGGGGCGGATGATCATCTCGTGGAAGACCTCCTCGCCGGCGAGCAGATCCGGCGGCACGGCGCCGACGTTCTCGCCGTTCGCAGTCACCATCACTTCGCCATCGGAGATATCGCGGGACTGAAAATGCAAAAGCACCACCGCGCGTCCGGGCGCGTGAAAGTCGAAGTCGAATGCCTTCGCCTCCGGATGCAAATAGGTCACGCCTTCGCCGAGTCCGAACGATTCCTCGATCACCAACCGGCTGAGGACGGTCGGCTCCTTCTCCGAGCCAATTGCAGAACTGGTTAACGCGCGGCGCGTCTGCGCGCCGATCGTCCCCAGGAGGGCCAGCGCGATCCCAGAGGCAGTCAACGCGCGGACTCGCTTCGATGCTCGGCGCCACCTCGCCGCCAGGGGCGTCAAGGCTGCCCGCACGCTCGCCATCGAACGGCCTCGCACGCGGACTGCAGAGCGCGACTGGGTTATCTCGCCGCTGTCGCTCACTGCAACTTCGCCTTCGGCGCCGCGGATCGCGACCGGCGTCTGATCGAAGCTGAGGTCTTCGCCTGCGTCCGCTCCCTGCGCAATCATCGACCGGCGGGTCATTCTTAGCTAGGACGCGATCGCGGCCGCGGCGCGGGCAACTGCTTCGCGCGCCCAGTTTGGCTCGATCACTTCTGCCTCCCCACCGAAGGACAACACCCACTGCGTCAGCCAGCGCTCCGAGTCGCTGCTGACCGACACTTCGACGGATCCATTGCCCACTGGGCGCGCCGCCTCGCCGAAGCGCTCTTGCATGTAGGGCGCCGCAGCGGCAGAGAAGCGGACGCGGATTTCGCCGCGGCCGCTGACGGGCTCTGGCACCTTTCCTCGACTTGCCGGTGGAGGCCCGAAGGTGCGATCGGTGACAGCCAACTTCCGGACGCGGTCGAGTCGGAAGAGCCGCTCGTCATTCCTCGAGCAGCAGTAGGCATAGAGGTACCACTGCCCTCGGTGGCTAAAAAGCTCCAGCGGCCGCACGGTGCGCGCCTCGGTCGCGCCGCGACCCCGACTGAAATACTCGAAGGTCACCTCGCGGCTCCGGGATATCGCCTCCGCGAGTGGGGCAAGCTCCGCCGGCCCGTCGATGCTCGCATCGACGGTTTTTCCCATGTCCCGATATTGGTCGCGCGCCTCGGGGGGCAATACTCTTTCCAGCTTGTCCATCGCGCTTCGAAGGCTGGAGCTCGCGGTGGCTCGCACAAGATCGGCTGCCGCCCGGAGGGCAGCGGCCTCGGCGGCGGTCAGCCGTGGCGGCGCGGAGAAGCGCTGATCGAGGTCGACGTAAACGCGGCCGTTCTCGACGTAGACGTCGATGTAGTCGTCGGGTTGAAACGGCGGACGACCCACCATGGTGAGCAGGTCGAGCTCCTTGAGCAGCTCCTCCTCGCCTATGCCCAGGGCGTCCGCCAGCTCGCGCACCGAGATGCCCGGGCGACGAGATGCGTACGGAACGAGAAAGAGAAGCCGGCGCAGGCGCTCGCGCACGTCGCTCATGCGGTGCCTCGCAAAACCGCCTTGGCCGATCGCGAATGGTCCGCGAGCACCTGAGCCGCCATCTGTTTCCAGCGGGAGACCGCCGAGGCCGGGCCGCTGACGACGCAATCCGCGCCCAGCGAGAGCGCATAGCGGAGCAGGCCGTCGAGGTACGTAGCGACCACCACCGCGATCGACTCGCCGGCGCGGGATTCCACCTTCGCGTCGGGGAACACGCGATTCGCCAGCGGCGCAAGGTCTCCGCGAAGCGAAAGCGTCACCTCCTGCGGCGGGTCAATCCGGTGCTGCCAGGGATAATTGGCGACGTAATCTTCGAGGCGAAAGCCGGCGGGAACCTCGAAGTCGTAGCTTCGGGGTTTCGCTGGATTCACCTTCAGACCGCGAACCCGGTGCACTTGGAATGTGCGGATGTCTTTTCGCAGGTGGCAGTAGCCAACCAAGGACCAGACGCCGCGCCGCATCGCCAGTCCGTATGGATCCACTCGGCGTTCGGTGGTCTTGCCGCTGCGCGGGGAGTAGTACGAGATTTCAACCCACTTGCGCGCCGCCGCCGCCGCCCGAAAAAGCTCCAGATGCGGAGCGATTTCCTCTTGCCGCGCCACGGCATCGAGCTCCATGCGGACGCGAGGGCTGGGCAGCTCGGTGCCGGCGTAGAAGCCGATCTTCCTCAGCGCGTGCGCGAGGTCCCGCCGCCCCGGAAATGCCGCGGACGCGAGAGCCGCCGAGCCTGCCGCGTAGAGTAGAGCCAGCTCCTCAGGAGTAAGGCCCACTTCTGGCAAATAGTATTCCTCGCGGTCAACGACATAGCCGTCCTTGCGCTCGTCATCGCCCTGCACGTAGGCGACCGGAATCCCCAGCTCTAAAAGCTCGGCTTTGTCGCGCTCGAATTTTCGCTCTGCGGCTTCGTCCGATGGCGCGCCATAGTCCTCTGGAAACGCCTCGCGCAGCTCGGCCCAGGTGATCGGTTCGCGAGCGTCCAAGAGGAGTGCGACCAGATCGAGAAGTCGTTCCGTGCGTTCCATGGTCTTTGCCGCGCTTTTCGGCGAATCAGCAGAATGCGAAAAGCATGCCTTCTACGTCAAGCAGCCGCTGCGAGCGGAGTACAGTCAACGAGCGGCTCGACCTGCGCCTCAGCCATCGCGCGCGCCGGACGCGACCGTCTCACATTGGCCGGGGCGGCGCCATGAACGACACGGCGATGGCCAATGCACCGAGCACGATTTCGCCCATCAGGCAGAGCACCGAGAAACCGTGCAGGCGGCCGAACGCGCGGCGTCGTGGATCCTCTCGCGGGATGCGGTCGATCTCGTCGCCGAGCTTGGTGCGAAGCCGATGGATCTCGGGCGACAGGGCGAACCGAGAGTACAGGGCCAGGCCGAGCATCGCGGCGATCAGCGCTGCCTTCAGCCCCAGTGTTCGACTCGCGCCGGAAGTGCCCGCCATCTCGACCAGCGCCGCGGCGCATGCAATCGGTCCGGCGGTGAGCACGTAGATGTCGAAGCGTCGCAGGACCTGTCCCACAATTTGCCCGGCGAGCTTGCGCGAGCCGGCGAGTTCGAAAACGACCGGAGCCACGAGAAAGCTGATCGCAGCACCCCCACCGACCCAGAGGCTTAAGGCAAAAAGAGAGATGAACTGGAGCAGAAAGACCAGCATGATCGCCCGCGCTTACCAGGGTGTGCGCAACAAACCTAGGGCGCGAGTGTCAAAATGTCTTTGGAGTTGCCACACCGCCGGAGCAGCTGTCAGTCGGAACTTTGCTTTACGTGGTAACATGACGCAATTCGGGGGGAGTCATGATTGGCGCGAGTATTGCTGGCGGATTTAAGGGGGCCGTAAGCTGGGAGCCGGAATGAACCGAATCGCCTTGATCGCTTGCGCCTTCCTCGCCTGGGGCTGCGCCTCCAAACCCAAACCCACCGATGACCAAAAGCTGTACTTCTCGCTCGAGGTGCGCCGGGAAGGCCACCTGGTGGCGAAACCGAAGCTGGTGGGGGAAACGGGCAAAATCGCCCGCGTCGAGCGGCGGCGACTGGGAGCCGCCCTGGCGGATTACCAGCTCGTGCTCATTCCGCGTCGCTCGGGGACTGGGTACCACTTGAATCTCGAGCTTTGCTTGCCCGACGCCCACGGTGCGGCCGAGTTGGAAATGCTGCATGGCCAGGTTCGTCAGCTCGAGCTGGGCAACACAGCGGGAGAGCTCCAGGTTTCGCTTCTGCTGATGAAAGTGGATTCCCCAGAATTCCGCCTGCTGATGGACCTTGGAGAGCGGGAGCGGACGAGCGAAAGCCCCAGGTCGATCTGACGCCACCCACCGTGAAGAGCGACCGCCGGGCATGCGCAGATTCCCCGAGCCGGTCGCCCGCAGCGACGTTATGCTAGGCGAGCGCCGAAGCTAAAGAGCGCTCGAGAAGGGGCGACGAAATCGATTGACGGACGTATTTGGCAACACCCTTGGCCTGAAGGCGAGCGAGCTTCGACTCCTTCGGAATACCTACCGGCGAAAAACCTCTCCACACGAAGTCGTCAGTCCGGACCTCGCGCGGCACCTCACCGGCATCTCGAAGACCATCAACCGGCAGGTTGGAATCCTCCTCAACCGAAAGGGCGAGGTGGAGAATGTGATCGTCGGCAATGCCCACCGGATCGATCTTCCGGACATCGGCCGCGTCCGCGCCGGCCAAGCGCGCCTTCGAGGTCTTCGCCTGGTTCATACGCATCTCAAGTCCGAGCCGCTCAGCAAGGACGACTTGACCGACCTTGCTCTTCTTCGACTCGATCTGGTCGCCGCCATCGGCGTGCTCGAGGAGGGATTGCCCGGCTCCCTGCAGATGGCGCACCTCGTCCCGGCCAACGGCAATGGCCGCTACTGGCGACTGGAGACGCTTCCCACGGTGTACGCAGACCAGCCCGACGTGCTTCGCACGGTCGAAGGGCTCGAGGAGGAGTTCGCCAAGAACGCGTCCGCGCGACGGGTCGGCGGCCGCGAGCGGGCCATCCTCGTCGGCCTGTGCCTGGATGGCAATCGCGCGCGCGCGGAGGCGTCGCTTGCAGAGCTTGGCGAGCTGGCGCGCACCGCGGGCGTGGAAGTGCTGGACACCGTGCTCCAAATTCGCCGCGATCCGGACCCGCGGTATCTGATCGGCCGCGGCAAGCTGGAGGAGCTGAACCTGCGCTCAATGCAGTTGATGGCGGAGCTGCTCATCTTCGACCGGGACCTCTCGCCTTCGCAGGGGCGGCACATCGCCGAGGATACCAGCCTGAAGATCCTCGACCGCACCCAGCTCATCCTCGACATCTTTGCTCAGCGGGCGCAGAGCGCGGCCGGGAAGCTCCAGGTCGAGCTGGCGCAGCTTAAGTACCTATTGCCGCGCCTGTCTCAAAGGGACGACTCGCTCTCTCGGCTCGCCGGCGGAATCGGCGGCCGGGGCCCGGGCGAGACCAAGCTCGAAATCGATCGACGCCGCGTGCGCGACCGGATTACCCGTCTGGAGCAACGGATCGAATCGCTCTCGAAAGAACGCGCGGTGCGCAGGGCTCAGCGCGCTCGCCACGAGCTGCCCATCATCTCCATCGTCGGCTACACCAACGCAGGCAAGTCGACGCTTCTCAATGCGATGACCTGCTCGAGCGTGTTGGTCGAGAACAAATTGTTCGCCACCCTGGATCCAACCAGCCGGCGATTGCGCTTCCCGCGCGAGCGCGAGGTGATCATCACCGACACGGTGGGATTCATCCGCGACTTGCCGAAGGATCTGGTCAACGCATTCCGCGCTACTCTGGAGGAGCTGTCAGACGCCAGCCTCCTGTTGCACGTGGTAGACGCCTCGGATCCGGAGCGAGACGAGCAAGCGCGGGCGGTCGAAAAGATCCTCGAGCAGCTCGATCTCGCGGGCAAGCCCCGGCTGATGGTGTGGAACAAGGTCGACCGTCTCTTGTCCGAGGAGCTCGATTCGGTCCTTCGCACCGCCGGCGGCGTCGGCGTGAGCGCGAGCACCGGTCGGGGTCTCGACCAGCTGCTGGATAAAGCGGATCAAATCCTGTTCGCAGAGGGCACGTCGCACGCGCTGGGAACGGTGTGACCTTCACCCTCAGCGCAGGGTTCTCTCCGCGGACGGTCGTTCCGCAACCCGAAGTCCCTGATGGAGACTCACAGGAGCTCCGACTTGGGCTGTCGGCTCATCAGCTCGACGACCGCATTCTTCGGGCTCTTCCCCTCATAGAGGATCGAGTAGACCTGGTCGCAGATAGGAAGCTCTACCTTGTCGCGGGCGGCTATATCTCGCGCGCTCTTTGCCGTCTTCACCCCTTCCGCCACCTGCTTCATCCCGGCCAGGATCTCGGCAAGCGTCCTTCCCTTGCCCAATTCGATGCCCACGCTGCGATTGCGCGAAAGGTCGCCGGTGCAGGTCAAAACCAAATCTCCCAGGCCGGAGAGCCCGGCGAGCGTCAACGGATTGGCTCCGTGGCGCGTCGCGATCCGGCTGATTTCCGCCAATCCCCGGGTAATGATTCCCGCGCGCGCATTGTGACCGAAGCCCAGCCCATCCGCGATTCCGGCCGCGATCGCGATCACGTTCTTGAGCGATCCACCGAGTTGCACGCCCATCACATCCGAGGAGGTGTAGGTGCGAAAGCTGTCGGTGTGAAAAACGCGCTGAACCCGGGTAGCAAGCTTGTCCCAGCGAGAGGCAATCGTGACCACCGTTGGCATCCGCAGCGCGGTCTCTTTCGCAAACGAGGGGCCGGAGAGCACGCCAATGTAGGGGTGGGATTCTTCCGGGAGGCAATCTTCCAGCACCTCGCTCATGGTGAGCAGCGTTCCGTTCTCGATCCCCTTGGCGACGGCAAGGATCGGCACGTGGCGCGGCAGGAATTCGACGGCTCGGACGATCACGTCGCGCATCGCGTGCGAGGGTGTTGCGGCGACCACCAGCTCGCTTTTCTCCAGCGCTTCCTCGAGGCTGGAGGTCGCCCAGATGCTCTGCGCCAGGGGGATGTTCGGCAAGTAGGTCGGATTCTGATGATGCTCGTTAATCGCCGCGACGAGCTTTTCATCCCGTCCCCAAAGGTGTACCTGCTCGCAGTTGACCGCGAGAACGTTGCACAGCGCCGTCCCGAAGGAGCCGGATCCAATCACGCTGGTGCGCGTCGCCACCGCCACATTCCGCCCCTAGATGGCCTGCCGAAGCCCTCAAAAACGCCCGCTCGCCCGTCGAGCTTCCGATACAGTTGCGTAAATCAAATCCAAAGACAAATGAAGAACGACTTCAGCGGATTCCCCGCAAAATTCGCGCGCGTCCGCCAATCGCATAAGACCCCTTGCCAGCAGAGCCGCATCGCCAGCAGATCTGTGGAAGAGTCTCCCTAAAGGACCCCTGTGCAGCGCAAGTACCCCATGCAGTTGTTGAGCTTTCCGCGAGTGTTCGCGCTCTTGATGCTGCTCGTCGTTCTGCCCTCCGCGGGCCTGTCTGGGTTCGGCGTTCTGGCGATCGTCAATGAGCGAGCCGCGGTAGAGAAGCGCCTTGAGGCCACCTGGACCGGCCGGCTCGAGACGCTGTCGGAAAAGCTCGTCGCAGCGCTGGATGCATCGCATGCGCAGCTTCAAGGCAGCGAGCTGCAAATTGCCTCGCCTGACGGAATCGCCCTTGCCGAGGCGCAGTTTGCCATTCGCGGCGAGCACCTGGAGGCTTCGAACCCCCGGCTCAATCTGGCATTGAAGAGCGGGATCCCCGACCTGCCCTTGAGCGCAGATCGGCCGTTGTTCTTCTCCATCGCCACCCAGCACGGCACCTTTTTGCTCGCTGCGATTCGGACCGCGGGGGAGATCCGTGGAGCGCAGATTTCCCTCGCCGCCGTCGACCGGCTGCTGAAGGGACTTTCGGCCGGCACCTCTACCGGCGCAGAGGGGGTGCAGTTCGAGATCGCGCCGTTCAAGCGCGACGCCGGGGAGAGCTTGGTGGGAAAACTGATGTCCGGGATGGCGGAGGCGCGCGAGGCGGCGCTCGGTGCGAACCGACCGCTCGCCCATCGAATTCTCCCCGTCCCGATGCACGATTTTCAGCTCCTCGCGTCGCCGATCGGCGCCGACCCGGTCGCTCAGGCGTCCATGCGCAATCGGGCGATCTACGGCGTGCTGCTGGGATTGTTTTACCTGACCTTGGCCCTGGGCGTCGTCCTCACCGCGCGCGCGCTGTACCGCGAAGCGAGGCTGTCCCGCCTGAAGACCGACTTCGTCTCCCTGGTCAGCCACGAGCTTCGCACGCCGCTGACCTCGATTCGCATGTTCATCGAAACCCTGGCGCTCGGAAGGGTTCGGGATGCCGCCCAGACGCAGGAGGTCCTCCGCGCGCTGGCCAAGGAAACCGAGCGATTGTCGGACCTGATTGAGCGGGTGCTGGATTGGGCCCGCGTCGAAAGCGGGCGGCGCACCTATCACCGCGAGCTTTTGGAAGCGCAGCGGCTGATCGACGGCACGATCGAAGCGTTTCGCGCGCAGCGCCTCGATGCCCCGGTGCAGCTGTCCTGCGAGTTGCAGCCGAACCTGCCGCCGCTGTACGTGGATCGAGAAGCGATCACCGGCGCGCTGCTCAACTTGATGCAGAACGCTTTCAAGTACAGCGGCGACGATAAGCGGATCGCCGTCCGCGCAAAATTGGAGAGGCGCGGGGTGGCGATCGAGGTCGAGGACAATGGCCCCGGAATCCCGATCCGCGAGCGCAAGCGCATCTTTGACCGCTTCTACCGGGTGGACGGCTTGCTCACGCGCGAAACCGAAGGGTCCGGCCTGGGCCTTTCGATCGCCAAGCGCATTGTCGAGGCGCACGGCGGGAAGATCTCGGTGAAGAGCGAGCTCGGCAAGGGGAGCTGTTTCACCCTGCACCTGCCTTCGCTGGAGCGCAAAGAGAGCAGAGCATGAGGGACAACCCGCATCGAATCCTGGTGGTGGAAGACGACCTGTCCATCCTCACCGGACTGTCGATGAACCTGAAGTTCGACGGCTACGATGTCCTTCAGGCGCAAGACGGGCGGACGGGTCTGGAGCGCGCGCTCGACGATCGGCCGGATCTGATCGTGCTCGATCTGATGCTTCCCCACCTGAACGGCTACGAAGTCATCAAGCAATTGCGCGAGCGAGGCAATCGCGTCCCGGTGGTGGTGCTCTCCGCCAAGGGGACGGAGAGCGACAAGATCCTCGGGCTCGACCTCGGCGCAGACGACTACGTCGTGAAGCCGTTCGGCCTTCAGGAGCTTCTCGCGCGGATCAAAGCGGTGCTGCGCCGGCGCTACGGATCCGCGCCGGTAGTCCAGTTCGGCGATTCCGTGGTAGTGGACCTGGACGCGAGGAAGATTACGCGCGGCGGAAAAACCGTGGATTTGACCGCCCAGGAGCTCCGGATCCTCGAGCACCTGGTCGCGCACCCGGGCCGCACCTTCACCCGCCAGGAGCTGATCTCCGGCGCGTGGGGATTCGACTACCAGGGGACAGAGCGAACGGTGGACAATTTCATGCGGCAGCTGCGGCAAAAGTTCGAAATCAACCCGGACAAGCCGGAGCACTTCCTCACGGTGCGCGGCCTGGGCTACCGATTCGAGAAGTAAGCGCTAACGGGTGAATTGCACTTGCAGGAACTTGAAAAAAGATCGAGGCAGAAAAAAGTGCACCTCGACGTCGCCGAAGCGAAGCTGCGCTTGATCGGCCACCGCCTCCGCTTTGCCCGCGGTCATGCGGATTCCATTTATCCAGCTGCCGTTCTTGCTCTCCGCGTCCACCAGCTTCCAGTGAGAGTCTTTGGGATCTTGCTGGAAGTAAGCGTGAAAACGGGAAACGCTGTTGTCCTCGAGCACGACGTCGTTGTTCCCGGTTCGCCCAATGGTGATCCCCATCGCGAACGCGTTCGTCTTGCTCGAAGACTTCCTCACCTCGAGGACTACCGGCGCGCCGGCCCGGGGCAGCTTCCGGGTTTCGCCTGCGTCGGTGGTGAACAGCTCGTCTTGAAAGCCCTCGTTGGGGCATTCCCAAACCAGCACCGGCCAATTGAGGAATCTTCGCGCCTGCGCTTCGTCGTTTAGAAAATTGCGCGCGTAGGTCGACAGCGGAGTGCCCACTCCTCAACTCTAGTTCAACCACCGAGGCTGAATCGAGGCGGCGAAGAGCTATCCTCCGAGGTGCGAGCGTGAATAACATGTGTGTATGTACCGCCGATACACGATTCATCGCGATGGCGACCTTCTGGTTGAGGACCTGGACGCGTCTGGCAAGCCCCTGGACCCGGAGCCGGTGGCACCGGAAGATCGACTCCCAGTCGAGGTAATTGTCATCGCGCCCGAGGGCGCGGAGGCGAAAGAGCAGGTTTTAGACTTGCTCGAGCTGGCGCACGGCATTGAGTCCGAAGACTTGTCGAAAACAAGCCCCTTCCCCCAATCTGGGCAAAAGTCTTAGCCGGTGGCCTTTGGCCATCATTCGTCCCGGAGCGATGCCACGACGATCTGCAGCGGATCGTCCGGGTCGAACGGCTTTTCGTCGTAGCGGCCGTAGCGCGCGGTGGCCACGAAGCCTCCGCTCTGCAGCGCCGCATCAAATTCCAATGGGAAAAACTGCCGCAGTCGAAGTCGGCGGATACCTTCGCCAGGTGCGTGCCCGGTTCGCCTCCGCTCGCGCAGGTGCGGCGCGAACGCCGATCGAGGCGTCCAAGAATCAAGCGAGGAGCTGTTGCGCTCGGATTCCGCGCCGGGTGCGCTCCCTCGGCGTGGATTGACCGCGTCGAAAACTAAAAGGCCACCTGGCAACAAGTGGTGCCTGGCAGTGGCGATCACCGCCTCGAGGTCGAGCACCGAGGGCATCAGGGCGAGCACGTTGTGAGGTGCGAGAACGGAGCCGAACCTGTCTGCGAGCCGCAGCGAACGTAGGTCCGCCGAGAGAAACCGCACCCGCCCCGCGATTTCCGGTGGGCGCTGCGCGCGTTCCCCCTCGGCGAAGGCGATCATCGCAGGAGACGGATCCACGCCAACGACGCTGGGCAGCTCGGCGCAAAGCTCCCAGGCCAAGCGCCCATTCGCACACCCGAGGATCAGCGCGGGTTGCCCCAGTTGCGCCAATTGACGCCGATAAAACGCGACATCGGCGTCGGAACCGACCAGGGAAACCGGAGGCTTTTCACGTCCGTTGCGGCTGGTCATCGACCTTCGCGTATCATGTAGAATGAGTCGTTCCAATGGCGACCGGCCCCATTCCCATTCCGACCCACACGGTCCTGGGCACGCGCCCCAAACCCGATCGCCTTGCGGTGCAGGAATTCCATTTGGTGCTGGTAAACACCGACAAGGCGGGCAGCTCTTACCCCTTGGCGCAACCGGGCGTGAAGGTGGGCAAGGCGCCCGACAACGACCTGGTGATCGATCATCCGACGGTGAGTCGAAACCATCTCATCGTCCGGCGTCAGGGCGATCGCTTTCTGGTGCAGGACCTCGGCTCTACCAACGGAACCTTCATCGACGGCGCGCAGGTTCGCGAGGCCTATTTGCGACCGGGGGCGCTGCTGGAAGTCGGCGACGTTCAACTTCGCTTTCAGCCGCAGGTCGCGCCGATGGAGATCGCGCCGATCTCCGAGGATTGCCTCGGCGATCTGGTCGGCAAGAGCTTGCCGATGCGGCAAATCTTTGCGCTGCTCAAGCGAATCGCTCCGACCGATTCGACGCTGCTCTTGGTCGGCGAGACCGGATCGGGCAAGGGGGCAGCGGCCAAGGTCATCCATCGCCTGTCGCCGCGAAGCGCCGGTCCACTGGTGGTCTTCGATTGCGCCGCCGTTTCCGATTCGCTGATCGAAAGCGAGCTGTTCGGCCACGAGAAGGGCGCGTTCACCGGGGCGGTGGCGCAGCGCATCGGCTGCCTGGAACGCGCGCATGGGGGCACGCTGTTTCTGGACGAGATCGACGATCTGGCGATGGACCTGCAGCCCAAGCTGCTGCGCGCGATCGAGGATCGCGAATTCCGGCGGCTCGGAGCGTCTTCCGCATCGGTGACCTTCGATGCGCGGATCATCGCCGCCTCCAAGAAGGACCTCTGGGCGGAGACGCAGGCCGGCCGCTTTCGCGAGGATCTCTACTTTCGACTCTCCGTCTTCACCGTAGGGCTACCGCCGCTGCGCGATCGAACCGAGGACATTCCGCTCTTGGTCAACTCCTTCGCCGGCGAACCGCTCTGGGAGCGCCTAGCGCCGCAGGTGCGCGAGCAGTTCGTGTCGCATACCTGGCCGGGAAACGTTCGAGAGCTTCGCAATGCCCTCGAGCGCGCCAAGCACATGGTCGACATTCCCGAGCTCTCCACCGAGTCGCTGCTTCGGGAATCCTCGTCTCACTCGGCATCGCACGGAGAGATCCTTCCGGTCGACTACGCGGGACCTTTCAAAGACTGCAAGGACGAGTTGATCCGCAGCTTCGAGCGCGAGTATCTGACCCGGCTGCTGTTGCGATCCAAGGGCAATGTGGCGAAGGCCGCCCGCGATGCCGGCCTGGATCGAAAGCACCTCTACTCGCTGCTGCACAAGTACAACCTGGTGCAGTCGAGCGGGGAGTGAGCGTAAATCAGAAACCGCCGTCGAGCGCGGTGGACGAGAAATTCCCGTAGAGCGTTCGGCCCGCCCCGAGATCTCCGCCCTGGCCGAAGGCCATCGTGAAATTACCTCGGGTGGCATCTCCGGGGTTGCCGCCCTTTGAAATGGTCAGGTCGCCGCTCTTCACCGGCGGTAGGCCGCGCTCCGGCTCGCCCCAGGCCAGATGAATGACCGTGGTGCGCAAGTGACCGGGCGCGTACTCTCCGCTGAGGTCGATTTTGTTTCCCGGCCGCAGGTCGATTCCCGTCGTGTCAACGGTGACCCGCGCCACTATGTCGATGTCCTCCGCCCGGTTGTTGTAGTAGCTGACCTGCAGCGCCTCGGTGTTTCGGCGGACCTCGACCCGCGACACGTCGAGAGGGAACAGCTCTGACACGCTGCCGCCGAGCGTGTTGTCGCCCGCGCACCCGGCGGCGACCAACGCCAGGGCGCCGCCTACAACGATCGAGGAGTAATTCCAATTCATAGGTCGACGTAGAGCTTCACCGCGCCGGACCCCGGGTCTCGATACGCGATCACCCGCTTCCCGGTCGAAAGGTAGCCGAGCTTCGGCAAAACGCCGCCCTGTTGATCGATGGTGCTTTGCCTCCAGTTGCCCAGCACTCGATAGGCAACGCGCAGCTGCCGCTCGGCAGGGGGACACGAATCCTCCGCAATGCCGGCGCGTTGCGAGCAGACGTAAAACGCGATGTTTGGCTCGTGCGACGAGGGATCGACAGCGATCGACGGATACCACCCGCCGGTGCCCGATTGAAACACCGGGTCCTGCTGAGTCCATATCGAACCGTTGCTAGACGAGGTAAACAGCAGCGTGTTGGTGGCGCGTTCGACGACAGCGATTGCATATCCGAGGGTCGAATCGTAGGCGAGAGACGGTCCCTTTTGCGTATTGCTGATCTGCAATACCGGAGCGTTCCAGGGAGTGCTGGTCCAGCTTCCATCCGCATTTCGTCGACTGAACAATACGTTGGCTCCGGGGCCGTCGGGGCTGTCGAAAACTTCATCGCTCACCATCGCCAGCGCACCTTGCGCACCGATGATCATCTGCGAGTGCCCACCGTATGCTTTCTTGTCATTTCCGCCGCAAATGATCGGCTGGCGACTCCAGCTCCCGATGTTGCCCGTGGCGAGCTTGAGATCCGAACCGTTCCAATCCTGTTGCGGAAACTGTCCCGTATGCACGTCGCGGTAGGCCACGTACGCGGTCGAGCCAATGAACTTCAACGCCGGAAAGAGCCCGACGACGAACCCCGCCGACATGTCGCTCACTGGATTCCCGCAAAGCGTCGGCCCATCGGCGCTCATCCTCGCTGCGATGTCCTCTACCCAGGTCGTACCATCCGTCTGACGGAACGACACCGCGGTATCGCTCTGATACCAAAAAGTAGACCCCGTTCCGTCGTCTTTCCCGCCGAGATATGCAATCGCCGGTTGACCATTGCTTTGGAATGCCAGGCTAAGGCCAATCACGCGCTGCATGGCATTGCCTGTTGTTGAGCCAGAGGGG
>DATFTC010000357.1:0-9556 GCA_035262305.1 Myxococcaceae bacterium | reverse complement strand
CGCTTGGAGAGACATCGCCGGTCACCGCGGATTCGGTAAACGACGTGATTACGCTCGCCGGCGATGCTCGCTACTTCTCGATCTGCGCTACCAATACGTCGGATGGCCGAGCGACGCTCGACTTCGACGTCGTCCAGAATTAAAGCGGTTCGAGCCCGCGCGACATAGAACCCGCTCCGCAGAGTGAAGCAGCTCTGTCGCAAAGACTCGGAGAATCGCCCTGTGCGGTTTGCTCGCCCATCTTCGACGATTCGCCTAGCGATGCGCCTGCAAAGGAGGAGAGCGGTGTAATTCTCGTCCAGTGCACGACCGCACTGTGACAACCGGCCGCGTTTTGCCAGACGCTACGAACTGCCCGGCCCCCCAGGGCAGCAACGTGAAATACTCGCTTGACGTACACTCTTAGTCATGGTGAGGATTCGCGCCTAGCCCGAGGGGAACCCAAAGGTCAAAATCCACCGAAGGGGCAAAATGCAACAGACGCTTCGCAGTAGCAGCCAAATGATGACTCGTCTTTGTTTGTTAATTGTGACCCTATTCTCAGCGGCATCTGCTCAGGCGCAACAGACGTTCAGCGTCGACCGCCTCACCGATGCGGGAGAAGGAGATGGCTTGGTGGGTGACCTGCGCTACTGCATCACCAACGCGATCGACGGTGACACGATAACGTTCACGGTTACTGGTACAATCAATCTGACGAGCGTCCTGCCGGATCTGACCCGGAGCATCAACATCGAAGGTCCTGGCTCGAAGCTACTAACGGTACAGCGGAGCACAGGTGGTGAATATCGAATTTTCACAAACCGCGCTGTGGTAAGCATTTCAGGGCTCACCATCACTGGCGGTACTTCAGGTCAAGTTGAAACCGGGTGTTTACGCCCTGGCGCACTAGGGGGTGGCGTCTACAATTCTGGGACGCTTACCCTCAACGATTGCGTTATTTCTGATAGCCGTGTGGGCGACCTCCGCGCGACCTTTGGTGGGTGCGGGGGCGGTGTCTACAATTCGGGAACGATGGCTATCAACAACGCCACGATCTTGCGAAATCACGCGGGTCGTGAATTCGGCGACGGATACGGAGGCGGCATCTACAACGCGGGAGTCCTCACCGTGTCCAACAGCACAATCTCCGGAAATTTGGCGGGTCCCAACACCTATCGCTTTACGTCCGGGGAGGGCGGCGGCGTATTCAGCACGGGAATGGTTACGATCGAGAACAGTACCATCTCGGGCAATTCGGCTCAGACTTACTGTATCGAATTCTGTGGATTTGCAAGAGGCGGGGCCATCAGTGCGACAGCCGTCACACTCCGCAATAGCACTGTTTCGAATAACACGGCGGGGGAGGAGGGGAGCTGCGGCGGAATGGCTTGGGCGAATAATCTTGATATGCGTAACACCATCTTGGCCAACAATCGCGCCGACAATGATGGAAATGATCTGTGCGGGAATATAACCGCATCCGGCTACAATCTCATTGGCGATCCCAGAGGTGGAACTGGTTTTGACAAGACTGATCTTTTGAATGTGAACCCCATACTCGGCCCGTTGCAAGATAACGGCGGTCCAACGTTCACCCATGCCCTGCTGCCCGGCAGCCCCGCTATTGACGCCGGCGACCCTGATTTCATTGGTCCACTGGGCTTCGACCAGCGCGGCGAGGGTTTTCCGCGCATCGTGAATGGCATTGTCGACATTGGCGCGTTTGAAGTCCAAGCCCAATAGCGACTGGTCTGTTTGAGCGGTTAAACAGTATCATCGGTTCTCGATTTCCCGCCTCTTCGCCTCTCCTCGCAGCACCGTCTCGCTCGCGCTCAGAATCCGCTGGGGATATACCGTCGGCGGAAGCAGGAGAATGTACTCGTATTCGTGCGGGCCTTCCCGGTTGACGTGGGCGAGCACTCGCTTTTCCGCCACGGTAACTTGATACACAACGGAGTCGGGCAGCCGGAATCGGTGCGCAAACCAGCAAGCCAGGTCGATGGACCCCGTCGAGTACAAACCGCAAATGCGCGCCGTACGCGACTGGTTCAACGCTAGTCCATGACTCCCGTATCGGCCGTGTAACGGGTTGCGCATCTAAGAAGATTACGGTGTTACAGCGCGATCTAAACATCACAGATTCCTCGTCATTCGATGTGGAGCGTAGTCTCCGGGAACGCGGGTTCGCACTTTGGGTGAGAGTTGTCCCTACAAGATTTCGATTACAAGCTTTGGAAATTACTGCATAGGGTCCAACTTATCGGCCTTTTGGCCAAGCGCTTGCTTCAAAGACGGGGGACACGGGACATGTGTCCGGAAGGAGGAGCAAGTGGAAAAGACCGTTACGATTCTGAAGCAGACCTTCGACACAATAGGTGGCTTCATCACCAACATCGCACCCCAGCTGGCGGCGGCCATCATCGTGGCGGTGGTCGGCGTGCTCGTGGCCCGGGTCGCCAAGGCGGCGCTGAACAGAGCCCTGGCGGCGGTCCAGTTCGAGCGTCTAGCCTCGAAGACCGGGCTGACCAACGTCCTTCGGCGAGCTGAGGTGGAGCAGTCGCCCAGTGAGGTTCTTTGCACGATGGTGTACTGGATGCTCCTAATCTTCACGCTGCTGGGGACAATGGGGACGCTAGGCATTGCGGCCACCGGTGCGATGACTGCAGTCATCGACATGATTCCGCAGGTGGTGCTTGCCGCAGTGATCCTCGTGTTCGGTCTGAACGTCAGCGCCTTTGTGGCCAAGTTCGTGCAGACAGCTGCGGTCAACGCCGAGATTCGACAGGCGCGCCTGGTGCGCAATGCGCTGCATTACGGCCTGTCGACGCTAGTCGTGCTGCTTGCGCTGAAGCAGTTCGACATCTCGACGCAACTGCTAAGTAGCGCCTTCTTGATCTTCTTCGGCGGTACCTGTTTGGCGATGGCCCTGGCCTTTGGGCTCGGCTGTCGAGATCTCGCCGGTAGCATTGCACGAGCGAAGTGGCAGCAGGAGCTGGACGAGTCGCACACGTTGTCGGAGGCCAGTGAGCTCGGCAACGGTATCTTTCCGCAATCGAAGCGGAACCGCGGCCGTTCGCTCGCCGCTTAATCGCACGTAACCTAGGGCCCGGCGGCGCAAGTCGCCGGGCCTTCTTATTCTACTTTCGAACTTGAGTAAGTGATCTCCGCCGATACTCTGGTTGTTGACGTCAGGCATGCTTGACCTCACCTCAAACATCTGGTGGTGGAGCTGCGCTGCAAGCAAAAACTGTAGAGTTTGCTCGTCGCATATCGAGTGCGATGACGCACGTCTTAGCGGCTGGGGAGCAATGGTTCGGCCGCGCAGCGTGAAATCCTCTGAGGCGCCGAGAGCGCCTGAACGAGGGTTGAGGGAGTGAGGCCACTCCTCAGGGTGAGGTAGTCGTGGTCGACGCTTGTAATCCGGACACAGGCGCCCTCATCTGCACCGGTATCATCCTGGAGTGCCCCGGGGATCCATAGGCAGCACGCGCGCACGAGCAAGGACGCGCCGGGATTTCGGATCTGGCCGCCAGTCGCGCTCGGTGTTCCGCTGCTCGCTGGCGTCGTGATGAGCAAACTGCTCGGCGATCCGTTTCCCATCCCGCGCGCGCTGCGCCCCGTCGGCTGGGCGCTCGTCGCCGCGTTCACGTTGTGGAACGGCTGGACGCTGGCGCTCATGGCGCGCGGCCAAACCGCGCTTCTGCCCGGCGGCGCGACGCGCGCGATCTTGGATCGTGGCCCGTTCGGCGTCAGCAGAAACCCGCTCTATCTCGGCCTCATCGCGCTCGACGTCGCGCTCGCGCTCTTGGCGCCGTCGGCGTGGGCGCTCGCCGCCGTCCCGGTCGGTGTGCTGGCACTGACATGGGGCGCGATCCTGCCGGAAGAGCGCTACTTGCGCGCCAAGTTCGGCGCCGAATACGAGGACTACACGCGCCGCGTTCGCCGCTGGCTTTAGCTCGTGGGTAATAGATCCGCATCCTACTGAAACACTGCTGCCGCGCACGCGATGGTAACCTGCGTAGCTACGCACGCATTGACCTGATTCGCCCAGGTTTGCTGCTGCCCAATTGCGCATGTCGGAACTCGGTCTAAGCAATCAGCCCCGGTGGAAAGTACCATTTGGTCCGCGTTGGTACAGCTCTTGATTCCCTGGTCACACCTGGCCTTTGTGAAATTCTGGAACCCAGTAAGGGCCAGCCCGCAAGGTTGCCCCTTATTATCGGTGCCGCGTAAAGCTGAATCGATGTGCTCGCAGAGGCTTTGTCCTCCGCAACCGACGAGGCCAATCGCGAGACACACAGAAAGACATGTCACCACTCTCCGCAATTCGCACATTGAGACTACCTCCCGACGAGCGAAACAAGCACTGTCCCGTAGTCATGGCAAGCGATTAATGGCTCAGTACTGGGGTGGTCGAGCATCAAAAAGAGCTTTTAAACCGCGGATCGAGAAATCCATCTCGCCTGAGTGCAACCAATCTCCTGTTACCTGTGTTTGAGCGAGTTTCCCGATTGCCTTCACAAACGACGAATACATTGGAGTCTGTTACTGCAAGGGACCGAATGCTCGTACAATTTGTTGCCTGTTCAGCATGAACAGTGAATCCTGAATCGCTCGAGCCATCTTTGCGAATCCAGAATAACTTCTGCCAGCCGGCCCCTAGGGCCACAACGGCTGAAGCGTCCGGGGCAAAATCCCCGACGTAGCCGTGATTCGCGTTGTCACCAACACTCGTCTGAAGTAGCCAACTTATCTTGCCGTTAGAGAGTAATCGACCGAACAAGATCAAAGATTCGTTCTCCCTGACGGTCGTGGCCAATACATGAATCTCTTGGTTCACTGCCCTTAGCGCTAGGGGTCGCGTGTGAATCGGCATACCGGCTGGTGGTTCCAATGTCAGCGTCGATTCGACTGCTCCCTGACGGTCCAATCTAACGAGTGCCCATTCGTAGCTAATGATCAGGAAGTGCCCCTCCCCATCAGCTAGACCACATGCTGCGCGCGCGATCGCCGCACCCGTGAGAACGTCTCCGTGCTCCGTTATGACCTGAGCATTGAACTCGTATGGATAGATTGGGTCCCGACCAATGGTCAAGACGCGGCCTGCGCGATCCGGCACGATGAGAGCTCCGGTCTGTTCACCGCCCATTTCCAGAACCGCGCGATCTAAACTCGAACGCATCGGCGTACCCTTCAAATCCAGCGCTGCAAGTCGTAGGGACCTCAGGTCTCGTTTTTTGAACCGTCGTACATCCATGCCAACGACGAGACTGTTGTCAAAAGCAATGATCGAGTCCGGTTTCGCTTCGAAGCCAGATCGAATCGCTTCCGTAGTTGCCATGCGATCCGACTGCGCGGCGAACATAGCTCCCAAACGCTCGCCTGGCTGAAGGATGACAAGAAAACCCGCGTATGAATACAAATCTATCGGCCGAATATCGAGCGAGATCCATCCGCCTTTGGAACGCGTGGATGGCCAAATTGCCAAGGCTGCGAGGACTAAGATCGAAATCGAGTAGCTGAATATCCCGCGCCGCACATCAGTGATGGGAATTGCCCGCGCGATTAGAAGCAAAACGATACACAACAAACTCGTCGAAACAATCGCTCCACCAATCCCGAACCACGGCTCTTCGCGAAGCTCTGATCCACGAGCCCCGATCCAGACGGAGAGACCGAAGAGTGCCATTAGGAGGCCAAGAACGGGCACAAAGGTGAGAGTAAACCGCACGAACAGTCCCTTCGAATCCTGACTTCCAGGCTGCGCTCCTCCGTTCTTAATCCGTGATCGATTCTCCTTGAGAGTGTTAGGTCTCCAACACCAAAATCCTCCTTCACCCCTGCTCGCCGCAGCAGAGCCGCGCTGGACGAAAGGAGTGCAGCGCGCGCCTCATCTGCTTTTCCGAGTAATTGCTACTCCGATCGCGCGAGCCTTGCCGGAATGCACGGCTGCAGCGAGCAGCGCCACCAGACGCGCATTGGACAGCCATGGAGCTGGACAGTGAACCTGGTAGAGATGGACGAAGCTTCGCTCGAGCCGAGCCAGGTAAGCGATTCGAAACCACCGGAACGAGATATATAAATTCTCTGCCGATGGTCTGCAGTTCGAGATCTAGATCAGACTACTTCACCGCTCTAGCGCCCAATCCCCGTCTCTCTACCAAGGGCGTGGAGCTTTTGATCAAAACCTCCGAAATAAACGACAGTTAGGACTGCTGTGCTCCTCGAAGTACTCATAGCTTCGCCCTCGCTGCTGATTAGGACCCTCTTTGAATCAAAATTTGTAAACTGGCAAGCGAGAGCTGGCCAATGCCCAGCGACGTCCTCTTTTGCACTAGCGGCAAAAGCCAACGACGGTTTTCGGAGCGCGCTAGGCGCGATTCCGCTTTGGAATTGGGCAACTCGCCGTGGCTTAGAAGGTCAACAGAATACTCGGACCTAGGATGACCGCTTCGAAATCCGAGCTGGTGATTTTCTCGTATCTCACGCTGAGGCCCAATCCGAGCCGATCGCCGATGTACAACATGAAACCGGCACCTGCCATTAGGAGCGCGCCGCTCTGGCTTGGGCTCGTGATGCCGCCGAAGCCCAAACCTCCTTCGACGTACGGGCCGAAGCGCCCCACCGGAAAGGTCAGGCGGACGGTTCCCGCGCCCGTGTAAACATTTCTGTCGCCGAAATAGGTCGTGAACATCGCGCCGGGAGCGACGATGACCGAGCCGAGGTCAATCCCATAACGGCCCTCGATCCCCAGGCCGAATCCCGTCTTACCAGCCCCTGTGGGGAAGTAGACCGACGGCGCGATGGTCAAGCGGAACCCTCGTTCAAACTGCCGGACGATAGTCGTGTCGTCGGCGTGGGACTGGGCCGACCAGAGCTGGAGCACCAAAGCGGAAGCCGCGAATCCTGGAAGCTTCGACATGCCTGGGACCTTCGGGATCGAGAGGGCCTGCTGCGTCGTTGTTTAGCGCACGCTGACGGCGCGAGGCGAGAACTATTCCCGAGCAGCCTATCGCAGGGCCAGAAGCTCGATCTCGTAGACGAGATTTTCGGCCGGTAGGAGACGTAAAAGCTGTTATCAGACCCACCGGCCGGTGGAAACATGATCGCCAAGGCTCTTCAGGCTGCGCAGCGGCCAGTATGTCGCGGCGAGCTCGTCATTGAAGGTCGACCAATGCGGCGGGGAGACCGACGAAGGCCAGAGGTTCTCGGGATTGACGCAAGTCATTGTCATTAACTCGGCGTCGGGAGAGCGCGTTTATCGAGCCGGAGGAACGACCAGCGCGCCCTGAGACCCACGCGCCTTTCCCGGCTCCGCTGATACTTGCCTCGCGCGCCGGAGGGGAATAGTCGTCTCCAGATGACGAAACTCTGCCTGCGCTCGCTCGCCGTCATGGTGGTCTTGCTCGCCAACGTCGTCTGGGCGGAAACCTCCGAGATCCGCATCGCGGAACAGTACGGCGTCGCCTTCCTCCCGCTGATGATTATGCGCGACCAGAAACTGCTCGAGAAGCACGCAGCCAAGGCGGGGTTGACCAAGCTGCAGGTGGTCTGGTCGAAAATCGGCGCCGTCAACGCGATCAACGACGCGCTGCTCGCCGGCAAGCTCGACTTCGCCGCCGGCGGAGTTCCCTCGCTCGTCCTGCTCTGGTCAAAAACCAAGGGGACGCCCGGCGCGGTGCGCGGAGTGGCCGCGCTCGGCGACATTCCAAACGAGCTGGTCGTCTCGCGGCCGGAGGTGAAGTCCATCCGAGATTTCGGCCCGCAGGACAAGATCGCCGTCACCGCGGTGAAGATCTCCAACCAGGCGATCGCGCTGCAGATGGCTGCCGCCCGCGAGTTCGGCGACGCCGCTTACGAGAAGCTCGACCCGCTCACCATCGGGATGGCCCACCCGGACGCGGCGATCGCGCTGCTCTCCGGCAAGGGCGGGATCACCGCGCACTTTTCCTCGCCCCCCTTCATGGAGCGAGAGACTGCAAAACCATCGCTGCATTCCATTCTCTCCACCTACGACGCGCTCGGGGGCCCGGCGACGCTCAATGTGATTTGGACGCGGGTGAGCTTCCACGACGAAAACCCAAAGACGTACCGCGCCTTCGTCCAGGCGCTCGAGGAGGCGATCGACATTCTCAACCGCGACAAGCGAGCGGCGTCGGCCACCTACAAGCGGATGTCCGGCGACTCCGAGAGCGTTGAGGAGCTCCTCGCCATTCTTGAGGATCCCCGCATCGTCTTCACCCTCACGCCCCACCGAGTCCAGGTGACCGCCGACTTCATGTACCGCATCGATCGCATCAAGAGCCGGCCGGCGAGCTGGAAGGACTTGTTTTTTGAGGATGCCCACCGCCGGGGCGGAAACTGACGGCGCTGTGTACGCGAGCACTGCCAGGGAGGCCACCACGGCCTGACGCTCGCAGTCCGCCTAAGGTGATTTCCATTCTTCTTGACGCTCGCCCAGACCCGTGCCTTGCGCTCCAGCGGTCTCATCGGTATCCCGAGGCCTCACTCGATTTGACGGAGGTATCGATGAAGCGCACCGCTATGGCAGCAGTCGGGCTGTTGCTGATCTCGGCAATGCCAGTCCTCGCTCAATCCCAGGTCGGGACGACATTCCCGCCTGGCTTTCCTGTAATCATCAACCCCCACCTGGGCGTGCCGGTGATCGGGTTCGGGTCCAATCAGGGCCCTACTGCTCACGTTCCAGTCATCTTCCTGCACGGCAACAACGACACTCCGTTCCCTACTGCCTGCAACCCGTTTGGCCACGTCCAGGACTTTGCTCAATTTCTTGTGAACAATGGCTTCCGTCTCAACGAAGTATGGGCGCTGGGCTATCAGGGCGATCAATGCGATCTCCTGCAGGACCCAACGCAGCGTTCGGGCGTTGCGCATACGACCGCCGCCGCCGTGCCGCTGCTGCGCGCGTTCGTGAGCGCGGTCGTGGCCTTCACCGGCGCGCACCAGGTAGACATCATCGGCCACAGCCTTGGGGTTACCGTCGCTCGCGAGTGGATGCGCCAGGACAACGCCTTTGCACTGGTCCGAGCCCTGGTCGCAGTGGACGGGCCAAATCATGGCATTGTCAACTGCTCGCCCTCACCGGCGAATTATTGGCAACTGCCGCAGAATGGAGGCTTTACCCCGAATAGCGCCGTCTGCAGAGAATACGGATCGGATCACACACCGCTGCTTGCGACTCTCAACGGCGCCGGGGAGACACCAGGCCCCACACACTATCTGGTCATCCGAAATGTCGATGCCGACTTTGTATACAATTCTGGTGGCTATCCCAACGCCCCCGCGACAGACGGCTTTCTAACCGCGGTTCCGGCAGAGGACCGCGACGGCATTCCCCACGACTTCGCAGCGAGTCCCCGGTTGCAGGGTGCCCCCACGTTCGAGCTTGTCGGACAGGGACAGCACGACTCGATTCTCGGCACCAACCATCTGGGGATCCTCAATTCCCCTGAAACTTGGAGCAGGGCGCTGGCCTTCCTCGAATCCCAGCGGAGCGGGCACAAGTAATTGTCCTCGGTTTTCTCCAACCGTGTGGCGTTGAGCTAGCGATACC